>NZ_JBOHGA010000078.1:0-26361 GCF_050699915.1 Actinophytocola sp.
CAACCCCCGCGAAAGGACACCAGAACACCCAGCGGCCCCAACGCCGCAGTTCACACCTGCCCAAAGCCAGCCACCACATGCGAACCGGGCCACACCCCTCACCCGAGGGGCAGATGAAAGATCGAGGTTAGGCAGGTGTGCCTGCCCTTTCGGAACGCTGTTAGTCGAAGCGCAGGCAATGTGCCGCGATGAGCCCCGGCCGACTGAGTACGGCAAGCCGGTCGTCCATCGAAGCCAACCGATCCTCGACGGTGCGGCCGACGGCATCGATCTGGGCACGGTAGTACCCGTACTCGAACGCCACGGCCCCGACGTGCGCGCCGGCGATCACGACCACCGCGCCGAGCCACCACAGGACGCTCACCACGTCCGGCCCGCCGGCGACCCAGTCGAGCACCAGCGCGAGGATGGCCATCACGAGCGCCGCCGCCACGAGCCCGGCGTGCGTCAGCGTGACCCACGGGCTGCGCTTGCGCCACCAAGCGAACAGTCCGACCTCCTCCGGCGCGGTCATCGTGGCGACCACGGCCCGGATCCCGGCGAGCGCCACCTGGGCGTCCTGCTGCCGGGCGAGCGGCAACGGCGCCTGCCACGCGTTGAGCCGCGTCTCCAGCTCCACACAGGCCCGTCGCACCCAGTACGGCTCCGGGGCGACGGGCTTCGCGGGCCAGTCCGGTGTGCGCTCCTGGTTGCGCAGCCACACGACCCCCATGAACCCGACCGTGATCATCACGATGGTGATCATGAGCAGCAGCACCGAGTCGGTGCTGAGCCCGAACCGGCCCACGACCATGAGCGCCGTCATCAACAGCCCGAGCAGGCAAACCCCGACGCCGAACACCACGAACGCGCGGTTCGCCGTGCGGGCCAACCGTTCGTCCAGCCAGTTCATGGGGCCGCGCAGCGCGAACCGGGACCCGCTCACGGCGAGGATGATCAGCAGGAAGAACGTCAACACCACGGCGAACAGGATCGCAGTCCAGACGGCGGACAGCTCCGGGAACGGCGCCAGCTCCGTCGCCGCGCCCGCGGCGCCGACCAGGACGCACAACAGCAGCACTCCCAGCGCCGCACCGAGACTGCTCCGGTCCGGCGGCGGTTCGACCGTCACCACTGGTCCCGGTGGTGACGGGGCCACGACCAGCTCGATCTCGGCGACAACGGTGTCCAGCCTGGCTGCGAGCGACCCGAACGGCAGCTTGATCCCTTGCACGTTCGCCATCTCGCGGATGGTCTCGGGGAGGTCCTGGTGTCTCGGCATACTCGCGCCGGCGAGCACCACGGGCAGCAGCCGGATACCGTTCGCAAGCGCGTCGGCGATCTCGTCGTGCACCCAGTCCGTGCGCCTGCCGGCGCGGTCTGCGAGGTCGGCGAGCCAGGTGGAGTGGATCACCACGACCAGCACCTCGGTCTCCGCGAGCCGCGCACGCAGGGCCGAGGGATAGGGCTCGCCGAGCCGCAGCGTGGTGTCGAAGTAGACCGTCTCTCGTCCGAAATGGACGGACAGTCGGTCAGCAAGCGCCTCGACCAGCAGCGCGTGCGGGAGCAGGTTGTCCGCGGCGTCGCGCTGCCGGTAGTTGACGAAGACCTTCCCGCTCACCCGCGCTCCTGTCGTGGCGGGGCGTCGTGCGCGCAGAAGATCAGCGGACCGAGCTTGTTCTGCCACTCGACGATCTCGGCGATCCAGAGTCGCGTGTCGCGCCGGTCGTGCAGGTAGCTCGCGAACACTCCCGCCGCGGCGAACAACGTGGCGATCGCGATCGTGAGGCCGACCACCCGAAGTGGCTGGCCGGGGACGGGACCGCCGAAGATCACAACCCACGCCGCCACGACGTCGAGCGCGACGATGCTGGCGAACCAGCCGAGGCAGGGGATCGTCTCGCTCGTGTAGCCGCTGCGCACCCACTGGTTGATCGGCACGCTGCCCCGGACGCCCAGGTCCTTCCGGGCCGTCGCGAGGTCGAGGTAGATCGACACCGCTTCCCGCTGCATGGCCCGCGTGCGGTCGCGCCGCCACTCCCGGTCGGTGGTCAGCCGTTGCTCCAACCGGTGCGCGGCCCGGCGGAAGACGGAGTGCTCGGTCGTCACCGGGGGAGGCCATGCCTCTTCCCGCGCGACGGCACGCCGGATGAAGGTCCACACGAACCAGACGAGAACCACGAAGAAGGTCGCGAGAAGAAGCGTCTCCCAGTCCTCGACGTGGCCGTCCTCGGTGGCCACGTCGATGGCCGAGATCGCGCCGAAGACGATGAGGATCGCAGGGATCGGCGAGAACGAGGCGAGCATGTCGCGTACCCCACGTTTGCCGACGCGTTTCGTCCAGCGGTCGGTCACGCGTCTCGACGAGAGCGTCGCGACGGCCGTGAACGTCGTCACCAGTGCCATCGCCACCGCGGAGATGAACGCGGGAAAGGCGAAGAACTCCCACGACGTCTTCGACGTGTAGAAGAGGAGTGGGGTGAGCAGAAACGAGCCGACCGTCCAGGCGAGAAAACGCAACCAGGTCCGCTTCGGTTTCGTGATGGGTTTTTCCGGAGGCGGCGTGTCGTCCGGGTGCACGTGCTTTTCGAGACGGCTCTTCAACTGGTGCAGGTCGGCGATGAAGGTTGTCGTGCCGACCGGCGCCGCCTGGCGGAGCGCGAGCGCTGCGATGTCGGGCGGCAGGTCAGCCGGTTTCGGCATCTCCGCGTCCCCCAGGAGAACCGGGATCACCGGAATGGTCCGCTCGAGCGCGATCCTGATCTCGTCGCGCACCCAGTCCTTCTGCGGCGGGTCCTTCAGCGTGTCCGACCATCCCTTGTGGATCACCGCGACGAGCACGGTGCAGCCACCCAGCCGGGTCTCGATTGTCGCCGGGTATTCTTCACCGGACGGGATGCCGTTGTCGATGAACACCTCGTCGTCACCGAAATAGTGCTGCAGCCTTTCGGCAATGGCCGCCACTGCCATCTCGTGCGGCTCTCGGCGGTAGTTCACGAATATGCTGTACATACCTCTCCGACTTGATTTTCTGGTCCTGGCTCACTATTTTTCGTCGTGTGGAGAACGACACCGAGGTGCCCACCGACATCGAGAAGGCGCTCAGCGACATCCGGACCGAGCTCTCGGGCCTGCACGCGCAGAGCAAGTTCCTGAACGAGGTCAACGACCGACTGCACAACGAGAACGAGCGGCTCCGCCGGGCCGAGTCCAAGGCGACCCTGCAGCCCTCGCTGCGCGAGCTGATCAAGTTGGCGGACGACTGGCGGAGCAGGGCGCTGGCGGTACGCGAGGACGCCGATCCTGCCCGGCTGTGCGCCGACGTGGTCGAGGACGTGACGATGATCCTCGACCGGCAGGGGATCGAGGCGTTCTCCGCCGACGAGGGCGCCGAGTTCGACCGGCGCCAACACCGCGCCGTCGGCACCAGGGCCACCGCGGACGAGGCGTTGGACGGGCGCGTCGCGGAGGCGCGCAGGCCAGGATACCGCGACGAGGAGCGTGTCGTGCGGTTCGCCGAGGTCGTGGTGTACAAGGTGGCGGCCAACGACTAGACGGTGACCGGCTGGCTGGCCATGATGCCGACGAGCAGGACGATCCCGAGCAGGGTCAGGACCACGGCGATGGCCAGCAGCACCACCGCCACCCGTCGGCCGGTCGCCACCGCCTTGGGCACGTTGTTCATCGCACGGCCTTCCTGTCGAGCAACCACAGCACCGGTGCGGCGGGGTCGTCGTTGACGACTCCGCCCGTCGCGGAGTCGTGTGTGGTTACGTCACGCGCGTCCTGGTAGCTCACGACGAAGTACGCCACCGTGGCGAAGTGGTTGTCGATGGAGGTCAGCAGGTCCCGCTGGCCCATCTCGTTCAGCCACTCGCGGACGGCGGTGTCCCGCTCGGCACGGGTCGCCGACGACCGGCCGGCGTACGGGTGGTTGGTACCGGCCGACTCGATCAGTCCGTCGGCCTTGGTCAGCACCACCGCCACCGGAATCTTCAGCAGCGCGCCCGCCTTGACGCTGCGGTGTTCCCGCTGCGCCTCCACGAACCGCTCCAGCGAGGCCTTCGGAATGGTGTTCGACGCGCGGATCCGGCCGAGCAGCGAGCGGTCCGTCTCGGAGCGCACCTGCCGGAGCGAGAACGGGTCAACAACGAACACGACGCCCTTGGTGTGCTTGAGGAACTGGGACTCGGCCAGCTGGTCCGGGCTCTCCGGGATCTCACCGGCAGGGTCATACAGGTAGAGCAGCCGCCGGGCGCGGACGCCTTCCTCGCCGACGTACACGTTGTAGGCCCTCGGCCGCGCGATCGCGGTCTTGATCGCGCGCTTGGGGTCGTCGAGCACGCCGCGCTGGAGGTTTCGCTCGAACTCCTGCTTCGCCCGCTCGTCCGCGAACTCGAAACCGTTGCCCAGCAACATCAACCGGCTGACGGCCGAGAACATGTACACGGACTTGCCGGCCGTCGGTCCCGCGATCACGGGCACGTGCACCGTCGGCGCGGTGAGACCGCGGATCGGCAGCTGCGCCTTGCACTCCACACACTGGGCCGGCAGCTTCGCCTTGCCGTTCAGCAACAGGGTCGGCAGGATGGTCTCGCACCGGCAGGTGCGGTGCAGCACCCCCGCCATGCCCGGCAACAGCTTCCGGTGCTCGGCCCGGCACTCAGGACAGCGGTAGATCGGGCGCGTGGCGCGCACGTGACAGGTGCCGCACTCGATGGTGATGCCGCGTATCCACAGCATGGCCACCTCGAGCACCCGCGACCCGCCGGCGGTCGCTGTCGCGAACACCACGAGGAGCCCGAGAAGAACTGCGAACACCACCGACACGACTGCGAAGAACACAGCGGCGGCCAGCGCGCCCCCGACCAGCCCCGCGACCACCATCACCGCGCCCGGGTACTTGATGGCCGCGTGTAGTTCCGAGTCCCGCGCCCACGTCCACGTCCTGCCCACGAGCGACCGGGGTTGCGACGGGACGACCCGGTCCTTCGGGTCGTCGTCGACGATCTTCGCCCACATCCGCCCGTACGTCTGCGTCAGCACCTTGCGGTAGTCGAGCAGCACGGGACCGGCGTAGTAGCTGAGGTACGCGGGATCGGCGCCGGCCTTCCTCGACTCGGGGCCGATTCGCAGGTGTGCGGCCGGACCGTACGGGGTGAAGCCGCCGAAGGCCGCGGACACGAACTCGAAGAGGCCGATCACGAACGCGACCGCCGCGCTGAGGGAGAGGAACGTTGCGAGGGCGTAGAAAATGACGGACAGCACCGGTGGGAGCACGTAGTACAGAAAGAACCCCAAGGCGACCAACCCGATGAGGTAGCCCATCAGCGCCCCCTCCGCAGACCGAGCAGGCTCAGCAGCCCCTTGTTCTGCTCGTGCGCCGACCGCCAATCGCGCCACCACTTGGACCAACTGCCCTTCGGTGCCGACACGCTGATCCGCGACTTGACCGCGGCCGACTTGAGCTGTTCGCCGATCTGGTCGAGATGTTTGGACTTGCGTCGTGCGACGGCGGCCACGAGCGTCTCGTTGAGGAGCCGCTGGCGGATCCGTTTGTCGGAGACGCCCGACCACAGCACGATCACGGAGGCCACGTTGTTCGGGTTGGCCTTGGCCAGGCGTGCTCGTGCCTGCTCGTCGTAGGCCTTGAAGAACTGGCCGTTCGTCTCCCGCAGCGACCTTTCGAGCAGCTCATGGTGGCGCCGGCTGTCGGCACGCAGCGCGTACCCGGCGAGGGCGTCGAGCAGCCGCTCCTGCGCCGGCCTCGAGAGGAATTGCAGCAGCCGCAGGCCGTCCGCGACCCGGGCGTCGGGGTCGTCCTTCGGTGTGGCCTCGCGGAAGTGGCCGATGAGCGCGCTCGCCTTGAGCGTCGCCGCGTCGTCCCGCGGGATCACGTCAGCCATGCCGGGGGCGAGCAGCGCGTCGACCAGCCGGGTGTGCTCAGGCCCCAGCTCGTCGCGACCGGCCTGCTCCAGCGTGCCCTTCACGATCCGGTGCAGCAGGCCGGTGTCGGCCAGCACGTCCCGGGGCAGTGCCGTCACCGCACGCTCGGCGTCCGATGTGGACACATCGGCCGGCCACAGCAGAGGACCCAGCGATCGCCGGTCGACCTCGCCGTCCTCGACGATTCGCGCCAGTACGGAAACCCGGTCCTTGCGGCCGCCCCGAGCCAGTGCCACGTCGGCGACGTGCGCGACCCGGCCGCTGCCGCCGATCTTCCGGATGACCTGTGCGGCATGCGGCGTCAGCGATGTGCCGAGCGGGACGAGCTGATCGGGATCGGCGAGCCGGTGTTCGAGCGCACGCAGCGTGGCCGCACGGAGTTCCGGGTGTTCGGCCACGCGGTCGAGCAGGAAGTTCGCGCCGGGATCCGTCATCGCCGGGAGCACGGCCTCCGCCGCGACCTGGTCCAGCTGCGCGGCGTCGAGCTGGGGGAGCCACAGGCGTTCCGGTGCGGCGAGAGCGGCGAGATAGTACGTGCCGAGCAGTTCGGCAGGCACCGGTCCGCCCCGTCGGAGCGCGGCGTCGAGGAGCTCGGCCCAGCGACGTAGGTCGGCCGGGCCACCACCGGCCCGCAGCAGATCGGCGACCCGTCGCCAGCCGGCATCCGTGAGTGTCCCCGGCATTCGCTCGACGGCCAGGGCCACCGCGTCGAGCAGCAGCTGCTCCGGGGTGCCCAGCGCAGACGACAGGTCCGCCGTGCACCCGATCAGCACGGCGTAGGTTTCGAGCTCGCCCGGCGAGAGCGGCGGTACGAGGCGTTCGGCCGGCATGATCGCGGTCAGGACGCCACCGAGCCCCCACAGCGCGGCCATCATCTCCGCGTAGCGGGTGGGTTCCTCGGCTGTGCCGGTCTCGACCAGGTCCACGACGGTGAAGTCGCCGTAGCTGGGGAGCAGCACGTCCGGTGTCGTGCAGCTGACTAGCACGCCGGCGTCCTCCGGCCGCGACGTGTACGTGACGAACGAGATGCCGAGTCCCAACGGGCGCGGGAAGGACCGGCACAGCGCGGCCAGCCACAGCGCGGCCGTCCGGTCGTCCGGCACGACGAGCACGACGCGGCCGCGCCCGCCCACCAGTACGCGCTGCACCGCGCTGATCATCCGTGCCAGCCCGTCGGCGCGGGCCGGCTCGGACAGGAACTGCCGGATGCTGGGCGGGCTCGTGTCCGGGCCCGGCGGGAGCGTGCCGGCCGCGGGGAGGTCCGTGCCGGCAGGTCGCGTGTGGACCCAGGTGGGGCTGCGCCACATGTCGATCGGCAGCGTGTTGCCGAGCTCGGACTCCGCATCGCCGAGCAGCAGCGCGTGGGCGAAGTAGTTGCCGGTCCGCCCGGTGAAGTCCGCGCCCGTGTACCGGGTCTGGAACAGCGCGGCGGACCGGCCGGTGCGGACATACCCGAATGCCACGGGGAACGTGTCGAGGTTCGACTCATCGGCGGCGGCGAGCCCCGGCCCCACCTCGTAGGCGCTGGTCCGCACCGCGAGGTCCACCAGCGGCTTCGGCGCTCCCGCGGTCAGCGCGCTGACCTGGAAACCCTGGATGCCCTCCAGCCCGTCCTCACACGACGTGTAGTGCAGCTGGTGAATGGTCATCGCTTGCCTTTCATCATCTTGATGGCTCCGAAACGCGCGAGCAGCCACAACATGGGGTCCTCGAGGCGGTACGGGTGCACGCCCGCCGGTGCGAGGTGGTCACCGTCCACCGGCGGTGCGCCGAGCGCGGAGAGCCCGAAGTACCGGTAGGTCTCGAACGTGTTCGCGATGCTGCGGTCGAAGGCCGGGTCGTACCACTGGTCGAGCCAGGCCCGGACCTCCTCGTGCACGTCGAGCCCGTCCGGCTCGTCGTAGACGCCGACGTGCCGGGACGGCTGGCGCAGCGGGGACGCGGGCGGCAGCGTCTCCGGCAGCAGGTCCAGCTTGGTCAGTGCGATCGCGAGCGGCGTGCGCAGGCGCCGGCTGACGGGGCCCGCGCTGCGTTCCCTGAGCAGCTCGCCGAGCCGGTTGAGGACGTGCAGCTGGTCGGTGAAACGGGTCTTCGCGCCGTTCGTACCCACGAGGTCGCGAACCTTGGGCATCTGCACGGGATCGAGCAGCAGGATGATCCCTTCGGCCGCGTCGAGGTAATTGATCAGCTCGTCCATCGCCGCCGCGCGGGCGACGTCCTCGCCCGCCGTGTCGTAGAACACCGTGACCACCGGTGCGACGCGGGCCGACCCGAGCTTGCGCTCCCGCCGGAACCGGAGGCTGAACATCAGCGGCTCCGGTCTGCTGACCCGCGCCGACGCGGTCTGCCTGAGCGGGCGGTGTTCCTCGAACAGCGGGGTGTCGAAGTCACGCTGGTAACGCAACCGGGACTCCTCGCCGAGCAGGTCGAGCGACATCCCGACGAACCGCTCGTTCACCTGGCCGCGCTGGAACTCGTGCACCAGCACACCGACCCACGTGCTCTTGCCGGAGTCGGACGAGCCGATCACGGCGATGTTGCGGCCGCCGCTGTCGACGTACTCACGCAGGAGCTCCCGCCCGCAGTTCGGGCACACGCGGCGGCTCTGCGGGAGCTGTCCGTGCGGGCAGCGGCCGTTCTTGAGCTGACGCTCCACAAAGGTCTCGCCTTTGTGTTCGCAGCGTTCCCCGCACCGCATGTGTAGCTCGTTGCGCCGGTGACTCGTCCAGCAGTACGGGCATTTCGTCTTGGTCACGAGTGAGTCCTCAGGTGAGTACGAGTTGCCCAGGGCTGGCGGGCACCAGATGCACGCCCTCGTCGCGGGAGAAGGCACGGACGTAGACCGGCCGCCGCAGCTCGGACGGCACGGTGAACTCGGCGCGCACCGGCGCGACACCAGCCTCCGTAACGAGAATTTGCCGGCCGTCGCTCGCGTCGAGCGGCCGCACCCCCGACTTCGCGACCAGCACGATCGGCGGCACCGCGAGGTCTGGCCCGCCGTTCACCACGAGGATCCGCCGGGTGCGCCGCAGCGACCACCCGCGCTCGACGGAGTAGCGGATGGACACCGCCGTCGACTCCTGCTCGAAAACGAGGGGACCGAAGCTGCGGGTCGAACCGTCGACCAGCGTGGTGCAGACCCCGAACCAGTGCCGGCCGGCCGGCACGGTGATTGAGACGCCGCGGCTGTCGTACGTCACCCGCGTCACGTCGAGCACGGTCGCGTCCGGGTCCGTCGGCCCGGCGGGTTTCGTGGTCGTGCGCCACACGACCCGTGCCGAGGTCGCGCCGGCCGGCCATTCCCACGTCAGTCGGACGGTCGGGCCGAGTCGATCGACGCGCAGCGACCGGACGGCGCCATGCCGGATATCGACCACGCACGGGGTTCCGATAGCGGCCAGTTCGCCCAGCACGGTCACCGGGAGCAGCTTCTGGCGCTTCGTCGAAGTGTTGAACTTCGCCTGCAGCCAGCTCCGCCCGGCGCCCGACGCCTCGCGCACCGGCGCGCCGTAGGTGCGTGCCTTCGACACCGGCACTACCTCGTGGGCCGGCGGGCTCGTGCCCGCGCGCAGCTCGAGGATCTCGACATCGCCCCGCGCGGGTGGCGTCCAGCGCACGACCAGCTGGTCGCCGTCCGCCTCGGCGACCAGATTGGTCACGGCGCCGGGGATCTCCTGGCACCGCGCGGAAGCGTGCACGCCGTCGCTCTCGGCCGTCGTGCCGTCGGCCAGGCGGTAGGTCGCCTTCACGACGTAGCCGTAGCCGCGCCCGGCACGCACGTCGGTGTCCTCGAAGGTGGCGGACCGCACGTCCCGGACCGGGGTTCCGTCACGCAGCACGACGGCGCCGGACGCACCGGGCGGCAGGCGCCAGCGACCGGAGATCCGGTCGGGTTCGCCGCGCAGCACCAGGTCGAGCACGCCGCGCAGCACCGTGACCGTGGCGCTACGGGCCGGCCGCGTCGAGGGGTTGCCGTCACGGACCGTGTGAACCTCGTAGACCAGCGGCGTGCCGCCCGGTGGATCCTCGTCGACGACCTCGTGACCGCCAGTCTCCTCGCAGACGAGCTTGCCACCGCGCGTGACGCGGTAGCCGATGCGACCGGCCCGCGCGCTGGTCGGCCGCCACGACACGACGACCTGGCCGTCCCGTACGGCGGCAGTGGCCGACGATGGCCGCGCAGGCGGGCAGCGCTCGATGGCCGCGTCGACATCCCGGTCGGCGAGCCGCTCGCGGATCCGGTAGTAGCCGGCCACGGCCGCTTCGACGTCGCGGCGTTCGAGCTCCGCGCACCGTGCGATCTCGGCGTCGAGCTCGGCCAGCCGGGCGGCCAGCTCGGTACGCCGCTCGCGCCACTCGTCCGCCAACCCGGGCTGCCCGTCCAGCACCGCGAGTGCGTGGCGCAGCCGCAGGTCGCGGAGCGCGGACTGGTAGTCGTCGCGCCACGCGGGCTCGGTGCTCGCCGTGCTTGTGCGCTGGCACCACGCCGCGTACGCCGTGTCGCCCGGATCAGGCGGCAAACCCAGTGCCCGCAATCGTTCCGCGACGGCTTCGGTGGCCGCGGCGACCTTCGCGTAGCCGTACGGCACCTGTGCCATGAGGCCAGCGAGCAGCTCGTGGCGCAGTGCGGTTGTCAGCTCATCACTGTCGAGCCACTGCTGGATCCGCTTCAGCAGCGTCGTTTCCGCCGTGGTGTCCGCGTCCCGGGACACGCGCAGCTCCTCGCGCCGCGCCGCGAGTTCGCGCGTGGTGGTCCGCGTGCCGCGGAGCGTGCCGGACAAGTACTCCCACAGCGAGGCCTGGCGTAGCTGGCCGAGCAGGTTGCGGGTCTCCGGCCACTGGCGGGGCTCCGGTGAGGCTGGCAGTGCCACGGGTTCGAGCTGCCGAGCGCCGATCTCCGCCAGCGCTGCGAGGACCGAGGTCCGGGTCAGCGCACCGTTCGAGCTCCGGACGAGCACCCGGATGTCCTGTTCGGACAGTCCGGGGGCTCCGAGCAGCCGCTGTCGCAGGCCGGTGCCCAGCTCTCGCGTGTGCGCGGACACGGCGACCCGGTGGGCCGTCAGCTTCGTCGGGTCCGTGAGGGTCGCCGTCGCCGCCTTGTGCTGTGCCCGCAGATGGTCAACCGCCCGCTTGAATCCACGGTACTGTTGGTTGCCGAGCTGGCGGTTGATCCCGGCGAGCGCCGCACGCACCATGCCGCCGTCGGTGACATCGGCTGGCAACAGGTAGACCCGGAACAGGTCCTCATCGGGCCGCCAGCCGTCCTGCACCGGCTTGAGCACCTCGTCGACGAACCGGTCCTTGTCGAAGTGCCACTCGCTCACCGCTGGAGGGCGGGCAGTGGGGCCCGCTTCACCTCCTCCGGCACCAGACCACTGATCTTGGCCTCCAGCCGGAGCTCCTTGCCGTTGCTCGCGACCGCGGTGATCCGGAGGATGCCGTCGGCCTCGAGGTTGAACGAGACCTCGAGCGGCTGTCCTGCGGGCTGGTTCGGCGGCAGCCCGACCAGGTCCCCCTTGACGAGCTCGAGATTGTCCGGCAGCTCCTCGCTCAGCACGTCGGTCGTCGACTCGTAGACCGCGATCTCCACCATCTCCTGGCCGTCCTCGATGGTGCGGAAGGTGCCGCGCGGCGCGGCGGGGATCTCGTCGTTTGGCCGGATCAGCCACGACACGATCCGCCCGGCGTCCGGGTTGCGCCGGTCGCGGATAATGGCGATCCCGTAGCCCTTCGACGTGACGTCGACGATCTTGGGCATCGCGGGGCGGCCGCGCAGGCCGCCCATCGGGGCGGCCGAGCCGTCCGTCTCGTCGACGCTGCTCGCGGCGAACAGGGCCGCGCCCTTGGCGACGATCTGGTCCGGGTCGGCGAGCTGCGGCGTCGGCAGGTCGGGAAACTCGTCGACGAGCCGCTGCTTGACGGCGGGGGAGTGGGACATGCCACCGACGAGCAGCAGCTCGTGGATCTTGTCCACGCCTTTCTCCCGCGCGTGGCCGAGGACGTCACGGGTGAAGTCGAGCGTCCTGCCGAGCAGGTCGGCTGTGCACTCCTCGAGCTCCTTGCGCGAGATCTCGATCTTGGCCCGCTCGCCGTGCGCGACGATCGTGCTGCTGTAGGTGTCGCGCCGGGTGAGCGCCCGCTTGGCCTCCTCCGCCAGCAACGCGACGGTGCCGGCCGCGTCGAGGTCGGCCCTCGGATCGGAACCCGGGTGCTGTTCCTGGAACTTCTCGCAGATCAGGTCCGCGAGGCGGTCGTCCCAGTCGGCGCCGCCGAGCTGGTGGTCGCCGCCCGTCGCAATCGCCCGAACCTCGTTCTGCGACACGTTGATGATCGTGACGTCGAACGTGCCGCCGCCGAGGTCGTACACGAGCACGCTGCGGTTCTCACCGGGCGCGGCCAGCCCGTAGGCGATCGCGGCCGCGGTCGGCTCGTTGATGATGTTCACCACGTTCAGCCGAGCCATCTCGCCCGCGTCGCGGGTCGCCTGGCGCTCCGCCGCGCCGAAGTACGCCGGCACTGTGATGACGACGTCCGCGAGCGGTCCTTCCGCCGGCGCGTCGACGCCGAGCACGCCGAGCGCGTCCTCCACGACCTGCTTGAGAATCAGCGCGGAGATGGCCTGCGGGTACCGCTCCTCGCCGTCGATCTCGACGGTGAAGCCCTCCTCGCCCATATGCCGCTTGATGAGGTCGACGACGCGGCCCGGCTCGTTCTTCAGCTCGTTCTTGGCGAACTTGCCGACCGTGACGCTGCCGGTCTCCTCGAAGAACACGACAGACGGCGTGGTGAGGTCGCTCTCCTGGTTGGGAAGTACCGTGGCCCGCCCGTACTCGTCGAGGTGCGCGACGCACGAATAGGTGGTGCCGAGGTCGATGCCGAGTACAGGGCGGGTCATGGTCGGTCCTTCGTGGCGTCGGTGTTTTGCTCGTCGGGTCGGATGCCGCGTAGTCGTCTGGTGAGGTCCGAGTGGTCGATGCGTCCGTCCTTGGCGATGGCGCCGCCGGCGCCTGCCGGTGCGGGCGCGGTGGTCGCGGCGCCGCGTCTTCGGTGCGGCCCGTAGGCGACCGCACCGATCAGGGCCAGCGCACCGAGCGCACCGAGGACAACTTCGGTCCAGGGAAAATCTGGCGGTTCCGGCTGCGGCAGCGCGGCGAGCGGCACGCCGCACGAGCTCGCCACGATTTTGTAGAGCTGCCGCAAAAGTCCGGCCGTGTCGGTAACAAAGTAGTCGTCGCCGCGGCCGGGGCCGGTGATGCTTTCCAGATTCCGCGCGCCGGTCTCGTCCAGCTCGATGCCGACGCCGGTTAGTCGCGTGCCGTTCTGCTTCAACTGGTTCGCCGCGGCGGTGGCGGCAGCGATGGCCTGGTCCTCGCCTTGCGTTGGAGGACTGCCGTAGACGTTCGGAAATCCGTCGGTGACGAGCACGGCGACGTCGAGCCGGAATTCTTTCGCGGCCAGCAGCGCGGCTTCCCAATTCGTCGCGCTGTCGTCCCCGTCGTGGGCGGAGAGCCCGTCGATCTGGTCTTTGAGCTGGTGGCGGGCGTCGTCGTCGGACGTATCGACGTCCGACCTGATCACCTCGGCATCGGTGCCGAATCCGATGATCGAGATCTCGGAACGCTTGTCCCGCAAGGCATCGACGACGTTGCTCGCAGCCTCGCGCACCTCGCCGAACTTGGCCGCCATCGAGTCCGACTGGTCGACGACGAGACCGAGGCGCAGGGGGCAGTGGGACGGCCAGGGCGGATTGGGCACGCTTTGTTGCGCCGTGGCCACGGGGGAGTTCCCGAGCACGAGAAATACGGAGACGGCGCACACGACCACAATGCGTTGTGTCGGCGAAGGTGCTGCCTCCGATGTGGAGTTGATTTTTGACAGATGAATCGCAAGTACTCCCCTTGCCGTGGCCGACTCAGCAGGACGGCAGTGTAGCGGCCGCCAAATCCGCGAGAGACGCCCCCGACGAAGTTGTCCACAAGTTGTCCATCGGCGACGGATCTACCTGCGACAACAGGGAAAAGTGACGCCCCGTGAGGGTGAGCGCGCCTCGGGTGGTGAGGTATCGCGCGGCGCGTGTCATTTGAAACAGAAGGCGATTTCGTATCGCGCTACCTTGGAAAGAATCGCGTCCGACCAGCTGATACATGTTTGATCAGCGATTGATCCGGGCGATCGTGCATCATCGCCTGCCTGAAGCCTTTGACTGGGCCCGAAAGGGGGCGCAGTGAGCGAAACACTGGTCACCGCCGAACCACCGTCCACAGGCGATCACGATGAGCAGCCGCCTCGCGACTCCGAGGCAACCCTCCACCTGTGCGCGGGCGTCTACGTCGACAGGCGGTTTCGGGACCTCGTGATCCGGAAGGTCCACAACGACGCCCGGCACCGGGTCGCGCCCTCGTACGGCTTCGACCTCGTGCCGATCGTCCGGCACGGCTGGCGGTCCTGGTATCTCGACACCGCGTACCTTCTCGTGCTGCTCGGCGTACTGATCGCCTGCGTGGCGTTCAGCGGCCCGCTCACGGTGGTGCTCGTCCTCTGTGCCGTCGCCGTGTGCCTCCTGCTCGCCAAGATCGTCCGCGACACACCCGATGTCCTCAGGCATCAGGTCACCGAGGTGTCCCGGCGGTGGGGACTCCGCAAGGCGCGGTGGACCCGTACCTCCGCCGATCTCGAACTGCATGCCAAAAAACGACTGCTCAAGGTCATGGCTTTCGGGCTGCTGATCTTCCTGGTCGCCCCGGTCGTGGTGTGGTACCTGTCCGGCACGTCGGTCACGTCGGCGGTCAGCTCCGTTGCCGTGACCGCCGCCGTGCTCGTCGCCTGCGCCACCATCGCGGGAGCGCTGCGCTGGGTCCTGCTCGTCGCGATGGCACGCACGCCAACGTTGCGACCGCGGAAGCTCACCCGTCGGGAGAAGCTTATCGACGAACAGCAGGACCATCAGACCGTCATCTACCAGCGCCCGCCCCACCGGCATGACGAGCGCGACCCGCTGGACTTCCTCACGCAGTCCGAGGTGCCGTCGCCATTTCTCGGCAGTGGAAAGCTCGTGAACCGCTGGTTGCCGCCGATCGGCGTGCAGCTGCTCCGGCCCGGCGAGGGGAGTCTTCAGCAGCGCGAATACGACAAGCCCCCGTTCAAGGCCCACAGGTTGGTCGAGACGCTGCGTCGTGAACTGACGGCTCTCGGCTCGGACTCCGGCGCGGAAAGCCTCCCGAGCCTGCGGGTGCGTGATCGCATCTACGCCGCCGGCACCGACCTCCCCGTGGGCAGCGACCTCCTCCGCAGCCGCTTGGGAAAGCGAGAGATCAGGGAGATCATCGACGACCACCGGCGGGTCGGTGATCATTTCCTCGAGACCAGCATCCCGATCTACGACGGGAAGCTCATCGCCACCGTGCTCATCCGGGTCAGTGTCAAGGGCAGGTCGATGAGCCTCGACGTCGCGACGTGTGCGCTCACCCGGATCCCGGATCGCTTCCAGGTCGTCGACCGGTACAAAGCGCTCGGCCTGAACGCGATGCTCCGCTGGGCGGCACGCGGAGTTCTTTCCCTTCCCGCGGACGTCGTGCGGATCTGGCAGTTGCTGGAGCTTCCGTTCGTACTCGGCTGGGCCTGGTGGGCAAGACGGGACCGGATGGCCAGGCCCCGACGCCGACCGATCGGACCCGAGGTGGCGATACGTCAGGAGGTCACCGACGCCTGGGACAACGCCGAGCAGGACCACACCACGATCCACGATCACATGAAGATCGTGGAGCAGCGGATCCTCAAGGCCACGGAGGACTTTCTTCGCGAACACGAGGTGGACACTTCCATGTTCGAGAAGAAGGCCACGAGCATCATGACCAGCACCAGCTTCAACATGGTCGGCAGCACCCTGAGCATTGAAAAACTCATGTCGGGCATCAGCTATCAGACCAACAACGGGGGAAATGACGGAGGAGCCGGCGCGTGAACAACACGAGCAACACGAAGTTCACCTTCAATGGTGGTAACACGAACATCCGCGAGGTGAACTCCGGCATCGTCATCAATCAACCGTCCCCGCTGCCCCATCCCGTTAAGCGGGCGCGGGGCATCGGCGTGGTCACGATCAAGGCCGTCGAATCCACGGCGGTCGCCGACGTCTTCGGTCTCACCGCGAAACCGGATGACGCCACCGGCCAGCGCTTCTACATGGGAGAGGTGGACGCGGCGGACGGCCCGGCCCCGCTGGTGGCCGCACGTACGCTCCAGCAGGGCAACCGTTCGATCATGCCTACGTTGGAGAAGCTCCGGGACGCATGGAATCCCGCGATCTTCGTCATCGTGGGCGTCGGCGGCGCCATCTACGAGAAGCTGAGGATCGGCGACGTGGTCGTCGCCGATCGCGTGTTCTACTACGACCTCCGCCGCGAGGCGGCGGACGGTATGCACTACCGCGGCGAGGGGTGGCCGGCCCCCGCAGCCATCACGCACGCGATGAACTCCTTCTTCGACGACTACGGCGAAATGCCACATTTCAAATCAGCGGGCGGGCAGTTCCGGGTGTTTTCCGGTCCCATTGGTTCCGGTGACGCCGTCATCACCGACGCCGACAGCCGGATCCGGACCTATCTGCAGACGGTCAACGAGAAGGTTCTCGCGGTGGACACGGAGTCCGGCGGACTCGTCCAGTTCTGCCACGAGGCTCCGCCGCCGCAGCCGGACTGGCTGGTTGTCCGGGGGATCTCCGACCACGCCGACCAGAAGAAGAACGAGAAGCGTCAGCCCTTGGCGGCCCGCAACGCGGCGACCACCCTCCAGCAGCTGATCCCGCACCTGCGGGCCGGCGCCTGAATCGGGCTTACCGCTCATCGAGTGGCGCTAGCGGGAGCCTACGTGCGACCTGCTCGAGAACCGACCGTTCGCCCGTGGTGTACGCGAGGAAGTAAATGGTGTGCAGCCGTGTTCGCGGCCGGTCGGCCAGGAAGGCGAGGGCCGCGAGCAACATCGTGCGCGCCGTCGCCTCCAGGCCCGCGCCGGTGGCGGTTCCGGTACCGAGCAACGGGAACAGCACTGTGCGAAGGGCAGGATCCTCGTCGGCCAGGGCCTCCGCCTGGGCCAGGGCGTTGGTGACGCACGTGTCGATGTTCTGCACCTGCCGGAAGCCGGCGCCCGGCTCGCCGTGTACGGCGGCGACGTGAATGACCCGGCTGACGTTGTTGCTGTCGCGCAGCGCGCCGGCCTCGGTGACTATCGCCGTGCCCGGGGCCAGTGACCTTCTGTCGCCCAGCCGGGCCGCCAGCTCGTCGGCGACAACGTCGCTGATCACCCTGCCGAACAGGTCACGCAACGCACCCCAGTACCTGATGATGGCCGACACCGAGAACTCGTTGTGTCGAGCCATCTGCATGTCCGTGTTCTCGCTGTTGACCCAGATGTCCACATTCCGTACCCAGCGGATGGACCCCGGGATCACGCCGATCAAGCAGTCTGTCGCGGGCTCCCTGGTGACCCGGTACATCGAAGGTTCGCCGGCCGCCACCGTGTTCGCCCGATCCGGTCTCTCTTGTAGAGCGGGCGCGACTCGTCTCAGCTTGTCCACCAAGGCAGCGAGATCGGCATCGAACGAGTAGTGACGAAGGCGAACCGCCTGGCACCGGGATAGCCGCGCGATGTCGGCCGGCAGCGTCGACTCGCGCGGCAGGTCGGCGTTCTCGATCAGTACCGGCACGACCAGGATGCCCCCCGCCAGAGCCTCGGCGATCTCCCTGCGAACCCAGTCGACAGCTCCGTCGCGCCCGATGACTTCGGCCCACCGGGGACCGATCAAGGCCAATAGGACCTCACATTCACGCAGTCTTGTGAAAACCTCACGAACGAAGTCGTCGCCGGCCTCGATCGACTGCGAAGCCAGGAAGACATTTTCCGGCCCGAAGTGTTCGGACAGCTCGCGATGAAGGAGAGTCGCGTAGCCAGGATCCTCCTGGACTCGGTAGTTTACGAATACAACCGACATGTGGCTACCTTTCGGACAGGCCTCATGGTAGATCGGATATCTGATCAACTCGCTGTCAGGTGATCACGTCGCGGGTCGGCGCCGATGGCTCTGCCCCCGTACTTGTAGCCATGTCGGTTGAGGCACGATGGTGCGGATCGAGCTTGCGGATCATCATGTAGCCGGGATGATCGGCCTTACCTCGTGAGCTACGTGGCGAGGTAGAGACATTTCCACCCGGCCTGCTCCGTCGGGAAGTGGCTGCGGGCGCGGACCGTGCGCCGGTGTCGATTTGGTAGGCCCGAACGGCTGCTCAAGCAGATCGACGCGAAACCGCGGTATCGCCATCGCGTCCTGCTCAGTGCGTTGGCCGACGAGCACATGGACGTCTCCGCCTGGTCATCAGGTAACGAGGCTGCTGGTTGTGGTGTACGCGAGCAGAGCGGCACCGAGCCCGGTGACCACGCTGACGATCACGTTCATGGCGGCGTAGAAGTATGCCTTCTGCTCGGCCAGGCGCAGGGTCTCGTAGCTGAAGGTGCTGTAGGTGGTCAGCGCGCCGCAGAATCCGGTGCCCAGCAGGGCAAGCACGGGGTGTGGTAGGGCGGTGCCGGCCCCGGTGAGGGCACCCAGGATCAGGCAGCCGACGAGGTTGACGCTGATGGTGCCCCACGGGAACGGGCTGTCGTGCCGGCTTTGGACGAGGCGGTCGGTCAGGTAGCGCAGCGGTGCGCCGACCGCGGCGCCGAGGAACACCAGGACCGCGGTCATGACGGCTGCTGTCCGTTGTGGCGCAGAATTTCGACCTTGTCGAGGACGACCAGGCCCTCGCCGACCACCTCGTCCAGCTGAGGCAGGAAGCCACGGACACGGTCCTCGGTGTCGACGATGACGATGACGATCGGCAGGCTGTCGGCGACGTCGAGCAGACGGTCGGTGTGTACGAGCGAGGAGGCGCCGAAGCCTTCGTGGCCGTGCAGCACGGTGGCGCCGGCTAGCCCGGCGTCCCTCGCCCTGGTGACGATCTCGTGGTAGAGCGGTTTGTGGTTCCACCGGTGGTCGTCGCCGATGAACACCGTCAGCCGCAGTGCGTGGCCGGTCATCGGGTGGCTCCCGCTCGTTGCGGGCTGACGGCGCCAGAGTTGGCGGCGCGGGTGGCGGCGCGGGTGGCCCAGATGCCGAGCAGCGTGGCGAGCAGGGCGGCGAGCAGCGTGCCGGCGAGGTAGACCAGCGCGATACCGACCGTGCCGGGCTGCAGCAGGCCGCGGATCTCCACCGCGTAGGTGGAGAAGGTCGTGAAGCCGCCCAGCACGCCGACGCCGAGGAACGGCCGGACCAGCCGGTGAGCCGACCAGACCTCAGTGATCAACACCATGAGCACGCCGATGAGCAGGCAGCCCAGCACGTTCGTCGTGAAGGTGGCCCACGGGAACTGGCCGGGCTGGGCAGGCAACAGTTGGGTCAGGCCGTAGCGAGCCAGTGCGCCGAGGCCGCCGCCGAGGGCGATCACACCCAGCACGGGGCCGGGGTGGCGCACCAGTTCGCGGCGCTGGGTGGCGACCCGCAGATCGACGTCAGGGTCGGTGGGATCTTCCAGGTTGACCTCGCTGCTCACCGTCGTGCTCCTACTCTGCCTGCGGACACGCTGAGTCCACGTGGAGTAGGGACTGTTGGCAGCCGGTCGTGCTGCGGTTCTCCGCGGGTTCGGAGCGGCGAGCCCCACCGCCGCTACGAGGAACGGTAGCCGCCACGCCGGGCAGGACGCAGGCTGGTGTGGGCGGGTTCACTGCTGCGGTCGGCGCGATCGGTGCGATCGTCGTTCACTGGCGACGTACCTGACGAACTCGACCTCGTCGAGAGTCACCAGGCCCTCGATCTCCAGCACGCCCAACTGCGGCAGGAACTCGCGGATGCGGTCCTCGGCGTCGATGATGACGATCAGCAAAGGCACGTCGCTGCTGAGCCGGAACAGGTGCGTGGTGTGGATGCGGGAACTGGCGCCGAAGCCCTCGATGCCGCGGATCACCGACGCCCCGGCCAGCCCGGCCTTGTTCGCCAGGTGCACGATCTCCGCGTACAGGGGCTTGTGGTGCCACAGGTCACCCGCCCCGATGAAGATCGACAACCGGAGTGCGTGTCCGGACAACTTCACCTCGACCTCCCGAACCACCGCAGCGGTACCCGTGCACGCCGGGCAAGGAGGCAGTCTCGTACATCGAGCACCGGAGAGTTCGAATTGTGCCACGGTAGGCACCCGACACACCCGCGGGCAGGCTGGCAGCTGAGGCCGCGGCGCTTGCGCGATTCCCGTCGACTGTTCCGGCCGACCAGCCCGAATCCCCGCCGCCGTGCCACTGCCTGTCCGAGGCTCGGCTCACGGCGACATCCGGTGAGTTCTGCTGTCGGTGCGCGAGGAGCACAGCTCCCGCAGTTGGCCCAGGGCGTCCTGGGCCAGGCGTTCCACCGTGGCCGTCGCGTGAATGTCGCGCGTGTAGGTCCAGACCAGCCACAAGCGACCGTCCAGCACTCCGGCTGTCACTTCGATGAGGTAGGGCCGTGGGGTGCTGGCGGCGCGAACCTCGCCCAGCCGGTCGGTCCGGATCCGAGCGCCCACCTCGGCCGGTAGGGCGGCGTCGAGCCGTCCGAGGTAGTTCACGCTCAGCTCCGACAGCGGCACGTCGGCGAGCTCGTCGGCGCCGTACCGCAGGGGAACGTAACCGGCGCCCCGGTTCGGCACTGAACGGACCTGCGACCGCACCGCTGCCAACCGGGCGGCCGGCGTCGAGGCGTCGACGCGGGCCAGCAGCGGGTGGAAGTCGCTGAACCAGCCGACCGTGCGCGCGACGTCCATCCCCGGCACGAGCTCCTCCCGGCCGTGGCGCTCCACGTCGAGCTGCACCGCGTCGGCGCCGGTCCAGCCGGACACCGCGGTCGCGACGGCGGTGATCACCGCGGTCTCGACATCGGGCAGCAGGCCGGTGTCCCGCTCGTCGAGCTCGACCCGGACGGCGGCGGCTCTCGAGTGGACATTGGGTGCGTCGCCGTCGCGGGGAAGTCGTGGGGCAGCGGCGAACGGCACGCTCGCCCAGTGGTCGAGCTCGGCCCGGCCGCGGGGGCCGGCGAAGAACTCCGGCAGCCGGCGGGCCCACTCGGCGTAGGGCGTCGCCGGCGGGAGGTCCACCGGACGATCGGCGGCCAGCGCGCGGTAGGCGGTGAAGACGTCGCCGAGCAGCACCCGCCAGGACACGCCGTCGGTCACCAGGTGGTGGGCCACGACCACGAGGTGGCGATCCGCCAGCGAGGCTCGCAGCAGGGGACCGTCGGTGAGGTCCAGTGTCCGGTGTAGACGATCGACGGACCCGTCGTCGAAGCCCCAGTCGGCGTCGGCGGTGACGTGCTGGCGCCATTCGCCGTCGACCCGGCGGAACCGCAGGCGCGGCGCGTCGTGGTGGGCTACGACGGCCCGGAACGCCGACTCCAGCAGGTCCCGCCGCGGCGGCTCGTCGAGTTCGACGTGGACGGACAGGTTCCAGTGCGCCGGCTCGGGCAACTGCTGGCCGAAGAACCATCGCTGGACCGGGGTCAGCGGCACCTCGCCGGTCGCCGTCGCCGGCAGCGCCCGGATGGTGGGGCGGGCCACCGCCGCCACGCCGGCCACCGTCGGATTCTCGAACAGCTGGCGCACGGTCAGCTCGATCGACCGCTGGCGCAACCTGGTGACCACCGACATCGCGAGGATGGAGTCCCCGCCGGCGGCGAAGAAGTCGTCGTGCACGCCGATCCGGCGGTCGAGTACCTCGGACACGACGCCGGCGACCAGGTGCTCCCACTCGGTCCGCGGCGCCACCGGCTCCTCGGCCGGCGCCGTGGCGACCGGCAGCGCGGCGAGGTCGACCTTGCCGTTCCGGGCCCGCGGCAGGGCCGCGACGGCGACGAACCGGGCGGGCACCAGGTAGTCGGGCAACCGCTCCCTCGCGAACGCCCGCAGCTCCGCGACCGCCACCTCCGGCGCGACGCAGGCGACGAGGCGGCCGTCCACGGGAACAACGGCGGCGTCGGCGACTGCGGGATGAGTGACCAGTACCGCCTCGATCTCGGCCGGCTCCACCCGGAACCCGCGGACCTTCACCTGCCGGTCCATCCGGCCGAGGAACTCCAGCTCGCCGCGCTGGTTCCAACGCACCCGGTCGCCGGTGCGGTAGAGGCGCCCGGACCCGCCCACCTGGTCCGGCACGAACCGCCGGCGCGTCAGGTCGGCGTCGCCGAGGTAGCCGGCGGCCACCGCGGGACCGCCGAGGTGGAGCTCACCGGTCCCGCCGACCGGCAGCGGCCGACCGTGCGGGTCGAGCACGTAGTTGGTCGCGCCCGCGATGGGCCGGCCGATCGGCACCCGGTCGCCGACCGGTGCCGTCACGGGCTGCACGGTGGACCAGACGGTGGCCTCGGTCGGCCCGTACTCGTTGTACAGCGCGGTCTCCGGCAACGCGGCAGTGTGGGCGCGCACCAGCTCCGGCAGGCACGTCTCGCCCCCGACGGTGACCGACTTCGACACGTCGAACCGGCCGCGCGTGGCCAGCAGCTGACCGTAGAGCGCCGGCACGGTCGCCAGTCGCTCCGGCCGGACCCGGGCGATCAGCTCGACGATCTCGAACGGCTCGGTCGAGATGGCCGCCGGCGGACACCACACGTTTCCGCCGTACAGCAGGGCGAAGTAGATCCATCCCACCGAGCCGTCGAAGTGCAGCGCGAACAGGTTCAGGCAGCGGCCCGGTTCGCCGTACTGCGCGTGCCGGGCCCGGGTCGTGGCCAGCAGCTGCCGGTGCTCGACGACCACGCCCTTCGGCCGGCCGGTCGACCCGGAGGTGAACATGACGTAGGCCGGGTCCGTCGGGGTGGCGAGCGGAGGTGGCGGCTCGGCGGGCTGTCCGGCGGCGAGCGCGGCGGGGTCGTCGACGACCACCACCGGTTCCGCCTGCTCGAGCAGTGCGGCGATACGCGCCTTCGGCGCCCGCGGGTCCATCGGCACGTACGCCCCGCCGGCCTTGAGGACACCGAGCATCGCCGGGATCGCCTCTGCCGGCTCGTCGGCCAGCAGCGCCACGCGGGTGCCCGGTCGGACTCCGCGGGCCCGTAGCCCGTGCGCGATCCGGTTGGCCGCCTCGTCGAGCTCGCGGTAGGTGAGCGGCCGCTGCTCGTCGCCGACCGCGAGCGCGTCCGGCGTCCGCGCGGCCTGCGCCTCGAACACCGCGTGCACAACGTCCTCGCCGCCGTCCAGCGGTGCGCCGGTGGAGAGCGCTAACACCCGACGCCGCTCCTCGTCGGAGAGCAGGGCCAGCCGGGACAGCGCCCGGTCCGGGTTCGCCACGGCGTCGGCCAGCAGCGCCAGCAGGTGTCGGCTCAGCCCGTCGATCGTCGCCGGCTCGAACAGGTCGGTGTTGTACTCCCACCAGCCGCCGATGCCGTCGACGTCCTCGCGCAGCTCCAGCACGAGGTCCAGCTTCGCGGCACGCGGGTCGATCTCCAGCGGTTCTAGCGTCAGCCCGCCGAGCCGGACGGTCGGGTTCGGGGTGTTGTGCAACACCAGCATCGCCTGGAACAGCGGCGCGTGGCTGAGCGTGCGGGGCACGTTGAGCGCGTCGACCAGCCGCTCGAACGGGACCTCCTGGTGCGCGACCGCGCCGAGCGTCGCCCGCTTGACCCGGTCGAGCAGCTCACGGAACGCCGGGTCGCCGGACAGGTCGGCCCGGACCACCACCGAGTTGATGAAGCAGCCGACCAGGCTTTCGGTCTCCGGCTGGTTGCGGCCGGCGACCGCGGTGCCGATGGCGAGATCGGTCTGGCCGCTGTAGCGGTGCAACACGCTCGCGAGTCCCGCGTGCAACACCATGTACGGCGTGCTCCCGGTCCGCCGGCACAGCGCGTGGACCGCGTCGGCGAGCTCTCGCGGGACGCGTACCGACGCGCGGGCTCCGCGCCGGCTCTGCACCCGACCGCGCGGCCGGTCGACCGGCAGCTCCAGCGTCGCCACGCCGGCCAGGGCGCCGGTCCAGTGGTCCAGCTCCGCGGCGATCGTGGGGGAGTGCTGCCGGTTTCGCTGCCATACCGCGTAGTCGCCGTACTGCACGGGCAGCGGCGGGAGCGGGTTCGGGCCGCCTGCGGTGAACGCCGCGTACAGCGCACCGAGCTCACCGCACAGCACGCCGGCCGACCAGCCGTCGGAGACGATGTGGTGCAGGCAGAGCAGCAGCACGTGCTCCTCGGCCGAGATCCGCAGGAGTTGGGCCCGCACCAGCGGCCCGCGCGTGAGGTCGAACGGCTCGCGGGCGAAGTCGGTGGCCAGCCGGGCCACGTCGCCGGCCGCCGCCTCACGTACCGGCAGGTGAACTTCCAGTCCGGAGTGGACGATCTGGATCGGGCCGTCCACTGTGGTTTCGAACGTTGTGCGAAGCACCTCGTGTCGGCCCACCACCGCACGCAGCGCTCCGTGCAGTGCCGCCGTGTCCAGCGTGCCGCGCATCCGCAACGCCACCGTGTTGTTGTACGCGACGTCACCCGGCACGAGCTGGTCGAGGTACCACAACCGCTGCTGTGCGAACGACAGCGGCAGCGGGCGATCCCGCGGCACCGGGCGCAGCGGCTCGTCCGGCAGCGAGGCCGGCAGCGACCCCGGCACTGTCGGCGACCGAGCCGGTTCCCGATCGGCCAGTTCGGCCAGCAGCTCCACACAGCGCAGCGTCTCCGGGACGGGCACGCCGAAGTCGACGAGCGCGGCGATCTCGTCGACGCCGAGCTCCCGGACCCGCTCGACCACCGGCGAGCAGCTCTCCGGTGTGCCGACGAGGGCGCCGTCACGCAGGTAGCGCTCCAGGCCATGCTCGAGCAGCGTCGACATGTCCTCCTCGGACAGCTCGCCGGGACGGATCGTCAGCCCCTGGCCGGCCGCGAACCCGCGGGCGATGTCCACACTGGACCGGAAGTAGCTCAGCAGTGGCTCGCGGGCCTGGACGAGCGCGGCGTCGGGGTCGTCGGCGAGGAAGGTGTGCAGCATCAGCGTCACGTGTCCGTCGCCGTCGTGTCCGGCCGCGCGCCAGGCCTCGCGGTAGAGCTTGACCTTGCCGGCAAGGTCGTCGAGAGACTGGGCCATCAGGTTGGTGAGGATGAACGCGCCGAGCCGGCCGGCCTCCCGGAAGGTCTCCGGGTTGCCGGCCGCGGTCAGCCAGAACGGCAGCTCCGCCTGCACCGGCCGCGGCCGGATCGCGATCTCCACCTCGTCACCGACACCGTTGCGGCGCCGCACGGTCTTGCCGCGCCACAACCTGGTGACCGTTTCGATGTCGGTGCCCATCCGCTCCCGGCGGTCGGCGTAGCGGTCGGGGAAGAGCACGAAGTCGTCCGGATGCCAGCCGGAGGCGAACGAAACGCCGACCCGGCCGTCGGAGAGGTTGTCGATCACCGACCAGTCCTCGGCGACCCGGATCGGGTCGTGCAGCGGCAGCACGACGCTGCCGGCCCTGATGCCGATCCGCCGGGTGGCCGTGGCCAGCGCGGCCCCGGTCGCGGTCGGGCTCGGGTACAGCCCGCCGAACGGGTGGAAGTGCCGCTCCGGTGTCCAGATCGCGGTCAGGCCGCGCTCGTCGGCCAGCCGCGCGGCCGCCAGCAGCAGCTCGTACTTCGAGCCGGTCAGCGCGTCCTCGTCGGTGGCGAAGAACGACAAGCTGAACGCGAGCGGGGCCGTCTCGCCCGCCTCCTCGTCGGGCTCGGACGGCAGCTCCAGGCGCAACGCGGACACCGGCAGGTCCGGCCGGCGGACGGCGTCGGTGAGCAGGGCGGTGAACCGGTCACCGAGCTGGCGTGCGGTGTCCTCGTCGAACAGCTCCTCGGCGTACGTCAGCGTGCCGGTGAAGCCGGCCGACGTCTGCGCGAGCATCAGCGACACCTCGGCCAGCGTCGCCGCGAACATCGCCGGCATGTCCGGCACCCGCCATAGCCGCCAGGTGCCGCCGGCCACGGCCCGATCCTCCTGGATCTCCGCGTGCAGCACGAACATCGCGTCGAACACGCGGGAGCGGCCGATGTCCTTGTCCGGCTCGAGCTCGGCGGTCAGCTCCTCGTAGGGCACGTCGGCGTTGGCGTGCGCGGCCAGCGCCGTGCGCCGCGTGCGCACCACCAGCTCGGCGAAGGTGGGGTCGCCGCTCAGGTCGGCGCGCAGCGGCAGGGCGTGTGCGACGTAGCCGATCAGCGGCTCCAGCTCGGCCCGGCCGCGGTTGCCCACGGGCGTGCCCACCACGAGGTCCTCGGCATCGGCGAGCCGGCCGAGCAGGGCGGTGTAGGCGGCGAGCAGGGTGACGAACGGTGTCGCACCGAGCCGCCGGCCGACGGCCGTGACCCGGTCGGACAGTCCTCGCGGCAGCCGCAGCTCGACGTGCCGGCCGCGCACCCCGCCCGCCGCGGCGCGCGGGCGGTCGGTGGGC
>NZ_JBOHGA010000079.1:0-7578 GCF_050699915.1 Actinophytocola sp.
CGCGGGGAGGTCCGCGTCGCCCGCCTGCTCGCGGATCGAGGCGGGTACGGCCTGCTCGACGAGCTCCTCCAGCGAGCCGACCCCGATCACGTCGAGCATGCGGGCGAGCTCGGCGGGGCGCGGTCCGATGTGCCGGTCGGCGAACTGGGTGCCGTCCTCGAGCGCGGCGAGCGGGATGCGGTCCTTGGTCACTGTGTCGCCTCCGTTGGGTGGGCACGCCGAAGCAGCCCTCCCCCTCTGTCCGTGCCCGAGGGCGCCTGAGAGCTTCGCCCGCTCACGCGGACTTGCACCTTCGGCGGGGTGGTAACCACCCGCTTTCCAGAGGCGTCTCGCCCGCACGGTCCTGGGTGCCTGAGAGGTTCCGGGGAGGAGTTGCTCCTTCGGCGCCGAGCAAGCCGGATCTGACTGTTCGGTCTCTCCCGCGCGGGATCAGCGACTACACCGCGCAGCCTACCCCCAGTGGAGGCGTCAGCACGCGACAACCCGCGAGCGAGCACTTTTGCGTAAGGCCCGCGAAACCGGGCGCCGGTTCGGACGAAAGCTCAGCCGGCGTTGCGCGCCTTGCGGCGGGCGGTGAGCTCGTCCTCGGTGACCGGCTCGACCACGCCGCCGTCGGCGCGCTCGGCCGGGAACTCGTGGATCGTGCCGTTGATCTCCTGCATGGCGCCGCTGACCGCGATGCCGAACACGCCCTGGCCGCCCTGCAGCAGGTCCACGATCTCCTCGGGCGAGGTGCACTCGTAGACCGTGGTGCCGTCGCTGAACAGCGTGATCTTCGCGAGGTCGCGCACGCCGCGGCGGCGCAGGTGGTCGACCGCCACACGGATGTTCTGCAGCGACACCCCGGTGTCCAGCAGGCGCTTGACCACCTTCAGGACCAGCACATCCTTGAACGAGTACAGCCGCTGGGAGCCCGAGCCCTGCGCGCTGCGGATGGTCGGCGCGACCAGTCCGGTCCGCGCCCAGTAGTCCAGCTGCCGGTAGGTGATCCCCGAGATCTGGCACGCGGCGGGGCCGCGGTAGCCGACGAGCTCGTCGGGCGCTGACTCGTCCGGGAACAGTTCGCCCTGCTCACCGGTGCCGGCCTCGACGGGACCTTCCTCGACCACGCCTGCCTCCGCTCTTCAACCGCCCGCGAGTCGCCCGGAGGAGGTGAATGACATCCGCGCGATTCGCTCAGTAATGACGGTAGGTCGGTAGCGGGGACCGGTCAACGCGACGCGCGGACGGGCGCACGCCAAACCTCAACGTCAAGTAGAGGCTTCAGGTGTCAGCCACCCTCAGGTGTCGGCGCCGCGGAAGTCTTCCGGTGAGACGGAGTCGAGGAACTCGCGGAACTTCTCGACCTCGTCCTCCTGCTCGTCCGGGATGATCAGCCCGGCCTCCTGCAGGACGGAGTCCTCAGCGTGGATGGGCACACCGACGCGAAGCGCCAAGGCGACCGAGTCGCTCGGCCGCGCGGATACCCGCACGTCGCCGTCGAAGACCAGCTCGGCGAAGAAGGTGCCTTCGCGGAGGTCGGTGATCCGGACCTGCTCGAGCTCTCGGCCCAGCGCGCCGATGACGTCTTTGAGCAGGTCATGCGTCAGCGGGCGAGCCGGACGGACGCCCTGTTGCTCCAGGGCGATGGCGGTGGCCTCCACCGAGCCGATCCAGATCGGGAGGTAACGCTCACCATCCGTCTCGCGCAGCAGCAAGATCGGCTGGTTTGCGGGCAACTCCACCCGCACGCCCACGACTCGCATCTCGCTCATCGGGTTCGCCTCCCTTCGCTCAGCGAAGATGTCCACCCACACATCGAGGATCGCTCATCGCTAGCGTCGACGCTACCCGCCATCCGGTCCCGACGCTTGCGTAATCGACCAGCGATCCGCGTCACGATGCGAACACGTCCAGCTTCGAGCAATCCTGTTGATCTTTACTCTACCTGCCCGAAATCTGGCGCATTCCCGCTTTGACGAGAAGGGTGTGCAGCCCGACCGACAAGGCGGCGAGCTCTCGCATCGCCTCGTCCGCCCGGCCGCGGGCGTCGTCGCCGTGCTGGCGATACATCGGCGCGACGATCTGCTCCAGCAGCCCGACCTCACGGTCCGCGGACGCGCGAAAGGCCCGTAGGTGCCGCGGTTCGATGCCGTATCCGGCCATCGTCGACACCAGCTGCGCCACCGCGGCGGACTCCGTGTCGTAGAACCCCGCTGCACCCGGACGGATCAACCCGTACTGCTCCAACTCGCGCAACATGGCCATGCTGATGCCGGCCTGTTCGAGCAGCTCCTCCCGAGTGAGCCGGCGGGTCGGCGCGTCGGCGAACTCCTCCGCGGCGGGTAGCCCCTCCGCCGGCACGGACACCAGCCCCCGCGACGGGCGGGGCGGGTCGTCGCCGGCGTCCCCGCGGTCGGCGGCGTCGAGCTGCTCCTTGATCACCTTCAGCGGCAGGTAGTGGTCGCGCTGTGCGGCCAGCACGAACCGCAGCCGCGCGACGTCGGCCGGAGTGAACTGCCGGTACCCGGACGCGGTGCGCGCGGGCTGGATCAGTCCCTCGGACTCCAGGAAGCGGATCTTGGAGATGGTGACGTCCGGGAAGTCCGGGCGTAGCTGGCCGAGCACCGCACCGATGCTCAGCCCCTCCCCCGCTGGCCGCCCGGCAGCCGTCACACCGACACCCCTGTGCGGAACTCAGGAAGCGTGCGGACCAGTGAGGAAGACCAGGCGGAACTTGCCGATCTGCACCTCGTCGCCGCCGGCGAGCACGGCCTGGTCGACCGGCTCGCGGTTGACGTAGGTGCCGTTCAGGCTGCCGACGTCGATCACCACGAACTCGCCGCCCTCGCGGCGGAACTCCGCGTGCCGGCGGGAAACCGTGACGTCGTCGAGGAAGATGTCGCTGTCCGGGTGCCGGCCCGCGCTGGTGGTGTCCCGGTCGAGCAGGAAGCGAGAACCCGCGTTGGGCCCGCGCTTCACGACCAGCAGGGCCGAGCCGGCCGGCAGGGCGTCCACGCCGGCGACGGACGGCTCCGTGGCCGGAGCCTCGGTGCCCTCCTCGGCGAGGAAGTCGGCCCGGAAGACGGAAGTCCGCTCCGGAGACTGCTCGGGCGGGACGCCGGGCCCGTCGTTGGTGCTCACCTGAGCTCTCCTCCTGCTGGTGCTGACTTCTTCATTAGCAGAACCTACCGTGCGCGATCAGCAGGCCAGACGGTGACCCGCCCGCGCGGGCAGGTCAGTCCTTCTCGGTCAGTTCCTGGTAGGCCGAGGCGTCCAGCAGCCCCGCGAGCGCGTCCGCGTCGGCCAGGGTGAGCTCGAGGATCCAGCCCTCGCCGTAGGGGTCGCTGTTGATCAACTCCGGCTGCCCGTCGAGCGCCGAGTTGACCGCGGTGACCTCACCGTCGACGGGCGCGAAGATCTCCGACACGCTCTTGGTCGACTCGACCTCGCCCACCGCGTCGCCCGCACTCACGGTCTTGCCGACCTCGGGCAGCTCCACGAAGACGACGTCACCGAGCTGCTGTTGGGCGAAGTCGGTGATGCCGACCCGCACGGTGCCCGCGGCCTTGTCGGCCAGCCACTCGTGCTCCTCGGTGTACTTGAGCTCCTCCGGTGTCACGGCCCCATCCCTCACGCTCAGTGCGATATCGCAGCGATGTCTCGGGCGAATCCTAGAGGGACTCCGCGCCGCCCGACGAGGGCACCGAGGAACGCAGCGCGGCACGGGTCTGCACCACGTAGAGGGCGCCCGACCAGAGGAAGAGCGCGGCGCCCCAGATGGTGAACGCGTACGCGATCGGGCGGGCGAACGTGGCGGCCGCGGAGCCGCCCTGGGCGAGCAGCATCAGCGGCATCGCGTACATGAGGTTGAACGTCGCGGCCTTGCCGACGTAGGTGACCTCCGGTGGCGCGAAGCCCTTGCGGCCGAGCAGCCAGATGCAGACGCCGACGAGCACGTCGCGCAGCACGAGGACCGCCGCGACCCACCACGGCACGATGTCGCGCACGACGAACGCGATCGCGGTGGCCAGCGTGTAGAGCCGGTCGGCGGCCGGGTCGAGCATGGCGCCGAGGCGGCTGGCCTGGTTGAGCCAGCGGGCGATCTTGCCGTCGGCCCAGTCGGAGACGCCGCTGAACACGAGGATCAGCAGCGCCCAACCGTCGGCCTGGGGACCGAGCAGCAGCCAGAGGAACACCGGCACGCCGGCGAGCCGGATGACGCTGAGCAGGTTGGGAATGGTCAGCCAGCGATCGGGCAGCTCCTCCACCTCGGGAGGCACCGGCCGTGCGCTGTCCACCATGCCCCGAGAGTATCGGGGCAGGGCTCAGTGCCGTGCTGGTTCCGGAGTGTGGCTCCAGCCACGTCGGCGCAGGTCGGCGTCGGTGAGCGACTGCGGTCGCCCCCGGTCGTCCACGCCCATCCAGCGGATGCGGCCGAGGCCGGCCTCCCGGACGTAGGCATGTCCGCGGCTCCACACCACGGAACACGGGTTGGTGGGCAGGTTCTCGCTCGGCATCACGAACTCACAGGGTCGAACGGGTCACTCCTCCGTCCATTGCTGTCGGCAGGTCGAGCGCCGTCGTTAACCGCTGCCACGAACGAGTAGCCAACGTTCACCTGGTTGTCATGGACAGCTACACCGCAGGTAGCTGGTGTTGCCCGGGTCGAGCGGGTTGATCCCGAGCTCAGGACTTCAGGTCGGGGAAGTCCTCCTCGCGGTACTCCCCCGCCACCGCCGCCTGCGGGTCGGCGTGGACCTCGTGCTCGCGGCCGCGCAGCTCGACGCGGCGGATCTTGCCGGAGATCGTCTTCGGCAGCTCCGCGAACTCCAGGCGCCGGATTCGCTTGTACGGAGCCAGATGCTCGCGGGCGAACGCGAGGATCGACCGCGCCGTCTCGGCACCGGGCTCGTGGCCGGCGGCGAGCACGACGTACGCCTTGGGCACCGCGAGCCGGATCGGATCCGGCGAGGGCACGACCGCGGCCTCGGCCACCGCGTCGTGCTCGATCAGCACGCTCTCCAGCTCGAACGGCGAGATCCGGTAGTCCGACGCCTTGAACACGTCGTCGGCGCGGCCGACGTAGGTGATGTAGCCGTCCGCGTCCCGGGAGCCGACGTCGCCGGTGTGGTAGAAGCCGTCGCGCATGGCCTCGCCGGTGCGCTCGTCGTCGTCCGCGTAGCCGACCATCAGGCCGATCGGGCGCCGGGACAGGTCGATGCAGATCTCGCCCTCGTCGCTCGGCACCCCGGTGGCGTCGACCAGCGCGATGCCGAACCCTGGCAGCGCGCGGCCCATCGAGCCCGGCTTGACCGGCTGGCCCGGCGTGTTCGCGACCTGCACGCTGGTCTCGGTCTGTCCGAAGCCGTCCCGGATCGTGACTCGCCATGCCTTGGCGACCTGCTCGATCACCTCGGGGTTGAGCGGCTCGCCGGCACCGACGACCTTGGGCGGCGGCGTCTTCAGCTGCGTGAGGTCGGCCTGGATCAGCATGCGCCACACGGTCGGCGGCGCGCAGAACGACGTCACGCCACAACGGTCCATCTGGGACATCAGCGCGCCGGCGTCGAAGCGGGTGTAGTTGTGGATGAACACCGTCGCCTCGGCGTTCCACGGCGCGAACACGTTGCTCCACGCGTGTTTGGCCCAGCCCGGCGAGGAGATGTTCAGGTGCACGTCGCCGGGCTCGAGGCCGATCCAGTACATGGTGGACAGATGGCCGACCGGGTAGGACACGTGCGTGTGCCGCACCAGCTTCGGGTTCGCGGTGGTGCCGGAGGTGAAGTAGAGCAGCAGCGTGTCGTCGGCCTTCGTGGAGCCGTCCCGGGTGAAGTCGGCGGGCGCGTCCCGCGAGTCGGCGAAGTTCAGCCAGCCGTCGACCGGCTCGCCGACCGCGATCCGCGTGTAGTCGCCCGGCACGTCGGCGAACTTGGGCGCGTCGGCGTCCCGCACGACGACGTGCGCGGCCCGGCCGCGGTCCACCCGGTCCCGCAGGTCGGCCGCGCCGAGCAGGGTGGACGCCGGGATCAGCACGACGCCGAGCTTCATCGCCGCGAGGATCGTCTGCCACAGCTCGCCCTGGTTGCCCAGCATGAGGATCAGCCGGTCGCCGCGGCGAACCCCGTTGGCGCGCAACCAGTTCGCGACCTGGTTCGACCGGCGGGACAGGTCGGCGAAGGTCCACTTCTCCTCGGCGCCGTCCTCCTCGACGATCCACAGCGCGAGCCGACTCCCGGTCGGCTCGGTGGCCGCGACCGCGTCGAACCAGTCGAGCGCCCAGTTGAACTCGGTCAGCTTCGGCCAGTCGAAGTCCGCGCTCGCCCGGAGATAGTCCTCCCGGTGTTCGAGGAGGAAGTCCCGTGCCGCCCGGAACGTCTCGGTCGCGCTGCTCACTCGTGTGCCTCCCTGCTCGACTACTCGCCGCGGAACTCGGGGGCCCGGCGCTCGAGGAACGCCTGCGCGGCCTCGCGGAGGTCCTCGCTGGGCAGGAACGCGGAGTTCCACGCCGCCACGTACCGCAGGCCGTCGGCCACCTGTGCCTCGCGCTGATGATCCAACACGTCCTTGACCCCCTGCACGACGAGCGGCGGGTTGGCGGCGATCTCCGCCGCGAGCTCGCGAGCCGCGGCCAGCACAGCGGCCTGGTCCGGGTACACGTCGTTGACGAGGCCGATCTTCTCGGCCCGCACGGCGTCGACGTTCTTGCCGGTGTAGGCGAGCTCACGCAGGTGGCCCTCGCCGATGATGCCCGCGAGCCGCTGCAGGCTGCCCAGGTCGGCGACGATGGCGACCTTCACCTCGCGCACGCTGAACTTCGCGTCGGCGCTGGCGAGCCGAACGTCCGCGGCGGCGATCACGTCCACCCCGCCGCCGATGCACCAGCCGCTCACGGCCGCGACCACCGGCTTGCGACAGGCGGCGACGGCGGTGACGGCGCGCTGGAGGGTGCGGACCTCGCCGAGGAACCGCGTGCGCGGGGCGGCGAGTGCTGGGCCGCCGAGCAGCTCGCCCCAGGTGGGCATCATCGCGGGCAGGTCGAGGCCGTAGGAGAAGTTGGCCCCGCTGCCGGTGAGGACGACCGCGTGGACGGCCGGGTCGGCGTCCAGCTCACCGAAGACCCGCGGGAGCTCGCGCCAGAAGTCCGGTCCCATCGCGTTGCCCTTGCCCGGGCCGAGCAGCGTCACCTCGGCGACCCGGTCAGCGATGTCCACCTTCAGTGACACGAGAGGTTCCGTCATATGCCCCATCCTCACCCATTCGAAGGCCGCTTGTCCTACCCGCAGTATGTCCCACCAGCGGAATGAGTTCGCCCGATCGTGTCGGCCCTGGTTTGGCAGTCTGAGCATGTTCGGGCGTTACGGTCCGTCCAGGGAGAAGCTCCACGTTAAGGGAGGGCGCGCATGACACGCGAAACCGTGATGTCGACGCCGATCTTCGACCAGCTCCTGCGCGAGATGGCCCAGCGCGCCGAGCCGATGCCGGCGTCGGCCGAACCGCCCGCCGAGCAGGAGAGTCGAGACTCGGAGCAGGCGCGGTCGAGCCCGAGACGCCGCCACCGAGCCGACTGACCCCGACCTGAAACGGGCGACCATGCGC
>NZ_JBOHGA010000079.1:7588-26285 GCF_050699915.1 Actinophytocola sp.
CCCCCCCGCCCCCGCCACCCTTCCCAGCGCCCGCGCTCTCCGCTTTTCGCACCCGCGGTCGCCCCTGCATCGCCTACTCGCCCTGCTCGCCCGCGCCGACCCCTGTCCCGCCTGCCTGGCCCGTGAGCCGCACCCGCCGACCGGCAACTGCCCGATCGCCGTCCGCCACGCACCCGCCCCACTCACCTGGGGCGTGCCTGCCGCACTCGCCGGCCGCGCCTCCCCGCCACATTCGCCTGCCACATTCGCCTGCCGCGCCTGCCTGCCGAGCTTCCGCCCCGCACTCGTGTGCCACGCCCAGCTGCCGAGCCTCTTCCCGCCGCGCCTTCCCGCCGCGCCTTCCCGCCGCGCCTTCCGCCGCGCCTTCCGCCGCGCCTTCCGCCGCGCCTGTCTGCCGTGGCCCGCCGCTGTGCCAGCCCGCCGCGCTTGCTTGGCCACGCCTGTCTGCCGAGCCATCTTCCGCACCTCGGTGGCGGTTCCTCGCCAACTCCAATCTGACAGTCTACTCTTATTTCATATTTCACTATCGAAATGAGGTTGACTGTCATGACTGTCCCTGGCGCGCGCAGGTGGTGGGCGCTCGGCGCCCTGAGCCTCGTCGTCCTAGCGGTCGCGCTCCCCGCGACGATCCTCAGCGTCGCGCTGCCGACCCTCGCCACGGCGCTGCGTGCCGACGCCGCCGACCTGCAGTGGTTCGTCTCCGCCTACACGCTCGTGCTCGCCGCCGGCGTCCTCCCCGGCGGGCTGCTCGGCGACCGGTTCGGGCGCAAGCGGCTGCTGCTCATCGCCCTCGTCGGGTACGCGGGCGGATCCGTGCTGGCCGCACTGTCGACCACGCCCGGCATGTTCATCGCCGCGCAGGCGGTGCTCGGGCTGGGCGCGGCGCTCGTGATCCCGCTCGTGCTGTCCGGCATCGCGGTCCTGTTCACCGCCGAGGAGCGGCCGCGCGCGGTCGGCATCTGGGCCGCGGCCAACTTCGTCGCGCTGCCGCTCGGGCCGATCGTCGGCGGCTGGATCCTGTCGAACTTCTGGTGGGGCTGGGTCTTCCTGATGAACCTTCCGATCATCGCGCTGGCGATCGTCGCGGTGGTCATCCTGCTGCCCGAGTCGCGCAGCGACACTCCGCCGGCGCTGGACCCGGTCGGCGTGCTCACGTCGAGCGCGGGCCTCGGCGTGCTGACGTACGGCCTCGTCCGAGCCGGGCAGGACGGCTGGGGCTCGGCCGGCGCACTCGGCGGCATGCTCGGCGGCGCGGGCCTGCTGCTCGTCTTCGCCGGCTGGGAACGCGGGCTGCACCGCCGCCGGCCCGGCCGCACGCTGGCCGACGTGACACTGTTCGGCTCGGCGCGGTTCACCTGGGGCACGATCATCGCCGGCCTCGGCGTCTTCGCCTTCTTCGGCCTGCTGTTCGCGACCCCGCAGTACTTCCAGGCCGTGCTCGGCGCCGACGCGATGGGCAGCGGGATCCGGCTGCTGCCGCTGCTCGCCGGCATGATGATCGGCGCCGGACTGGCCGACCGGGTCGCCGACCGGCTGGGCGCGAAGATCACCGTGTCGGCCGGCTTCGTGGTTCTCGGCGCGGCGCTGGTGCTCGCGACCACGACCACGGCGGCGAGCGGGTACGGCCTCGCGGCGACGTGGACGGCGCTCGGCGGCGTCGGAGCCGGCCTCGCGCTCGCCACCGCGTCCTCGGCCGCGCTCGCCGCGATCTCCACCGAGCGGGCCGGCGTCGCGTCGGCGCTCATGCAGGCCGTGCAGAAGCTCGGCACGCCGCTGGCCGCCGCGATCCTCGGCAGCGTGCTGAACTCGGGCTACGTCGACCGGCTGGACGTGACCGGCCTGCCCGCGCAGGCGGTGAGCGCGACGCGGGAGAGCGTGTACGCCGGCGTCGAGGTCGCCGGCCGGCTCGGGTCGCCGGAACTCCTGTCGAACGTGCGGTCCGCGTTCGTCGCCGGGCTCGAACAGATGCTGTGGGTGTCGGTCGCGGTGGCCGTGCTCGGTGTGCTGCTGACCGTCGCGTTCCTGCCGGCCCGCGCCCCCCGGGTGGCCGCCGCGCGGGCCGCAGAAGCAGAATCGGTGTCGTGAGTGGGCTGCGTGAGCGCAAGAAGGCGAAGACCAAGATCGCCATCCAGCAGCACGCCATCCGTCTGTTCCGCGAGCAGGGCTACGCGGCGACGACCGTCGAGCAGATCGCCGAGGCTGCGGAGGTCTCGCCGAGCACCGTGTTCCGCTACTTCGCCACCAAGGACGACCTCGTCACGACCGACGAGGTCGACCCGGTGATCTTCGCCGCGTTCGAGGACCAGCCACCCGAGCTCGGCCTCGCGGGCGCCTGGCGCGCGGCGATGCGGGTCGCGTTCGAGCGGATGACCGACGCGGACATGGCGAGCGAGCGCGAGCGCATGCTGCTGATCCTGACCGTGCCCGAGCTGTGGGCGGCCTCGCAGGGCAACGTCGTCACTACCCTCGACACGATGGTCGAGCTGAGCGCCCGGCGCCTCGGCCGCGCGGCGGACGATGTGGCGGTGCGCAACGCGGTCGGCGCGATGTTCGGGGCGCTGCTGCTGATGGTGCTCGACTGGGCGCGCCGCCCCGACGCCGACCTCCGCGTGGTGCTCGACCGCGCCTTCGAGGAGTTCGCGGCCGGACTGGCGCTGCTGTAGGACTGGCTCACAGCTCGGCGAACCGTCCTATCGAGACGAACACGCACACCGCGAGGATGCCCATGTTGGTGGCCACGTTGCGCGGCTCGCGGAGTCGCGTGTGGACGGTCGCGGCGAGGATCATGACGAGACCGAACCCGACGGCGGCGAGCGGCGTCAGCACGCGCGCGACGCCGGTCGCCCACGGCAGGATCAGCCCGAGCACGGCGAAGAGCTCGGACACGCCCGCCGTCCGCATGTAGGGCAGCGGGACGATCTTGGCGGCGGTCTGGCCGGTCTGGATCATCCGCTCGCGGCTCTGGGTGGACTTCATCGAGCCGGACACGACGCAGATGAACGCGAGCAGGATCTGTCCGGTCCAGAGTGCGATGTTCATCGGTTCCCTCCTGGTGACTTTCTTCCAGGACGGGGCTCGCGGTTGGTTCGTGACAGTCAGCCGCGGCGGGCCGCGTTGGCCGCCGTGGCGACCGCGATCACGGCGGTCAGCGCGGAGAGGCCGCCGAGGACCTGGCCGAGCAGCGCGGCGTCCTCGGCGCTGCTCGCGTCCAGCACCGTTAGTAGCGAGGTCTGGACGGCGGCCAGCAACAGGAGGGCGACCGCGCCGGCCAGCGGTGCGTGCGGCCGCGTCGCGAGGGAGGTTGCCATCGCGAGCGCGAGCAGGACCATGACGAGCGCGGCGACGAGTGTCGGGCCGGTGCCGTCGTCGAAGGCGACGCTCAGCCCGAGCCAGTCGGTGGGTGTCAGCGGGGTCAACGCGAACTGCAGGGCGAAGCCGTCGACACCGCCGTCGGAGAACGCGCCGGCGAGGACCTTCAGCGGCAGGAACCCGGCGGCGGCGAACACGACAGCGCCGACCGCCTGGCCGATGGCTATGCGCCCGCGGAGGAGGGCGACCGCGGCCGCGAGGCCGAGCAGCAGGAGAGGGAGCACGAGGATCACGATCGCGACGAAGTCGTCGTTCCGGTCGGAAGGGCCGAGGTCGACGGGGTCGAACAGCAGGGCGCCGAGGAAGGCGGCCAACGACCCGGCGAGCGTGTACGCGGCGGCCGCGTACACGCCGGGGCGCGGGTGCCGGCGGGTGAGGACCACGGCGAGCGCGACGGCGACGCCGATCTCGAGCACGCCGATGATGATGCGGTCGGCTTGGCTGGCGCTGGCCCAGTCGCCGCCGAGGAGGCGGCCCCACGGGGAGGCGAGCCCGAGCCCGAGGAGCGCGACGATGGCGCCGGCCGCGCCCGGGGTGGCGGGCAGCCAGTAGGCGAGCGCGGCGGCGCCGACGAGCACGAGGAGCGCGACGGCCCCTTGGGCGCGCATGTCCCAGCCGAACACGGGCAGGGCGAGGACGACGAAGACCACGGCGGCGGTGGCGACGATGACCGCACAGGCTGCCGCGGCGATGGCGCTCGAGGGGCGGCGGGGAGTGCGGGGGTAGGGAGTGGGCCTCTGGGTTTGATCGGAGCCGGCGGGCTCGAAGTCGGGAGGCGGCGGGGAGTCGGCGGGATGGGCACCGGACGGTGGTGCGGTCGGGTCGGTGTCGGGTGGCTGGTCGCCATCGACGGGCGGGTCGATGGTTATCGGTGGCTTGGCCGGTCGTGGGGCGGGGGCAGGGAGGGCGGCGATCAGGGCGTCGCGGATGCGGCGTGAGCGGATCGCGGCCATCGCCACCAGCGCCACCAGGGCCGGGGCTCCCGCGAGGGCCACCATCGCCTCGGTTGGCCAGCGGCTTTGGGGCGGCAGCCAGGTGGACAGGAAGACCGGCGGCATCGTGAAGATCGCTGCGACGAGCACGCCGCCGGCGAGGTCGCGGCGAGCGACGGCGGTCAGCAGGAGGATCGCGGCCACCAGCAGCGCACCGGCCAGCACGGCGATGAGGGCGCCCGCGCCCAGGGTGCCGGACGGGCTCGACCCGGCCGCGCCGGCGAGCTGGGTCGCACCGAGGGTGCCGAACGGTGAGGTGCCGGCGCCGAACGCGAACGAGGTGGCCATCGCCGCGGCTGCCGACGCCAGGTTGCCCCAAGCGGCCCCACCCGGCGCGCGCACGACGACGACCGCGAGCACCAAGCCGACGACGAGCATCGTCACCGAGACGGTGGCCGCGGAGGCGCCGCCGTTGGCCAACAGCAGGACGGCGATCATCGGGAGGATCGCGCCCGCGCCGGCGGTCCAGGCGCGCATGCCGGTCGTGGCGACGGCGAGCAGGGCGATCGCCGGGAGGCCGTAGACCATGAGCACGGTCGCGGTCGGCGATGGTCCGGCGTCCTCGCTGGAGAAGACCGGCACGTCGGGGATGGAGGAGGTCAGCAGGGCGAACCCGGCGAGGTAGGCCCCCAGCACGACGTACGAGGTGCCGACGCCACGCAGCACGTGCGAGCCGATCGCGAGCGTCGCGGGGTTGTGCCGGTCGCGAGCCCTTCGGCTGACCCACCACCCGCCGAGGAGCAGCACGAGCGCGATGAGCACCCGGACGAGATCGGAGCTCAGCACGGACGACACCGCGACCGCCCCCGCCCCGGTGTGCAACGCCGCGACCACGACAACGGCGGCGGCGATGGGTGCCCGAGGCCGCTCAGCCGGCTCGGCGGCCGGGTCGCTGTAGGTGGATGCGGTCACCGGACACGGCTCCAGATCATGGGACCTTTCTAGACGAAACCCGGTGACCGCAGGTGAGGAATCCGACGAACCCGAGTTGGCAGATGGGCGAAGTCGCCTGTGGGCGGCCGGACAGGTGATCCCGGCGACCCGACCGCAGTGCGGACAACTGCCTGAAAAGGGGTGGAATCGACCAACGCGAGTCTCGACAGGAGGTGGCGCCGCAACGAACGCGAATGGCGGCCGCCTCGGGAACCGGACCAACATGCCAAACCCGTGCGGAGACCACCACCTCCCCCGGCCCCCAACACAGCAGCCAGACGAAGCCGAAGACCTACTTGACGCCTGCCGCGTCCATTCCTCGAAGTTCCTTCTTCAGGTCGGCGATCTCGTCGCGTAGGCGGGCTGCCAGCTCGAACTGGAGGTCTCGGGCGGCGTTCATCATCTGGTCCGTCAGCTGTTGGACCAGGTCCGCCAGCTCGGAGCGGGCCATCGAGCCCACGTTCTCCTTCACGTACACGCCCGAGGAGCGGCCGCCCGGTTCGCCCGCGGCTCGGCGGCCTCGCGAGGCGTTGCGGCCCGAGCCACCGATCGGCACGGTCTCCGCGTCGGCGTCCTCCGCCTCGTTGTACACCCGGTCGAGGATGTCGGCGATCTTCTTGCGCAGCGGCTGCGGGTCGATGCCCCGCTCCTCGTTGTACGCGGTCTGCTTGTCTCGCCTGCGGTTGGTCTCGTCGATCGCGTGTCGCATCGAGTCGGTGATCCTGTCGGCGTACATGTGGACCTGGCCCGACACGTTTCGGGCGGCGCGGCCGATCGTCTGCACCAGGCTCGTGCCCGACCGCAGGAAGCCCTCCTTGTCCGCGTCGAGGATCGACACCAGCGAGACCTCCGGGAGGTCCAGGCCCTCGCGGAGCAGGTTGATGCCGACCAGCACGTCGAACTCCCCCAGCCGCAGCTGGCGCAGCAGCTCCACGCGGCGCAGAGTGTCCACTTCGGAGTGCAGGTACCGGACCCGGATGCCCAGCTCCAACAGATAGTCCGTGAGGTCCTCGGACATCTTCTTCGTCAGCGTCGTGACCAGCACCCGCTCGTCGCGCTCCGCGCGTACCCGGATCTCGTGCACCAGGTCGTCGATCTGCCCCTCGGTCGGCTTGACGATCACCTCCGGGTCGATCAGGCCCGTCGGACGGATCACCTGCTCCACGAACTCGCCGCCGGTCTGGCCCATCTCGTACGGGCCCGGCGTCGCCGACAGGTACACCGTCTGCCCGATCCGGTCCTGGAACTCCTCCCACGTGAGCGGGCGGTTGTCCATGGCCGACGGCAGCCGGAAGCCGTGCTCCACGAGCGTGCGCTTGCGGGACATGTCGCCCTCGTACATGCCGCCGACCTGCGGCACCGTCACGTGCGACTCGTCGATGACCAGAAGGAAGTCATCGGGGAAGTAGTCGAGCAGCGTGGCCGGCGCGGTGCCCGGCCCGCGGTGGTCGATGTGCCGCGAGTAGTTCTCGATCCCCGAGCAGAACCCGACCTGGCGCATCATCTCGATGTCGTACGCGGTCCGCATGCGCAGCCGCTGCGCCTCCAGCAGCCTGCCCTGCTTCTCCATCGTGGCGAGCTGCTCCTCCAGCTCCGCCTCGATGGCCCGGATCGCCCGCTCCATCCGTTCGGGCCCCGCCACGTAGTGGGTGGCCGGCGAGATCCGGATCTTCTCCACCTGCCGGATCACGTCGCCGGTCACCGGATGCAGGTAGTAGAGCGCCTCGACCTCGTCGCCGAAGAACTCGATCCGGATGGCCAGCTCCTCGTACGCCGGGATGATCTCGACGGTGTCGCCCCGCACGCGGAACGAGCCGCGGCTGAACGACACGTCGTTGCGGGTGTACTGCGTGTCGACGAGCGCGCGCAGCAGCACTTCCCGCTCGACCTCCTGGCCGACCTCGAGCGCGATCGTCCGGTCGAGGTACTCCTGCGGGCTGCCCAGGCCGTAGATGCAGGACACCGACGCGACCACGATGACGTCTCGCCGGGACAGCAGGCTCCACGTGGCGGAGTGCCGCAGCCGCTCGACGTCCTCGTTGACCGACGAGTCCTTCTCGATGTAGGTGTCCGTCTGCGGGACGTACGCCTCCGGCTGGTAGTAGTCGTAGTAGCTGACGAAGTACTCGACCGCGTTGTTCGGGAAGAACTCGCGCAGCTCGTTGGCCAGCTGGGCGGCGAGCGTCTTGTTCGGCGCGATCAGCAACGTCGGCCGCTGCAGGCGCTCGATGAGCCAGGCCGTGGTTGCCGACTTGCCCGTTCCGGTGGCGCCCAGCAGCACGACGTCCGTCTCGGCGGCGCCCAGCCGTCGCTCGAGCTCGTCGATCGCCGCCGGCTGGTCGCCGGCCGGCTGGTAATCGCTGACCATCTGGAACCTGCCGTCGGTGCGCGGGATGTCACCGATGGGCCGATGCTGGGAGCTTGCCGTCACCACTGCCACGAAAAGAAGGTTACGCGGGCCCTCCGACAAAAACGGGTTCACGCAGGTCAGCCAGGCAGGATGCGGCGAGGACCGGGCCCGTGCCACGCTGGCCTGGTGCACCCGCCCAAGATCGAGCTCTTCGACGTCGCCGGCATGACCAACACCGATCCCAAGGGCTTCGTGCGCGCGGTCGACGTCTACCGGCAGACCGACTTCGGGCTCTACATGGCGCGGCCGCTGGACGGTCACCCGAACATCGGCTACTTCCGCTCGTGGCTGCTGCCCGAGCACGGTCTGCGGGTGGGCCGCTGGCTCGCGCACCCGGGCCAGCGGCTCGACCACGACGTGTACATCGACATCGTCGACATCGAGCCCGGCGCGGTGTGGCGGACGACCGACCTCTACCTCGACCTCCTCGTCCGCGACGGGAAGGACCTCCAGGTGCTCGACACGGACGAGGTCCTCGCCGCCCGCTCCGAAGGGCTGCTCGACGACCGAACGGCGCAACGCGCGTTCGAGCGAACCTTCGCGGCGGTCGAGGGCATCGCCGCCGCCGGCTACGACGTCGAGGCGTGGCTCAAGATCCCGTTGACCTGGCACGATGGGTAGATTCTGTTAGTCAATAGCCATCCATCCATCGAGTGATACCGATACACGATCGATACCGTTTTGCTTACGAGTCGTTACATAACGAATCGCACCCACTCATCACCGACAGCATGCTGACGGCTACGCTCTGGACCCGTGGCCACGGCGATCACCCCTCAGCTCGTAGACATCGTCGACACCTTCACGTCGTCGCGCAGCTACGTCTCCTCCGGGACCACCCGCCGCCTGCGCACCTGCCAGGTGGAGCGCTGGGGACTGCGCACCGAGTGCCCCACTCCGGAAGATCCCTTCCATGACGCCGAGGTCACCTGGCTGCTGCCGGAGCTGAACCTCCGCCTCACCCATCAGCGCCCGCGCTCCCGGCATGCCAAGGCAGGCCCGAGCGTGCTGACCGCCGTGCGCGCGTCGAGCGACGGCCGGTACTGGAAGACGACCGACCTGCTGATCGGCCTGGCCGCGCCCGGCGGCACCACCGCGCGGATCGTCCGCTGCGAGGAGTTCGCCGCCGCGGTCGCCGGCCGCATACTGCTGGCCGGCGACGCCGACCTCGCGCTCTGCACGGTGCACAAGACACTCGAGGAGCTCAGCCGGTTCCGCCACGACCTGAGCGGCTGGCTCGCCTACAAGCACATCTTCGACGTCTGGCCGCCGTACTGATCGAGGGTCCACCGATCGGTTGATGGACTGACCCACCGCAGCTTCGCCGAGCCCTGGCCGGCTGGGCGATTCGCCGGGGTGCCCCGCGCGAGCACGCTCGACGCATGGCAATCATCGAGGTAGACGGCCTCGTCAAGCGCTACGGCGAGCACACCGCGGTGGACGACGTGTCCTTCGCGGTGGACGAGGGGGAGATCTTCGGCATCCTGGGCCCGAACGGCGCCGGGAAGACCACGACCGTGGAGTCCGTCGAGGGACTGCGCCGGCCCGACGCCGGCACCGTCCGGGTCTGCGGCCTCGACCCGCGACGCGACGCCGGCGAGCTCAAACAGCTGCTCGGCGCGCAGCTGCAGGAGAGCGAGCTGCCGGACAAGCTGCGGGTCGGCGAGGCGATGGAGCTCTACAGCTCCTTCTACCGCGAACCGGCCGACTGGCGACAGCTGCTGGACGTCCTGGGACTCGCGGGCAAGCGCGACGCCCAGTTCCGCCGCCTGTCCGGCGGGCAGAAGCAGCGGCTGTCGATCGCGCTCGCGCTGGTCGGCTCGCCGCGGGTGGCGGTTCTCGACGAGCTCACCACCGGACTGGACCCGCAGGCCCGCCGCGACGCATGGGACCTGATCGAGGGCATCCGCGCCCGTGGCGTCACGATCCTGCTGGTCACCCACTTCATGGCGGAGGCCGAGCGGCTCTGCGACCGGATCGCCGTGATCGACTCAGGCAAGCTCGTCGCGATCGACACGCCGGCCGGCCTGGTGTCCACAGTGGACGATATGCAGCGGATCCGGTTCCGCCCGTCCACGCCCGTCGATCACGCGCTGCTCACGAGCCTGCCCGAGGTGTCGGCCGTGGAGCACGCGGGCGGCCAGCTGGTGGTCACCGGCACCGGGAACCTGCTGCACGCCGTCACGTCCGTGCTCGCACGCAACCAGGTCGTCGCCGCGGAACTGCGGATGGAGCAGTCCACATTGGACGACGCGTTCGTCGCCCTCACCGGCCGCAAGATCGACACCTGAGGAGTCCCCGTGCACACCCTGTCCCGGCTCACGCTCACCGAGACCAAGCTGTTCCTGCGTGAGCCCGCCGCTGTGTTCTTCATGCTCGTGTTCCCGCCGGCCCTGCTGGTGATCTTCGGACTCGTGCCGTCGTTCCGCGAGCCCAACCCCGACCTCGGCGGCCTCCGGATGATCAGCCTCTACACACCGATCGTCATCGCGATGGCGCTGGCCCTGATGGCGCTCAGCGCGCTGCCGCAGATGTTCGCCACGTACCGCGAGAAGGGCATCCTGCGGCGGATGCGCACCACGCCGGTTCGACCGGCGTTCCTGCTGGGCGCGCAACTGCTGATGTGCACCATCGTCTCGGTGATCGTGCTGGTCGTGCTGCTCGCGATCGGTCGGCTCGCCTTCGACGTCGAACTGCCCACGCAGGCCGCCGGCTACGTGCTGAGCTACGTGCTCACCGTCGTCTCCATGCTCTCGATCGGGCTGCTTCTGGCGTCGCTCGCACCGAGCGCGCGGGGCGCGGGCGCGATCGGGTCGGTGCTGTTCTTCCCGATGGTCTTCTTCGCGGGCCTGTGGGCGCCACGGGAGGTGATGCCGGAGGTGCTGCGGCGGATCAGCGACTTCACTCCGCTGGGTGCCGGCGTGCAATCATTGGCCGACGCCGCCGCAGGTCACTGGCCTCAACTGCTGCACGTGGCGGTCATGCTGGGGTGGACCGTGGTGGCCGGTGGGCTTGCCGCGCGGTACTTCCGCTGGGAGTAGGTGGGGACGTGACCGAGGCGGACCTGGCCGCGGAGTTCGACCGCTGGGAGCACAAGGAGACCAAGGTCCAGCGCTGGCTCCCCTACTTCTTGCTCGGTGTGTCCGTGCTGATCGCGATGCTGCAGCCGTTCGTCGGGCTGCCGGTCAACCGCCCGGTCGCCATCGGTCTGTCGAGCCTGGCCCTCGGGTGGATCGCCTGGTTCCACACGTCGCACCCCGAGTGGCGCGGCCGCCGCCGGTTGATGGCCGTTTACTACGTCGGCTTCGTCCTGATCGCCTTGTCGTTGCTGTTCGTCTCCCCGTTCTTCGGGATCCTGGCGTTCCTCGGCTACCCACACGCGGCCGACTGTCTCGCCGGCCGGTGGCGCTACGTCGGGGTCGCCGCCACGGCGACGCTGTCGGGCACGGCGCAGATCGGCGGTCCGGCGGTCATCAACGCGGAAACCTGGTGGGGCTGGCTGATCCTCGTCGCGTTCAACGGGTTCGTGGCCAGTGTGTTCTTCTACTTCGGCGTCATGACGGAGGAGCGCAACGTCAAGCAGAAGCAGGCGCTCGTCGAGCTCGGCGAGGCCAACCGCAAGCTCGAGGCGGCGCTCGAGGAGAACGCGGGCCTGCACGCGCAGCTGCTGGTCCAGGCGCGCGAGGCGGGCGTGCTCGACGAGCGGCAGCGGATGGCCCGGGAGATCCACGACACGCTCGCCCAGGGCCTGGCCGGGATCATCACGCAGCTGCAGGCCGCCGAGCGGGCGGCGGACCCGCGGCGACATCTGGACAACGCCACCGCGCTCGCCCGGGACAGCCTCGCCGAGGCCCGGCGTGCCGTGCACGCGCTGGAGCCGGTCGCGCTCGAGCAGGCCCGGTTGCCGGAGGCGCTCGGCGAGGTGGCTCGGCAGTGGGCGACGGTGACCGAGGTGCCGGCCGTGCTGACCACGACGGGCGACGCGCGGCCGATGCACCCGGACGTCGAGGTCACGTTGCTGCGCACCGCGCAGGAGGCGCTCGCCAACGTGGCCAAGCACGCCCGCGCCAGCCGGGTCGGCCTGACACTGTCCTACATGGAGGATCTGGTGACGCTCGACGTGCGCGATGACGGCGTCGGCTTCGAGCCGAACGTCAAGCGCGCCAACGGTTCCACCAACGGCGGCTTCGGCCTGACCGGCATGCGTCAGCGGGTGCAGCGGCTCGCGGGGCGGCTGGAGATCGAGTCCGAGCCGGGCGCCGGCACGGCGGTGTCCGCGAGCGTGCCGGCCATCCCCGCGGGCGGTGCGGAGGAGCGAAGCGAACAATGGACACCGTGACGATCAGCTTGGTGATCGCCGACGACCACCCCGTGGTGCGGGACGGGCTGCGCGGCATGTTCACCGGCGACCCGCGGTTCGAGGTGCTCGCCGAGGCGGCCGACGGCGCGGAGGCGATCGCGGCCGCCGAGCGCCTGACTCCGGACGTGGTCCTGATGGACCTGCGCATGCCCGGGGTCGACGGCGTCACCGCGATCGCCGAGCTCGCCAGGCGCGGTGTCCGTTCGCGGGTGCTGGTGCTGACGACCTACGACACGGACAGCGACGTCCTGCCGGCGATCGAGGCGGGCGCCACCGGCTACCTGCTCAAGGACGCGCCGCGCGACGAGCTGTACCGGGCGGTCGAGGCGGCCGCGCGCGGGCAGGCGGTGCTCTCCCCCGCCGTCGCCACGCGGCTGATGGGCCAGATGCGCCAGCCCGCGTCCGAGCCGCTGTCGCAGCGCGAGCTGGAGGTGCTCGGGCTGATCGCGCGGGGCTCGACGAACCGGGAGGCGGCCGAGCGGCTGTTCATCAGCGAGGCGACGGTGAAGACGCACCTGTTGCACGTGTACGCGAAGCTCGGTGTCAAGGACCGAGCGGCGGCGGTCGCCACGGCCTACGAACGCGGCTACCTGAGTTTTCGCGACCACGGATAATATTCGTCACGTCTGGCCGCATGGTTCCGCATCCGCGTGCCCGCGCCCGATCCTCCGCCGCATCCACGGCTCGGCGATCGGTAGCGCCAGCCGCGCGATTTCCGCACGTTATCGCCGTGCTGGCGAGAGCCCGATGATCGCTATACGTTGGGTGACGTGCCGGCAAACGCCATCGTCGACCGCTACCGGCGACCTCTGCGCAACCTGCGCATCTCTGTCACCGACAGGTGCAACCTGCGGTGCCGGTACTGCATGCCCGAGGCCGAGTACGTCTGGCTCCCGCGGCGCGATCTGCTGACGTTCGAGGAGATCTCGACGCTCACCGACGTGTTCATGTCGCTCGGCGTGGACAAGGTTCGGATCACCGGCGGCGAGCCGCTGCTGCGCCGCGACCTGCCCGAGCTCGTCTCGATGCTGTCCGGCAAGCCGGGGCTGCGGGACCTCGCGATGACCACGAACGGCGTGCTGCTGGCGGACAACGTCGCGGCGCTGAAGGCGGCCGGGCTCGGCCGGGTCACGGTCAGCCTCGACACGTTGCTGGCGGAGCGCTCGCGGACACTCTCGCAGCGCAACTCCCACGCGGCGGTGCTCGAGGGGATCGCCTCCGTGGCGCCGGCGGGGTTCACCGGCACCAAGATCGACACGGTCGCCATGCAGGGGGTCAACGACGACGAGCTGGCCGATCTGATCGAGTTCGGGCGGACCGTGCCGGCGGAGGTGCGGTTCATCGAGTACATGGACGTCGGCGGGGCGACGAACTGGTCGAAGGACCTCGTGCTCTCCCGTGCGGAGATGCTGTCCCGGCTGACCGAGCACTACGGCTCGATCACGCCGCTGCGCAACAACGACGCGGCGCCCGCCGACCGGTTCGAGCTGCCCGACGGCACGACATTCGGCATCGTCTCGTCGACCACGCAGCCGTTCTGCGCCACGTGCGACCGCAGCCGGCTGACCGCGGACGGCATGTGGTTCCGCTGCCTGTACGCCGTCGAGGGCACGAACCTGCGCGACCCGCTGCGCGACGGCGCGTCGTTCGACGAGCTGCGCGAGCTGATCACCGGCAAGTGGGCGGCGCGCACGGACCGCGGGGCGGTGGACCGGCTCGCCGAGCGCGACCGCCTGCCGTTCGTCCCGCTGGCCACGCTGAAGTCGAACCCGCACCTGGAGATGCACACCCGCGGCGGCTAAGGCGTCCAGCCGGTGGCCTTCGCCCACTCCTCCGCGCGGATCCCGGCCTGGTCGAACCAGGGCTCCTTCGCGTCGGCGTACTTGTCGGTGTCGTCCTCGGCGGCGTAGCGGTGGGCCAGCTCCTTCTTGAGTGCGCGGTACTCCGCGTGCGCGTCGGCGTCGGCACGCAGCCAGTCGCGCATCAGCAGGGCCAGCCGCCAGCCCGGGCTGCCGTCGGTACGGACGTGGAGGTTGACGAACTGGCCGGGGTCGGCAGACACGTGCAGCCGCTTGCGCCACTTCTCCACATCGGGCTCGTAGTCCTTCGGTTCGTCGTGGTCGACGAGGTCCAGACGCGGGAAGCCGGCTGCGGCGAGCTCGCCGGCGAGCGCGTCGGCGTCCGCCATCGAGCCGACCGTGAGCTGCATGTCCACGACGTCCTTCGCCGGCATGCCGGGGATCGCGGTGGAGCCGGTGTGGTCCACCCGGGCGTCCGGCCGGTCGATCGCGGCGCGGACGCGTGCGGCGATCCGGGCCGCGCGCACCGGCCAGTCGGGGTTCGGCGCGGCCAGGCGCGGGCCGCCGTAGCGGTTGCGGTGGCCGAGCCGCACGTTGGACTCGTAGCGCACCAGCCGGTCGGCCCACAGGGCGTCCACCTCGGCGAGGACCTGGTCGACCGAGCCGCCGTTGTCGAGCCAGACGTCGGCGGCGGCGCGGCGGGCGGTTTCGTCCGCCTGGGCGCGGATCCGGGCCCGAGCGTCCTCTTCGGACATGCCGCGGTCGCGGACCACGCGGTGCACCCGGGTCTCAACCGGCGCGTCGACGACGAGCACGAGGTGGTAGACCGCGCCGAGGTCGTTCTCCACCAGCAGCGGCACGTCGTGCACGATGATCGCGTCGTCCGCCGCGGTGGCCATGAGCTCGCCGGAGCGCTTGCCGATCAGCGGGTGGACGACGCCGTTCAGCCGCTTGCGGGCCTCGTCGTCGGCGAAGACCCGCTGGGCCAGGCGGGCCCGGTCGAGCGCGCCGTGCGGGTCGAGGATGTCCGGACCGAACGCCTCGACCAGTTGTTCGAGCCCCGGGGTGCCCGGCTCGACGACCTCGCGGGCGATCTTGTCGGCGTCGATCACGACGGCGCCGTGCTCGGCCAGCCGACCGGCCACAGTGGATTTTCCGGAACCGATCCCGCCGGTGAGGCCCACGCGAAGCATGCCGGCATTCTGTCAGCCCGACCGCGTTCGTGATCACCCCTAACTCGTAGCCGATCTGTTACAGCAGTGGGCGGCGAGCGCGCTTGGGCTCCGCTGGTGGCCACTCGCCGCCGCACTCGGACCGCGGCCGTCACCCAGGCCGCCGCCTAGCTCGGGGTCGGTTCGCGTGGGGTGAGGGCCTTGTCCGCCAGTTGACCCAGCATCGCGCCGGCGCGGTCCTCTCGGACCAGGTCCGGGCGAACGGTGACGACGACCGTGGTGCTGCCGCGCTGGGCCACCAGCATCCACGCCTTCCCGCGCAGCAGCACGCCGCGGTCCGGGCCGACCGGAACCTCGTTCACCTGGGAGCCCGCCGTGCGCTCGTCGGCGATCGTGTTCGTCAGGCGACGCTGCGCGTGGTGCGAGTCGGTGTAGCTCGTGAGGGCGACCCACACCGTCGCGGTGGACAGCGGCCGGCGGGTCGGCACGCCGAAGTAGCAGTCCAGCCGCGCGATGCGGCCGATGCTCTCCTGCGGCACGCCCACCACCGGCTGCGCCTCGCCGCGGACGAACATGCCCAGGATCGTGCCCAGCTCCTCCGCCGTGATCACCTCGGGGCACGTCTCGGGCACCGGCCGCCCCTCCGCGCGGCCGGGCGGCGCGGGCGTGCTGAATGCCGGCACCTCGGGGTCGACGATCGGCTCGGTCGCCGTGGCACACGCACAGCACGACACGAGCACGAGGACCAGAACCCAGGCGCGCACCGGATCACGGTAGGACAAAACGAGGGCCTCGCCGATAACGGCGAGGCCCTCGAATCGGTCTCAGGTGGCTCAGACGCCGCCGGAGAGCTTCTCCCTCAGCGCTGCCAGCTGCTCGTCGCTGGCCAGGGTGCCGCCGCTCTTCTTCTGCGGCTCACCACCGCCGGACGAGTACTCGCCGGCCGGCACCTCGCCGGCCTCGGCACCACCCTCGGTCTCGGCGGCCGCCTCGGCCTCGGCGGCCTTCTTGACCTGGGCCATGTGCTGCTCGTAGCGGGTGTGGGCCTCGGCGTACTGCCGCTCCCACTCCTCCCGCTGCGTGTCGAACCCGTCCTGCCACTCCTGGGTGTCGGGGTCGAAGCCCTCGGGGTAGATGTAGTTGCCCTCGGGGTCGTACTCGGCCGCCATGCCGTACTGGGTCGGGTCGAACTCGGTGTCCGACGAGAAGCCCTCGTTGGCCTGCTTGAGCGACAGCGAGATCCGGCGCCGCTCGAGGTCGATGTCGATGACCTTGACCATGACGTCGTTGCCGACCTGCACGACCTGCTCGGGGATCTCCACGTGACGCTCGGCCAGCTCGGAGATGTGCACCAGGCCCTCGATGCCCTCGTCCACCCGGACGAACGCACCGAACGGAACCAGCTTCGTGACCTTGCCCGGCACGATCTGACCGATCGCGTGGGTACGGGCGAACTGGCGCCACGGGTCTTCCTGGGTCGCCTTCAGCGACAGGGACACGCGCTCGCGCTCCATGTCCACGTCCAGCACCTCGACGGTGACCTCCTGGCCGACCTCGACGACCTCGGACGGGTGGTCGATGTGCTTCCAGGACAGCTCCGAGACGTGCACCAGACCGTCGACGCCACCGAGGTCCACGAACGCACCGAAGTTGACGATCGAGGAGACGACACCCTTGCGGACCTGACCGCGCTGCAGCTGGTTGAGGAACTCGCTGCGCACCTCGGACTGGGTCTGCTCCAGCCAGGCGCGGCGGGACAGCACCACGTTGTTGCGGTTCTTGTCCAGCTCGATGATCTTCGCCTCGAGCTCGCGCCCCACATACGGCTGCAGGTCGCGCACCCGGCGCATCTCCACCAGCGACGCGGGCAGGAAGCCACGCAGCCCGATGTCCAGGATCAGGCCGCCCTTGACCACCTCGATGACCGTGCCCTTGACCGGCTCGTCGGACTCCTTGAGAGCCTCGATCGTGCCCCACGCGCGCTCGTACTGCGCACGCTTCTTGGACAGGATCAGCCGGCCTTCCTTGTCCTCCTTCTGGAGAACCAGGGCCTCGACCTCGTCACCGACCTTGACGACCTCGTTCGGGTCGACGTCATGCTTGATCGACAACTCACGAGAGGGGATGACCCCCTCGGTCTTGTAGCCGATGTCGAGCAGGACCTCGTCCCGGTCGACCTTCACGATGGTGCCCTCGACGATGTCACCATCGTTGAAGTACTTGATGGTCTTGTCGATGGCGGCGAGGAAGTCCTCACCCGTCCCGACGTCGTTGACGGCGATCTGCTGCTTGGGCGCGGTCTCAGCCGGGACAGTGGTGGTGTCGGTGGACATTGGCTAGGTGGCTCCGGTACGGATTAGTTGAGAGATGGGCAACGGATCTTCGGTTGTCAGCTTGCGATTGACGCCGCGCGGCGGGATAGTTCGCCGACGGACCGAACGACCTGTACGACACCGCCAACGCCGCGCAACCAGATCTGATTCCCGCAAGATGAACAGACGGCAGCGCGAAACCACCGCGCGGCGGTATCCTACGCGGCCGCGCGACGGCCGGGCAAACCTGGGTGGCCCGTCTCCGCACGTACGCGCACGTACGCGGACAGGTACGGCCACGAGGGGGAGAGCATGACGAGCCTGCCTGCGCAAGATCCGGAGCAGCCACCGGCGCCGTCGGCGCGGAGCGCGGAACGGGTACTCGGCACGGTCGGCAGCGAGCGGCGGCCGGCGTCGTCTGCGGAGTCGGTCGCGGCCAACAGCGCCTGGTGGGACGCCGACGCGGACGACTACCACGTCGAACACGGCGACTTTCTCGGCGTGGCGGACTTCATGTGGTGCCCGGAGAAGCTGCGCGAGGCCGATGCGCGGCTGCTCGGCGACGTCGCCGGCCGTGACGTGCTCGAGGTCGGCTGCGGGTCGGCGCCGTGCGCGCGGTGGCTCGCGGTCGAGGGCGCGCGGGTGGTCGGGCTGGACCTGTCGGCCGGCATGCTCCGCTACGCGGCCGCGGCCAACGAGGCCACCGGCCTCGACGTGCCGCTGGTGCGGGCCAACGGTGAGCGGCTGCCGTTCGCGAGCGAGTCCTTCGACATCGCCTGCTCCGCGTTCGGCGCGGTGCCGTTCGTGGCGGACCTCGGCGGGCTGTTCGGCGAGGTCGCGCGCGTGCTGCGGCCCGGCGGCTCCTGGGTGTTCGCGGTGACGCACCCGATGCGCTGGATCTTCCCGGACGACCCGGGCCCGAACGGGCTGCGGGTGACCGGCTCGTACTTCGACCGCACGCCGTACGTGGAGGTCGACGCCGACGGGCGGGCCACCTACGTCGAGTACCACCGCACGCTCGGCGACTTCATCCGCGCGCTGACCGGCGCCGGGCTGACGCTGCTCGACCTGGTGGAGCCGACCTGGCCCGACGGGCACACCGAGGAGTGGGGTCAGTGGAGCCCCCTACGCGGCGCACTGTTCCCCGGGACGGCCATCTTCCGCTGCCGGCGTTCATGAGCAGCGCGTTACTGCAGGCGCAGGCCGCCCGGTTCGAGCGTGTGGACCCGCTGCTGCCGCCGGCCGCGCCCCCGCCGGACGGCCACGTGCTCACCGCGGCGATGCCGGACGGCGAGCGGGTGGCCGGGGTCGTCGCGCGCGGCCGGTACGAGGCGGGCTCCGCGCCGACGC
>NZ_JBOHGA010000080.1:0-26103 GCF_050699915.1 Actinophytocola sp.
GGGCGGCCCTGGGCGCGCCCGCGGTGCCGAAGCTGGTGCGCTTCGCGGACGCGCTGCCGCTGCACGGGCCGGGCAAGGTCGACCGGAGCGCCGTGCGCGAGCTGCTCGGCTAGACGGCGATGCCGAAGCCGGCCAACCAGGGCTGGGGGTCGATCGGCACGCCGTCCTGGTGCACCTCGAAGTGCAGGTGGGGGCCGGTGGACTGACCCTCGTTGCCCATCGTGGCGATCTGGTCGCCCGCGCCGACGGTCTGCCCGGTGCTCACCGCGAACGTGGCGACGTGGCCGTAGACGGTGACCACCCCGCCGCCGTGCTGGACACGCACCCACTGGCCGAAGCCGCTGGCCGGGCCCGCGTCGATCACCGTGCCGGACATGGCCGAGAAGATTGGCGTGCCGATGGAGTTGGCGAGGTCGAGGCCCTCGTGGATGGTGCCGCCACGCGGGCCGAACCCGGAGGTGAACGTGCCCGAGGCCGGCTTCACCACGTCCCCCGACGGGGACGCCGAGAGGCCGCCGGCCTGCGAGAGCAGCCCCGCCTTCTGGGCGGCGAGCTGCTCGGCCTCCTCCTTGGCGGCGCCCTGCGCGGCGAGGGCGGCGTTGTACGCGCGCCTGGCGTCGACCTTCGCCTTGGCGGCCTTGTCGCGGTTGAGCGCCGCGTCGACGAGCGCCTTCTTCGCGTCGTTCTCGGCCTTGGCCTTCTGCGCGGTGGCCGTGGTCATGGTCTCCAGGACGTCGGCGTACTCACCGCTGAGCACGTCCAGCATCGCGGCCTGTTTCAGCATGTCGGCCGGGTTGTCGGAGACCAGCAGGGCCTCCGCCGAGGTGACGGTCTTGCCCTCGCGGTAGCCCGCCGAGGCGAACTGGTCGAACCGTCCCCGCGAGGCCTGCTCGGTCTTCGCGGCCGCGGCGGCCTCGGCCCGGGCGCGCTTCTCCGAGGCGCGGGCGGCCTTGACGGCGGCGACGGCGCGGTTGTGCCGTGTCTCGGCGACGTTGAACCTGGCGAACGTCTTGCCCAGCTTCACCTGTGCCGTCTTGAGGGCGGCGTCGGCGGCCGCGATCTCTTCGTCGATCGAGGGCTGCTGGTTGGCAGCGGCCGGGCTGGTCGGCAACGCGACGACAAGGACTCCGGCGAGCAGGATCCCGATCGCGAACGTCACTCGCGTCAGCTGGCGACGCGCACGCATACACACTCCATGGTTCCTCGGGGCAGGCGACGCCGACCCGGGGGTGAAGCCGGCATCACTAAACGATTACGGACCTGCCCGCCCGCTGGTTCACGACACCTGACCACGACCCGCTGACCTGCGGCTTTCCGCCGGCCCGCTGGATGGCGCACATCACAGCATCGCATCGTGGCCGCGGGTCGGCTCAACGAAGGTGCAACGGAGGCTCAACGGAGGCTCGACGGAGGCGAACCGCCTACGGCTCCGGCGGCGCGGGGGCGGCGGTCTGCCGAGCGACCCGCGGGGCGCCGGTCCGCCGCCCGACCGCGAGGGCGACCAGCAGGGCCAGGGCGCACCACACGAACTCGTTGCCCACCACGTGCTGCCACAGCGCCCAGTCCAGCTCCCGGTTGTGCTGCTTGGGCAGCACCCAGTGCGGCGGGGCGACGAACAGCGCCAGCCCGACCACCGCGGCGACGCGACCCGGCCAGCGCCACTCGCGCAGCCGCGGCACCAGCCACATGCCGGCCACCGCCGCCCACACCCAGTGGTGCGACCAGGACACCGGCGAGACGAGCAGCCCGACCGCGGCCGTCGCCACGAGGGCGGCCAGGTCGTCGCCGGCCGCGCGGGCGTCCCGCACGACCCGCCAGCCCAGGGCGACCACGGCCAGCGCCGAGGCCAGCCACAGGACGGAGGTGACCGTGTCGTCGAGGCCCAGGCGGTGCCAGAAGCCGTTCAGCGACTGGTTCCCGGCGTAGCTGAGCCCGCCGAGCCGGCCGGGGTCGCTGATCACGGTGCGCACGTACGCCGGGGTGTCGCTCGCGGTCACGAGCCACGCGAGCACGCCGGCCCCGGCGAACCCGGCCGCGGCCGTCCCGACCGGGCGCCACTGCCGGCGCACGAGGAAGAACAGGACGAACGCCGCCGGCGTCAGCTTCACCGCGGCCGCGACGCCGATGAGCAGGCCGCGCGGCCACGGGGTGCGCGGCAGCAGGCAGTCGGCGACGACGAGGACCATGAGCAACAGGTTGATCTGGCCGAAGCTGAGCGTCAGCCGGACCGGCTCGAGCAGCATCGCGCCGGCGACCGCGGCCAGGACGGCCAGGCGCGGGTACCGGACGACGATCGCCGCGACGGCGCACAGCGCGCACAGCGACGCGACGGTGATCGCCGCGACGGCGACGCCGAGCGGGACCACGGCCAGCGTGGTGAACAGGATCGCGGAGACCGGCGGGTAGGTGAACGGCAGGCCCACACCGGACCGGCGGACGAACTCGTTGGTGTACAAGGAGTAGCCGTCGAGCCAGGCCCGGCCGCCGGCGCGGTAGACCCGCAGGTCGATGAAGTTCCGGAAGTCGACGAGCAGCACGAGCACGGCCACGACGACCGTGACCAGTCCCACCGCGACGATCGTGCGCCGTGTCACGCCGACCACCCCCGATCCCCCTCCGACGCCGGGCAGCCTAGAACAAGCATGATGTCCGCATGGCCGCAACAGCCGCACAATGGGTCCAGGGGGCGCGGATCCGGACGCTGCCGAACTCCGTGGCGCCGGTGCTCGTCGGCGCGGGCGCGGCCGGCGCGCTGGACCGGTTCAACTGGTGGGCCTCGCTGCTGGCCCTGGTCGTCGCGCTGTCGCTGCAGGTCGGGGTGAACTACGCGAACGACTACTCCGACGGCATCCGCGGCACGGACGCGGCGCGGGTCGGCCCGCTGCGGCTCGTCGGGTCGGGAGTCGCCACACCGGCGGCGGTGCGGCTGGCGGCCTTCGCGTGCTTCGGCGTCGCGGCCGTGGCGGGCCTGGTGCTTGTCGCGCTCACGGGGCACTGGTGGCTGCTCGCGGTCGGCGCGGTGTGCGTCGCGGGCGCGTGGTTCTACACCGGCGGCTCGCGCCCGTACGGCTACTCGGGCTGGGGCGAGGCGGCGGTGTTCGTCTTCTTCGGACTAGTCGCCGTGCTGGGGACGCAGTACGTGCAGGCCGGGACCGTGACGTGGGCCGGCGTGGCCGGCGCAGCGGCGCTGGGGTCGTTCTCGGCGGCCGTGCTGGTGGCGAACAACCTGCGCGACGTGCCCACCGACCGCGACTCGGGCAAGCGCACGCTGGCCGTCCGCCTGGGCGACCCCCGCACCCGGACGCTCTACTGTGGACTTGTCACGCTGCCGTTCGTGGTGACGCTCCTGGCCGCGCTCGACACGGTGTGGATCCTGTTCGCCCTGCTGGCGGCGGTCCTGGTCGTACCGCCGGTCCGCCGCGTCACCGGCGACGCCACCGGCCTCGCCCTGATCCCGGTGCTGCGGGACACGGGCCTGGCCATGCTGGCGTGGGCCCTCTTCGCCGGCGCGGCGCTCGGCTTCAGCTGACCCACTCGCCGGTGGCGAGGAACGTGTCCACTGTGGAGCGAGCGGCGGTCAGGTCCAGGCCCTGGCTCGCCAGCCACTCGTCGGCGTAGTACGTGTGCGCGTAGCGGTCGCCGGCGTCGCAGAGGAGCGTGACCACGCTGCCGGCGCGACCCGAGGCGCGCAGCTCGGCCACGAGCTGGAACGCGCCCCACAGGCTGGTGCCCGTCGAGCCGCCCACTCGCCGGCCCAGGATCGGCTCCACGGCACGGATCGTGGCCAGCGAGGCCGCGTCCGGGACCTTGATCATCCGGTCGATCACCTCGCCGATGAACGACGGCTCCACCCGCGGCCGGCCGATGCCCTCGATGCGCGAGCCCTGGCAGGACGTCAGCGCCGCGTCGTCGTCGCGCCAGGCGGCGAAGAAGACCGAGTGCTCGGGGTCCACCACCGCGAGCCGGGTGCGCAGCCGCCGGAAGCGGACGTACCGGCCGACCGTCGCGCTCGTGCCGCCGGTACCCGCGCCGACGACGACCCACTCGGGCTCCGGATGCCGCTCCAGCGCCATCTGCTCGAAGATCGACTCGGCGATGTTGTTGTTGCCGCGCCAGTCCGTGGCCCGCTCGGCGTGCGTGAACTGGTCCATGAAGTGCCCGTCGAGCTCGGCGGCCAGCCGGTGCGACTCCGCGTACAGCTGCGAGGGCTCGTCCACGAAGTGGCACCGGCCGCCCTGGCGCTCGATCAGTTCGACCTTCTCCGCCGACGTCGTCCGCGGCATCACCGCGATGAACGAGAGCCCCAGCATCCGCGCGAAGTACGCCTCCGACACCGCCGTGGAACCCGAGGACGCCTCGATCACCGGCGTACCCTCGACGATCCAGCCGTTGCACAGCGCGTAGAGGAACAGCGACCGCGCCAGCCGGTGCTTCAGCGAGCCGGTCGGGTGCGTCGACTCGTCCTTCAGGTAGAGCTCGACGTGCCACTCCGGCGGCAGCGGGAACGGGATGAGGTGCGTGTCCGCGCTGCGGTTGGCGTCCGCCTCGATGATGCGGACCGCCTCGCAGACCCACTCCCGTGTCTTGTCACCGCCGCGGTCGACCGCGGTCACGGCTGGTCCGGCGGCGGCTCGTCGCCGCGCAGCTGCGCCCGCAGCCGGGCCCGGTGAGCCTCGCGCTGCGCACCGCGCTCCGCCAGCCCGGCGGTCACCCGCCGGTTCAGCGACCGGAAGACCAGGATCCCCAGGGGCAGACCGACCACGATCGCGACCGCGAGCGACACCAGCAGCGGTACCCCGAACAGCACCAGGACGGCCGTCACCACCGCGACCAGGCCCAGCCTGGCCAGCGTGTACAGCGTCAGGTCGCGCCGCAGCCGTGTCACGGCACCGACGCTACTCGCCGGCATCCGCGGCCTCCGAGGTGTTCGGCCTGCCCTCGAAGCGGGTGGACAGCACCAGCGTCGTCCGCGTCCGGGCCACGCCGTCGATGCGGCGCAGCCGGCCCAGGGTGTGCTCCAGGTCGTCCACCGTCGCCACCCTGACCTTCACCACGAACGACTCGTCGCCGGCCACCCGGTAGCACGACTCGACCTCCTCGAGCCCGCCCAGTGCGGCGGCCACGTCGTCGTCGTCGGCCACGTCGGTGGGGTGGATGCCGATCAGCGCGGTGACGCCCAGTCCGACCGCGCTCGGGTTCACGACCGCGTGGTAGCCGGTGATCACGCCGGTGGCCTCGAGCTTGCCGACCCGCTCGTGCACCGCGGACGCGGAGAGCCCGACCTGGCGCCCGAGCTCGGCGTAAGTGGCCCGGCCGTTCTCGCGCAGCGCGGCGATGATCCTGCGGTCGACGAGGTCCACGCGCGGCACTCTAGCGGTCCGCGGCCGGCGCCCGAACCGGCCGATTTGTCCCTTACTACCTCTTTACCATCAGACAACCGTTCGAGTACCCGACGGGCGAAGTGACACGATTAGCGGGCAACACGCGGACTGTCCCGACTGGCACCAGAGGAGGACACGGTGACTGCACACGTCGGCGAACGCCTGCTGACCCCGGGCGAGGTCGCGGCCCTGTTCCGGGTGGACCCGAAGACCGTCACGCGGTGGGCCACCGCCGGCCGGATCGGCTCGATCCGCACCCCGGGCGGCCACCGCCGCTTCCGCGAGTCCGAGGTGAAGACCCTGCTCGCCGAGCTGACCACAGAGGCCTCCAAGACCACCTGACCCAGATCACGAAGCGACCATCCCGAGACACCGTTCACCCCCAACCCCCCGGAAACGGGACAAACGGGCTAACCTCGACGGCAGGACTCTCGGGAGGTGCGCGATGCTCTACCTGCTCGCCGCAATCGGCGCCATCTGCGTCGCCGTGCTGTTGTGGCGGGCGTTCGTGTCGAACCCCGCCCAGGTCAGCGAGCGTCCCACTCGATCGACCCGCCCTCGGCAGGCGCCCGTCGCCCCCGATGACGACCCGGAGTTCCTGCGCAAGCTCGGACAGCAGAAGCCGCCGCCGGCCGATCCCGACGGCAAGAGCACGCCGCCGGCCTGACCGGCCCGCTCAGCGCATGTAGTAGAACTCGCTCGGGAACCCGTCCGCCACGGTCGCGGCCAGCTCCAGCAGGGCCAGCCGTGTGGGCGGACCGAGCCGGTCCAGCTCGATCTCGGCGCCCTCCTCCAGGTGCGCGTCGAACGGGATCCGGCAGACCGCACGGCAGCGAGCGCCGAAGTGCTGGGCCAGCTTGTCCAGGTCCACCGACCCGGCCCGCGGCCGCACCGAGTTGATCACCGCCACGGACCGCGCCACCAGGTCGCGATAGCCGTGCACGTCGAGCCAGTCCAGCGTGGCGGACGCGCTGCGGGCGCCGTCGACCGAGCCGGACGACACGATCACGAGCGCGTCCGCGATGTCGAGCACGCCCTTCATCGCCGAGTGCATCAGGCCGGTGCCGCAGTCGGTGAGCACGATGTTGTAGAAGTGCTCGAGCAGCGCCACGGTGCGCCGGTAGTCGTCCTCGCTGAACGCCTCGGACACCGCCGGGTCCTGCTCGCTCGCCAGCACCTCGAGCCGGCTAGGGCCCTGCGAGGTGTACGCGCGGATGTCGACATAACGGTGGATGCGGTCCGCGTCGCGCAGCAGGTGGCGCACGGTCGCGGTGGTCTCCAGCGGGATCTTCTGGCTGAGCGTGCCGCGGTCGGGGTTGGCGTCGACCGCGATCACCCGGTCGCCGCGCAGCGACGAGAACGTGGAGCCGAGCGTCGTCGTCGTGGTGGTCTTGCCGACGCCGCCCTTGAGGCTCAGCATGGCGATCTTGTAGCACCCGCGCAGTGGCTGGTTGACGCGCGTGATCAGCTCGCGGCGCTGGACGTCCGCCGGGCTCTCGCCGACGTTGAGCAGGTGACCGGAGGCCACGAAGACCGCCTTGCGCCAGCCGGACTGCGGTGGCCGCTTGGTCTGCTTGATCAGCTTGGCCGACGACAGCTCGTCCGCGTTCGTGCGCTGCCGCGGGTGCAGGGCCTGGGGGTACTGCTGCTGCGGGTACCCGGTGGGCGGGTAGGACGGTTGCTGCTGCAGGGGGTGCGGCCCGGACGGCGTCTGCTCGGCGTACTGCCCGTGCGGCCCGGAGTGCCCCGACTGACCCGACTGGTCGCCGTAGTGGTGCGGGCCCGACAGGGCGGGGTCCGCATAGGGCTGCGAGCCGGACTGCGTGGTGTCGACATATGGGCCCTGTCGGTGCGGACCCGAGGGCAGCTGCTCGACGTAGGGCCGCGGCAGCGGGCCCGAGGGCACCGGCTCGGCGTAGTTCGGACCGGCCGCGAGGGCCGCGTCGGGATGGGGCGCCGAGTCGGTCAACGCGTCCTCCTCCAGCGCCGAGGTGAGCGGTCGGGGACCGAAGTCCTCGCCCTCGCCCGCATGGTTGGCCGGTCCCGCGTTGGGCTTCATCCACGCGAAGTCGTGCTGGGTTGCCGAATTCTGGCCGCCGCCGGCCGCGTCCGGCTCGCCTTCACGCCCACTCACGCTGGGATCCTCCCTGAACTGCCCCGGAACCGCCCTGACCGCGACGGTAGTCGTTGGCACGATCCGTCGTCGACACGGGGGCTGCCGGCGTTCGCACCAGCAACGACTCGAGGGACCCTGGACGAGTGGGTCAGCTTCCGAGCAGGTCACCCAGCGGGTCGATCATGGTCATCGCCGGCTGGTCGCCGCCACCGCTCAGTGTGCCGGTCACCGGGGAGAGGACGCCGCCAACCGTGTCGGTGACCGGCTTGGCCACGTCACCCACGGTGTCCGTCACGGGCTTCACGACCTTCTCGACCGGACCGGACCGCTGCGCGGGCGTCTCGGGCGGGGCCGGCGCGGGCGCCGGGGCGACGTGCTCGCCGCCCTCCCCACGGCCCGAGTCGCCGGTGCCACCTGTGTTGTCTGTGTTGCCGGCCTGCTGTCCGCCAGCGGCGAGGCCGCCGCGGTCGGCCTGGCCGGCGAAGCGGTCGCTCTCGCGGTGGTCGTCGTGCGGCGGCGCGGCCACCGCGGGGGTGCCGATGTCGTGCTGGCCGTTCGGTCCGCCGCCGGCGGAGTCACTGTTGCTGTGGCCTTGGCCGGGAGCGGCGGTCGCGTGTTCGCCCGCGTCCTCGAGGGGCAACGTGCCGCCGTTGAGGCCGAGCGCGCCGGCCGCGAAGGTGCCGGCGACGAGCAGCGTGCCGGCGGCGACGCCGAAGGTCCACTTCCGGGTCGTCGCGGCGGCTTCGGCCGCCTCGTCCGCGGGGTCTTCGTAGTACCGCGGGACGCCGAGTGGGTGCCCTTCCCTCCGCAGTAGCCGGCTGGCCGAAACTCGCTCACGGCCACCAACAGCGGCTGCGGAAGTCAAAACACGTCCTCCTGGTCCTTGGCTCTTCACCCGTACGGACGAACAGTGATGAAGCCTGTCGGAGGGTAGTGATCCGGAAAGTAATTGTCCAACAAACGAGGTCAGACGCCCGCATACGAATGTAGACCGGCCACCACGAGGTTGATGAAGAACAAGTTGAACACCATCACCGCGAGCCCGACGATGTTGATCACGGCCGCCCGACCGCCCCGCCAGCCCGCGGTCGCTCGCGAGTGGAGGTAGGACGCGTAGACGATCCAGGCGATGAACGCCACCGTCTCCTTCGGGTCCCAGCCCCAGAACCGGCCCCATGCCGACTCGGCCCAGATCGCGCCGAAGATCACGCCCGCGGTGTAGATGGGGAAGGCGAACACCGTTGTGCGGTAGGCGACCTGGTCGAGCACGTCGGCCGCGGGCAGCCGGGTCACCCACCCCGGCCGCCGGACCTTGATCAGGTACAGCACGCTCACCACGCCCGGCACGAGCACCATGCCGCTGCCGAGCGCGATCGCGAACACGTGGATGGCGAGCCAGTAGGACTGCAGCGCCGGCTGCACCGGGGCGGCGGTCGTGTAGAGGACCACGCCGCCGAGGAACATCAGCAGGATCACCGGCAGCAGCAGCCAGACCGACATGCGCCGGATCGGGAAGCGGCGCAGCAGCACCAGCCAGGTGACGACCGCGGCGAGGCTCAGCGTTGCGCCGAACTCGTACATGTTGCCCCACGGCACCCGGCCGGTGGCGAGTCCGCGCAGCAGCAGGGAGCAGGCGTGCAGCAGGGCGCCGAGCACGATCAGCGAGACCGACATCCGGCCGAAGCGCTCGGCGCGTTCAGAGCCGGTCGTCGTCTCCACCTGCTCGGCAGGCTCCGCGTCGGCAGGCTCGACCGGCGCGCCGGCGCCGACCAGCTCGCGGGCGGCGGCCTTACGACGGCCGAACGCCTGCTCCACGAGCGAGAGCAGCATCGCGAGCACGTACACGCCGACGGCGGCGCCGTAGGTCCAGTCGCTGTAGGTGGCGAGCGTCTCGTCGACCGGCATCAGGTCTTCCTCCCCGCGGTGACGTCCTGCCTGGCTTCGTCCTCGTCGTCCGGCGCCAGCTCGGCCAGCAGGTCCGCCGCGAACCGGCGGAACTCCTCGCCGTAGCCGGCCTGGTCGGTACGAGCCAGGCCGCCGAGCACGACAACGGTACGACCGGCTTTGTCAGGGTCGGCGTCGGGGCCGGTGTCGGGGCTGGTCCGCGGCGTGGCGCGCACCCACAGCCGGCGCCGCTTGACGACGAGCGAGGTGCCCAGGCCCAGCACGAGCGCGATCGCGAAGCCGAGCACCCACACCTGCGCCGGGTCGTGCGAGACCTGCAGGTACACCCACCGTTGCACGCCGTCGAAGCTGACCACCGTGCCGTCGTCGAGCCGCACCTGCTCGCCGGGGCGCAGGTTCTCCCGGGCCACCCGGTCCAGCCGCCCACTGTCCACCATGGACTGGTCGACCTCGTAGATGGACTGGCCGCGGCCGGACTCGTTGCCGAGGTCCCCGCGCAGCACGTCGACCGCGACGGCCGGGTCGCGCAGGTCCGGGAAGCCCGAGCCGAGCACCGACCCGTCGAGCACCGCGGTCGGCGCGAACAGGCCGGTGATCGCGAGCTGCTTGGTCCGCCGCTCGGCCGGGTCGGTGACGCCCGGCGGGTCGAACTTCGTGGCGCCCTCGGACAGGTAGGTGAGGTTGTCGACGGGGCGCCACTGCGTTGTGTTGGTGCGCTTCTCCCCGTTGGGGAAGGTCACCGAGAACACCGGCGCGTAGCCGTTGCCGAGCAGGTAGACCCGGTTGCCCTCGACGCGCAGCGGGCTGTTGACCTCGAGCGGGTGTGAGCGCCAGGTGTTGTTCGCGAGGTCCTCGCCGGCCTGGTACCGGATGTCGGCGCGGAAGTGGTCGGCCTGGCCGGTCGGCAGGTAGTTCGCGGCGAAGCCGTCCACCTTGAGGCAGAACTCGTCGAGCTCGGTGCCGTCGACGCGCAGGCCCGGCGTGAAGGAGTCGTAGGCGAAGGTGCCGGAGTTGCAGAACTCGGAGCCGTTCGCGAGGACGACGACCTGGCCCTCGTAGTTGAACATCTTGCCGACGGCGAGCGCCACGATGAGCCCGACCATGGCGAAGTGGAAGACCAGGTTGCCGGTCTCGCGCAGGTAGCCGCGCTCGGCCGAGATGCTGCGCGCGCCGTCGTCCTCCTCGCGGACCTCGAGCCGCCACCCCTTCAGCCGCCGCTTCGCCTCGGCGACCACGTCGTCGGGGTCGCGCGTGGTCTCGCCCTCGGCGTGGTGCGGCAGGCGGGCGAGGTTGCGCGGGGTGAGGACGGGCTTGGCGCGCAAGGACTTCGCGTACTCGAAGGTGCGCGGGGTGAGGCAGCCGACGAGGGAGACGAACAGCAGCAGGTAGACCGCGGAGAACCAGACGCTGCCGTAGACCTCGAAGAACTCCAGGTCGTCGAGCAGCCGGCCCCACCAGCCGTTGCCGGCGATGAACTCGTCGACCTTGCCGGCGTTGAGGCTGCGCTGCGGGAGGAGCGCCCCGGGCAGGGCGGCGAGGGCGAGCAGGAACAGCAACACCAGCGCGGTGCGCATGGAGGTGAGACCACGCCAGGTGTTGCGGAGTAAGGCGATCACGGTGCCCTCACAGCGGCAACACCGTGTCGGTGACGACGGTGTCCCGCAGCCACGAGGTGAGCTCGCCCCACAGCCCGGTGACCAGCAGCACGCCGACGACGAACAGCAGCGCGCCGCCGGCGAGCTGGATCGCGCGGCCGTGCCGGCGCAGCCAGCCGCTCGCGCGCACGGACCAGCGGGCACCGAGGGCGATCACGAGGAACGGGAGCCCGAGCCCCAGGCAGTAGACGAGGACGAGCAGGAAGCCGCGCGCGGCCGTGCCGCCGGTGCTGCTCGCGATGATCATGACCCCGGACAGCGTCGGGCCGAGGCACGGTGTCCAGCCGAGTCCGAAGATCGCGCCGAGCACGGGCGCGCCGGCGAGGCCGATGCGCGGCACGCGATGGATGCGGACGTCGCGCTGGAGCCCGGGGATGAACCCGATGAACACGAGCGCCATGGCGATCGTGACGACGCCACCGATGCGCTGCAGCAGCTCCTGGTTGACCAGCAGCGCGTCGGCGAGCCAGACGAGGCTGCCGACGGTGGCCGCGAAGACGACCGTGAAACCGGCGACGAACAGGCCCACCGCGCCGACGATCCGCCAGCGCCCGGCGCGCGGCTCGGCGGCCGGTTGTTCCCCCGCCGACTCCACCGCCGGCTCGGCCTGCGCGCCCGCGGGGACCTTCACCGGCGGCGCGTCGGCGCCGACGAGTGCGGCCAGGTAGGCCAGGTAGCCGGGCACCAGCGGGACCACGCAGGGAGAGGCGAACGAGATCACCCCGGCCAGCAACGCCACCCCGCTCGCCAGCAGCAGCGGGCCGTCGACGGCGAGGGCGGTCGTCGGGTCCACGCGCCCAGCGTAGGCACCGGCCCCACCTGCGCCGACGGCGCCTCCCCGGGGTGTGACCGGCAGTGTGGGAGCTGTCAGACCTCGCGGAAGTACCGGACGGTCGGCAGCGGGGTGAACCCGGCCCTCTCGTACGTGCGCCGCGCGGGCCCGTGCCCCGGGTCGCCGCCGGTCTCCACCATCGCGAGCCGCATGCCGCCCGCCCGGAACCAGTCCAGCGCGCGCGAGGTCAGCAGCGAGCCGACGCCGGCCCGCTGGTGGGCCGGGTCGACGGCGATCATGTAGATCTCGCCCGTCCGCTCGGCCTGGTCCAGGCGCGCGGCGACGAACCCGGCGACCTCGCCGTCGGTCTCGGCCACCCAGACGTGCATGCCGTCCGTGGCGCACGCCTCGCGCACCGCGCGCTCCTGGTCGGCGCGCCAGTCCGAGTGCATCACCGCGAACAGCCCGCCCAGCGCCGCCTCCAGCGAGGCGAACACCGGTGCCCACGCCCGCAGTGAGAGCGCGGCGACCGCGTCCAGGTCACCTTCCGCGAGCTCGCGGACCTCCACTACTTCTCCGCCAGCAGCCGGTCGACGACCGGGAGCAGGTCGCTCGCCAGCAGGTCCCGCAGGAAGACCGCGGCCACCCGGTGCTGTTTGTCCAGCACGATCGTCGACGGGACGACCGAGCGCGGGTAGCCCTTCCACACCAGCAGCGAGCGGCCGGGCGGGTCGTAGATCGACGGGTAGGTCAGGCCGGTGTCGCGGACGAAGTCCTGCGGCGCGGACCGGTTCTCGTCGCGGACGTCGATGCCCAGGACCGTGACGCCCTTCGCCTCGCGCTCGCGGTGGACCCGCTCCAGCTCCGGCGCCTCCACCCGGCACGGCGGGCACCACGCGCCCCACAGGTTGAGCACCACGACGTCGCCCTCGAAGTCCGACACGGCGATGTCCGAGCCGGCGGTCATCAGGTCCTCGCCGGACAGCGGCGGCGCCTGCTGGCGGTCGGCGCCGTCGTAGAAGATCTCCGTCTGTCCGCCGGGCGACACGAACCGGAACTCCGTGCCCCGCTCGACCGCGTCGGTGCCCGTCGAGCAGCCGGCCAGCACCAGCAGCACCACCAGGGCCAGCACCCTCATGCGCCGGTCACCTTGGGGCTCGACGCGCCCGCCGGCTCGGTGTAGCGGATGGCCACCAGCCGCTCGCCCTCGAACAGCAGCGAGGTCAGCGACGCCAGCGAGCACTGCCGCCGGCGCGGGTCGTGCCACAGCCGGCGGCCCTCGAGGAACCGCCGCAGCGTCCAGATCGGGAGCTGGTGGGACACGCAGACCGCCTCGTGCCCCTCCCCGCGCGCCCGCGCCCGGTACACCGCGGCCAGCATCCGCCGGGCGATCTGCATGTACGGCTCGCCCCACGACGGCACGAACGGGTTGCGCAGGTACGGCCAGTGCCGGGGCGAGCGCAGCGCCCCGTCGCCCACCGCGACCCGCTGTCCCTCGAAGGCGTTGTCCGCCTCGATCAGCTGCTCGTCGGTGTCCAGCGTCAGCTGGTGGGAGTCGGTGATCGGTCCGGCGGTCTGCTGCGCCCGCTCCAGCGGCGAGGCCACCACGTGCGCGACGTCGTTGTTCGCCAGGTGCTCGGCGACGATCAGCGCCTGCCGCTTGCCCAGCTCGGACAGCACGAAGCCGGGCATGCGGCCGTACAGCACACCCGTCGGGTTCTCCACCTCGCCGTGGCGCACCAGGTGCACGGTCGTGCGGGTGATCACCGTGGCTCCTCGGCAGCGGCGGCGGCCGCGGCGGCCGCCGGGAGGGCCGACGCGAGCACGTCGAACACGTCGTCGTCCATCGCCGCGTTGACGAACCATGCCTCGAAGGCCGACGGCGGCGCGTACACGCCCCTGGCCAGCAGCGCGTGGAAGAAGGCCGGGTACCGCCAGGTGGCCGACGCCTTCGCGGCGGCGTAGTCGCGCACCGGCTCGTCGGCGAAGAACACCGAGACCAGGTTCCCGGCGAACTGCACGCGGTGGGCGAGCCCGCGCTCGGCGAACGCGTTGGCGAGCAGCGCGCCCAGCCGCGTCGCGTTGGAGTTCAGCGCCTGGTACACCTCGGTCGTCGCGGCGCGCAGCGACGCGAGGCCGGCGGCGACCGCGACCGGGTTCCCGGACAGCGTGCCGGCCTGGTAGACGGGACCGGACGGCGCCAGGGCGGACATCACGTCGGGCCGCCCGCCGAACGCCGCCGCGGGCAGCCCGCCGGACATGACCTTGCCGAACGTGTAGAGGTCGCCCGCCACGGACTCCAGGCCGTACCAACCGGCCGCCGATACTCGGAAGCCGGTCATCACCTCGTCCATGACGAGCAGCGCGCCGTGCTCGGTGCACAGGTCGCGCAGGCCCTCGTTGAAGCCCGGCTCGGGCGGGATCGCGCCCATGTTGCCGGCCGCCGCCTCGGTGATCACCGCGGCGAGGTCGGCGCCGTGCTCGGCGAACGCGGCCCGCACGGCCTCGATGTCGTTGTAGGGCAGCACGATCGTGTCCGCGGCCGACGCGCCGGTGACGCCGGGCGTGGTCGGCAGGCCGAGCGTGGCCACGCCGGACCCGGCGTCGGCGAGCAGCGCGTCGACGTGTCCGTGGTAGCAGCCGGCGAACTTCACGACCTTGCGCCGGCCGGTGAACCCGCGCGCCAGCCGGATCGCGCTCATCGTCGCCTCGGTGCCCGAGTTCACCAGGCGCACGGCGCCGACCGGGCCGACCCGCGCGATGATCTCCGTGGCGAGCTCGATCTCGCCCTCGGTCGGGGTGCCGAACGACAACCCCGACGCGGCGGCCGTGCGGACCGCGTCGACGACGCTTGGGTGCGCGTGGCCGAGGATCATCGGACCCCACGAGCTGACCAGGTCCACGTACCGGTTGCCGTCCGCGTCCCACAGGTACGGGCCCTCGCCGCGGACCATGAACCGCGGGGTGCCGCCGACCGCCTGGAACGCCCGCACGGGCGAGTTCACCCCGCCTGGCGTGACCGCCTTCGCGCGCTCGAACAAGGCCGCGGATCGCGTCGCGGCCGCCGCCTCGATCGTCACCGCTCACCCTCGTGCGCGACGGCGTCCGTCGCTGTCTCCGTGTCCGCCGGCGGCTCGGTGTCCGCTTCGGCATCCGTGTCCGAGTCCGTGTCCGTGCCGGTGTCCTTGGACTTCTTGACCCGCTTGGGCCGCGCCCGCACCGCGAGCACGGCCTGGCGGGCGGCGTCGAGCACGAGGATCGCGGCGACCGTGCCGAAGGCGATCGCGGCCGCGACCCAGTTGCCGTAGACCCGTTCGGACTCCACGACGATGCCCTGCCCGACCTCCGCGGTGATCGTCGCGAAACCGTGCGGCCAAGCCCAGAACGCACCCCACACCGCGGCGCCCGCAAGGAGCAGCTCGACGAGCGCGACGATCGCCCGCGCCGGACGGTGCAGCCGCCCCGGAGTGGTCGGCGGGGGCACGACGAGCTGTTCGGTGGCAGGAGCACTCACGACTCGAAGCCTCTCATCGGGGCCGCCCGCCGCGCCGCTCGAGGCGGCGCTTGCGGTGCTCGGCGAAGTAGCTCGTCGACTCCGGGCGGAACATGTAGACCACCGCGGTGACGGCGAACGCCACCTCGGCGAGGCTCCACATCAGGGACAGCTCCGCGCCCGAGCTGGCCACGGCGGACAGGAAGTTCACCACGCCGACGGCCGCGAACACCGTCAGCAGCAGCCGTGCCCAGCTCCGGCCCGCGCGCATCTTCACCGCGAACAGCACGAAGAGGGCGGCGAACAGGGCGACACCGATGCCGAGCGACACCCGGGCGACGGCGACCCCGGTGGCCAGGTCGACCTCGCCGGTCGGTTGCCCCGACTCCTCGAGCATCTGGCGGGCGAAGCGTTCGAGCCAGACCTGGTCCAGCAGCACGGTGACGACCGTGGCCACGCACGCGATCACCGTGCTGGCGAGGCTCGCCTGGAACGCGAGGTCGACCGCGCGGGGGCGCGGGATCTCGGCGTCCGGGCCGCCTTCGGAGACGGGCCGCACCGGCTCGTGGGAGCTGCCCTCGGGATTCGACACGTCTTCATTCAACATGACCGGCCCCCGCCTCGACGACCCGCCGCAACGCGTCCACCAGTCCGTCGTAGTCGCGGGCCCACGCCAGCGCCACGGTCCCGTCCGCCAGCCGCACCGGCACCTCGGTCGTCCTGCGCGGCACCGACCAGCCGCCGCCGAGGATCCGCGCGCCGGCCGGCGCGCCGACGTCGGTCACCGCGACGAGCTTCTCGACGGCCACGTGCTCGCGGCCCTGGGTGAGCGTCTCGGTGGTCAGCCGCACCAGGTAGACCTTGCGCCGCGCGGAGACCCAGACGAGCGCACCGCCGAACAGGCCGCCGCCGATCAGGAACCACGCCAGCCAGTGCACCGGTCCGGTCAACGCCTCGACCGCGGCGCCGAGCACCGCGAAGAGCGGTCCCCACAGCAAAGGCCACCACGACGACCCGTGCTCGGCGAAGAGCACGGGCTCGCCGTCGGGATTGCTCACCTGATCTGCTGCCGCGGCCCGAAGTACTCGCGGGTGGACGGCAGGAACATCATCGCGAGCGTGATCGCCGCGAACAGGCCGCTGATCTGACCGAACGCCGTGCCGAAGAAGTAGAAGTGGAAGATCAGCAGGACCAGCGTGATGATCACCGCCATCATCCGCGCGCGCCGCACGCCGTCCTGCGCCTTGTAGGCGAAGAGCACCAGGAACGCCCCGAGCGCGATAACGACCACCAGGTACAGCCACAGCAGCGAGCTGACGGCCCGGTCGGCCTCCGCGGCGGTCAGCGGCTTCGGGGTGTCGATGGTCTGGGCGCTCTCCACGAGGTCGGCCTTGTTGAGGAACAGGTCGAGGGCGCTGATCAGGCCGACCACCGCCGACGCGATCGCCAGGTAGAACGCGATGCGCAGCACCTTCGGGCGCGGCAGGTCGCTACGGCGCCGGGCCGCCTCGGCCGCCGTCGGCATCACCGGCTCCTCGGGCGGCGGCGGGGCCTTCTCGAGCTCGACCATCAGCGGCTCGACCGGCTCCGGCTCCTTCTTGGCCGCCGCGCCAGTGCCAGTGCCCGTGTCCGCGCCGGAGTCGGCCTCGGTGTCCGTGCTCTTGGCCGTGCTGTCGGCCGGACTCTCGTCCGTGCCGGTCTCCGCGCTGTCCTTCGGCTCGGTCTCCTCGGGCTCGGTCGCCGGCTCGGCCGGCCGGTCCGCGGGATCCGAATTGCCTGGCTTCGTCACGGGCGGCAGGTTACCTCTCCACCAAGAAGGTCACCGCAGCCAGCCCGCCGCCGACACCGCCCAGTAGGTCAGGATGACCTCGGCGCCGGCCCGGCGGATCGCGGTGAGCGTCTCGAGCACCGCCGCGCGCCGGTCCAGCCAGCCCTTCTCCACGGCCGCCTCGATCATCGCGTACTCGCCGGAGATCTGGTACGCCGCAACGGGAACGTCGCTCGTCTCGGCCACCGCGCGGATCACGTCGAGGTACATCATGGCCGGCTTGACCATGACGAGGTCCGCGCCCTCGTCGAGGTCGAGGCGCACCTCGCGGAGCGCCTCCCGGACGTTGCCCGGGTCCTGCTGGTAGGTCTTGCGGTCGCCGGTCAGCGCCGACTCGACCGCGTCGCGGAACGGGCCGTAGAAGGCCGAGGAGTACTTCGCCGAGTAGGCGAGGATCCCGGTGTCGGTGTGCCCGGCCCGGTCCAGCGCCTCGCGGACCGCGCCGACCTGGCCGTCCATCATCCCGCTCGGGCCCAGCAGATGCGCGCCCGCCTCGGCCTGGGCGACCGCCATCTCGCCGTACACCCGCAGCGTCGCGTCGTTGTCGACCCGGCCGTCGTCGTCGAGCAGCCCGCAGTGGCCGTGGTCGGTGAACTCGTCGAGGCACAGGTCCGACATGAGCACGGTCTCGTCGCCGAGCTCCGCGCGCAGGTCGCGCAGCGCCACGTTGAGCACGCCGTCCGGGTCGAGCCCGCCGGAGCCGACGGCGTCCCGCTTCTCCGGGACGCCGAACAGCATCAGCCCACCGACGCCGGCCCGCACCGCCTCGACCGCGGCCTTGCGCAGGCTGTCCCGGGTGTGCTGGACGACGCCTGGCATGGTCGCGATCGGCACCGGCTCGGTCGCGCCCTCCTTGACGAACATCGGCAGCACGAGCTGGTTCGGCCGGACCGTGGTCTCGCCGACCAGCCCGCGCATCGCGGCCGTGGTGCGCAGCCGGCGCGGCCGGTGACTGGGAAACATGCGACTCCTCCTTCTCCTCCTCCTCGCGGGGGAAGGGCCAGGAAGGACGCCTTGCTGGCGTTCAGCGTCCGGAAGGCGTCCTTCCTGGCACTAGCGGCGGGCCCGCTTCGTCTTGCGCGGCGGCGGTAGCGCGCCCTCGGCACGCAGCCGGGCGGCGTGCTCGGCGAGCGCGTCCACGAGTGCCGGCACCTGCGGGTGCTCGGGCTGGACGTCCACCCGCAGCCCGAACTCGTGCGCGGTCTCGGCCGTCTTCGGGCCGATGCAGGCGACGAGCGTGCGGGTGTGCGGCTTGCCGGCGATGCCGACCAGGTTCCGCACGGTGGACGACGAGGTGAAGCACACCGCGTCGAAGCCGCCGGTCTTGATCATCTCGCGGGTGTCGGCGGGCGGCGGCGCGGCGCGCACCGTGCGGTACGCGGTCACGTCGTCGATCTCCCAGCCGCGGTCGCGCAGGCCGGCGGCGAGCGTCTCGGTGGCGATGTCGGCCCGCGGCAGCAGCACCCGGTCCACCGGGTCGAGGACGTCGTCGTAGGGCGGGAACTCCTCCAGCAGGCCCTCGCTGGACTGCTCGCCGGAGGGCACCAGCTCGGGGATGATGCCGAAGCCGCGCACCTTCTCCGCGGTGGCCTCGCCGACGCAGGCGATCTTCACGCCGGAGAACGCCCGGGCGTCGAGCCCGAACTCGGCGAACTTCTCCCACACCGCGCGCACGGCGTTGGTCGAGGTGAACACCAGCCACTGGTAGCGACCGTCCACCAGACCCTTGACCGAGCGCTCCATCTGCGCGGGGCTGCGCGGCGGCTCGACGGAGATCGTCGGCACCTCCGACGGGATGGCGCCGTGCAGCCGCAGCCGCTCGCTCATCTCGCCGGCCTGGTCCTTGGTCCGCGGCACGAGCACGCGCCAGCCGTACAGCGCGCGCGACTCCCACCACGACAGCTTCGTGCGGCCGGACACCGCCTGGCCCACGGTCACCACCAGGTTGCCGGCGATCTCGCCGGCGTCGGCGGACAGCGACGCGAGGGTGGTGTCGAGCGTGCGCTGGCCGGAGCCGGTGCCGTCCGCGGTGACCGCGACCGGCGTCTGCGCGGCCAGGCCGTGCTCGACGAGCGCCGACGCGGCCTCGGCGAGGTGGCTCGAGCTGGCCAGCAGCACGATCGGGCCCGGGGTGGCCGCGAGGCCCGCCCAGTCCACCTCGCCGCGGACGTCGACCTCGGCGTGCGTGGAGCCGAGCGCGATGCCGGCGTACGCGGGGACCGCGGTCGCCGGGGGGACGCCCGGCACGACGTCGAACACCGCGCTGGTGCGGGCCACCGCCTGCGCCTCGGCGACGAGCGCGGAGTGGGTCAGCGGGTCGCCGGAGACCAGTCGGATCACGACGCGGCCGGCCTTGGCCTCGCCGACCAGGTCCTTGGCCACCTCGGCCGGTTCGCCGACGGCCGGGCGGACCTCGGCGTCCGCGGCGGCGAGCTCGAGCACCCCGGCCGGTACGTCGGGGTCGGTCACCACGAGCTCGGCCCGGGCGAGCAGTTCGTTCGCCCGGACGGTGAGGAGCCCGGCGTCGCCGGGCCCGGAGCCCACGAACGCGATGCGTCCCGAGCTCTTGCGGGTACGGGTGGTCATTCCTCGACTACTTCCAATCGATCACTGCTCGGGGCCGGACATCACGCCGGCTCCGAGCTCGAGCAGCTCGGCGGCCAACGCACGCCCCAGCCGCTCACCTTCGGTCAGGTCACCGGTGGCCGACGCCCGCAGGAGGTCGACGGCCGTCCCCTCTAGTTCGGCGTCCGCGGTCCAGTTCGCGGCCGCGACACCGCGCAGCGACAGGCGGAGCACCACCCTGTCCTCGGCGTCGAGATCCTCGACCACGTCGGCCAGTGCGCCAACCGGAGCGCTGCAGCCCGCCTCGAGCGCGGCGAGCATCGCGCGCTCGGCGGCCACCGCGAGCCGGGTGGCTTCATCGTCCACAATGGACTGCAAGAGATGCTCGGTGTCCATGTCGTCGACCCGACACTCCACCGCGAGCGCCCCCTGCGCCGGCGCGGGCAGCATCTGGATCGGGTCCAGCACCTCGCTGATCTCGCCCAGCCTGCCCAGTCGGGCGAGCCCGGCCCGCGCCAGCACGACGGCGTCGAACTCGCCGCTGTCGACCTTGCGGATCCGGGTGTCCACGTTGCCGCGGATCGGGACGATCCGCAGGCCCAGGCCGAGTGCCTGGAGCTGCGCGGCCCGGCGCGGCGAGCCGGTGCCGACCCGGGAGCCGGGTGGCAGCTCGCCGAGCGTCAGTCCGTTCCTGGCCACCAGCGCGTCCCGCGGGTCGGCGCGCGGCGGTACCGCGGCGAGCGACAGCCTCGGGTCGGGCTTGGTCGGCAGGTCCTTGTAGGAGTGCACGGCGACGTCCACCGTGCCGTCGGCGAGCGCGTCGCGCAGTGCCGAGGTGAACACTCCGACGCCGATCTCGGCGATCGGCGCGGAGGACTTGTCCCCCGGCGTCACGATCGTGACGAGCTCGGTCTTCTCGCCGTTCTTCTCGAGCAGGTCGGCCACGATCCCCGTCTGGGCCAGCGCGAGCGCGCTGCCCCGGGTCCCGATGCGGATCGTCCGGGTCACCGGTGGTCACCGTCCAGCTCGGCGACCGCCGCGGGCAGCGACGGGTCGAGCTGGAACAGCTCGCGCAGCGCCTCGGCGTACTCGGCGCCACCGGGGCCCGACGCCAGCTCCTTGACCCGCACGGTGGGCGTGTGTAGCAGCTTGTCCACGACGCGGCGCACGGTCTGGGCCACCTCGTCGCGCACCCGCTGGTCGACCTCGGGGCCGACCTCGGGCAGCCGGGTGTCCAACCGCAGCAGCTCGGCGTCGACCACCTCGGCGGCCCGGCGGCGCAGCGCGGTGACCGTGGGGGTGACCTCGGCGGAGCGCTGGCCGGCCAGGTAGTCGCGGACCTCGTCGGCCACGATCCCGGTGGCACGCCGGGTGTCCAGCCCGCTGGGCGCGGATGCGAGGCGGCGCTGGAGGCTGTCCAGGTCGACGATCGTGACTCCGGCGAGCTCGCCGACCCCGGCGGCCACGTCCCGCGGCAGCCCGAGGTCGACGACGACGAGCGGCCGGGTCCGCGGCCGCACGTGGTCGACGTCGAGCACGGTGCCGGTGGCGCCGGTGCAGGAGACCACGAGGTCCGCCTCGGCGATCCGCTCGGGCAGCTCGGCCAGGCCGATCGCGGTCGCGTGGACGCCCTGGCTCGTGAGCAGCTCGGCCAGCCGCGCGCCGGTCCGCTCGGTCCGGTTGGCGACGACGACCTCGCCGATGTCGGCCCGGCGCAGTGCCGCGGCCGCGAGCGAGCCCATCGAGCCGGCGCCGACCAGCAGTGCCCGCCGGCCGACCAGGCCGCCGAGGCGCGCGTCGGCATCGGCGAGGGCCTCGGAGACGACCGAGCCGCCGGCCCGGGACAGCTCTGTCTCTGTCTGCACCCGCTTGCCGACCCGCAGCGCGCGCTGGATCAGCTCGTGCAGGGTGCGGCCGACCGTGCCGGCCTCGCGCGCGGTGCCGTAGGCGGCGCGCACCTGGCCGAGGATCTGCGACTCGCCGACGACCATCGAGTCGAGCCCGGCGGCGACGGAGAACAGGTGGCCGACCGCGGCCTCCGCGTAGTGCACGTAGAGGTGCTCGTACAGCTCACCGGTGGCGAGTCCGGAGTGGCGGCCGAGGACGTTCACGATGTCCGCGAGCCCGCCGTGGAAGGCCTGCACGACCGCGTAGACCTCGACCCGGTTGCAGGTGGTCACGAGCGTCGCCTCGACGACGTTGTCGCAGCGCACCAGCTCGTCGAGGACCTTGCCGACCTCGCCGGCGGGCACCGCGGCCCGCTCCAGCACGCGCAGGTCCGCCGACCGGTGCGACAGTCCCACGACAAGAACGCTCACGACAGCCCCTCGCAGGCTCGGTGCTGCCGCTCGCGGTCGCCCTGTGTCATCGATTCGCTCGCAAGCTCGCTCATGGACGCACCGCCATCCCGTGCCGGGGAGACCCGTTCACCCGAGGCGCCGGCGTGGCGTCGGCAGCCGGTGCGTAGTCGGCGCGGCGGGCGACGTGGAAGGAGAGGATCTGCAGCTCGACCGCGAGGTCGACCTTGCGTACCTCGACGGTCTCCGGGACCTGGAGCACGACCGGGGCGAAGTTCAGGATGCACTCGACGCCCGCCTGGACCAGCCGGTCGCAGACGACCTGTGCGGAGACGGGCGGCGTGGCGATCACGCCGATGGTGACCTCGCGGTTGGCGCAAACGGTCGGGATGTCGTCGATGTGGTCGACCGGGATCCCCCCGACGGGCACACCCATCAGGTCCGGGTCGACATCGAACAAGGCGGTCACGGGGAAACCTCGGCCGGGGAACCCGCCGTAGTTGGCGAGCGCATGTCCAAGATTACCGATCCCGACTACGGCAACACTTTGTTCTCGTGTGAGCCCGAGCACGCGCTCGATCTGGTCGATCAGCACGGCGGGGTCGTAGCCGACGCCGCGGGTGCCGTAGGAGCCGATGTAGGAGAGGTCCTTGCGTAGCTTGGCGGAGTTGACGCCGGCCGCGGCCGACAGCTCCTCGCTGGAGACGCTGTTCGTGCCCTGCTCACGCATGGCGGACAGGACGCGGAGGTAGACCGCGAGCCGCGCGACGGCGGCCTCGGGAATCGCGCGTGCCCGGTCCCGCAGGCCGGAGCCGAGCGGGGGAATCGGTGCGGTGATCTCTGCCGCGTTCTCGGCTGGCGCCCGTGGGGTTCTTCCGGCTGCGTCGGACTGGCCACGCTGCGCCACGCTGATACTCCTTGACAGATTCGCCCCTGGGGATGAGCTAACGGTAGCCGCTTGTGAACGCAGGCACAAAGTCGCAAGCCAGGGGCCGGGTCGGTCGGCGTACACCATGTGTACTCCTGCGCGGTCGCGACCGACTGGAGGGGCCTACTTCGTGGAGATCGAGATCGAGTGCCAGCCGGTCGCCCCGTTGGGCGCGGTCGGGGTGTAGCGGTCGGTCTGCGTCTCGCCGGTGCGGTCGGTGGCCCGGACCGCCAGCTCGTGGTCCCCGGCCGGCAGCTCGAGGCGGACGCGCCACATCCGCCACGTGTTGAGGTCGACCTCCGCGCCGAGCTCGGCGGTGTGCCAGCGGCCGTCCGCGGAGACCTCCACCTTGTCGATGCCGACGTAGGGCGCCCAGGCCACGCCGGCCACGGTGAGCCGGGTACCGGTGGCGTCGCCGTCGCGCGGGCTGTCGATGCGGGACTGGGTCTTCACCGGCCCGCGAGCCGACCAGCCGCGCGGGATCCAGTAGCCCTCCTCCGCGGCGAACGTGGTGAGCTCCAGCGTGGTGAGCCACTTGGTGGCGGAGACGTAGCCGTACAGACCCGGCACCACCAGGCGGGCGGGGAAGCCGTGCTCCTGCGGGAGCGGCTCGCCGTTCATGCCGAGGGCGAGCAGGGCGCCGCGGTCCGGGTCGAGGACGTCGGCGACCGGGCTGCCGGCGGTGAACCCGTCGACGCTGGTGGACAGCAGCTGGTCGGCGCCCCTGCGCACGCCGGCCTCTTCGAGGATGTCGCGCAGCGGGACGCCGATGAAGTTGGCGGTGGACACCAGCGAGCCGCCGACCTCGTTCGAGACGCAGGCCATCGTGATCGGCCGCTCGATCAGGCCGCGGCCGCGGATGTCCTCGTAGCTCAGCTCGAGCTCCCGGTCGACCATGCCGCGCACGCGCAGCGTCCAGTTCTCGGCGGTCATCCGCGGCACGGTGAGCGCGGTGTCGATCCGGTAGAAGTCCCGGTTGCTGGTGATGAAGCCGCTGGTGCCCGGGAAGTCCGCGTTCGCCGGCAGCGGCGGGGCGGGCTCGGCCACCCGCAGCCGGCCCACCTGCCGGCGGGACCGCTCGACGTCGACCCGGGAGGCGAGCAGCCCGCCGCCGAGGCCGGCCACCCCCGCGCCGACGACGACGCCGGCGGCGACCCGCAGGAACTGGCGGCGGTCCTCCGTGGTCCGGGAGTTGGTGGCCAGCGCCCTGCGGTGCAGCCAGGCGAAGCCGAACACGCCGACCAGCAGGCTCGCGGCCGGCGCGAGGAAGCCGAGCTGGCCGAGGTCGGGCCGGGTCAGCACGGCGACGAACCCGATCCCGCCGAGCGCCCCGGCGACGAGCTGGCCGGGCAGGACCTTGCGCCGGGACAGCAGCCCGGCGGCGACCGCGCAGCCGAGCACGACCAGCGTCACGCCGATGAACAGGACTGTCTTGTCCGACGTGCCGAAGGTCGCCTTGGCCCACTCGGTCACCGGGTGCGGCGAGAGGTCCCGCACCCAGTTCCCGACGGCGACGTACGGCGAGCCGGTCGGCCCGACGAACCCGGCGACGAGGTGCCCCGCCGCGAGCGCGGCGGCGAGCGCCAGCAACGCGACCGCCACCGCCCGCCCCCGGCCGAGCGGCGCGGGCGGCTCGACGTTAGGTACGTGGGCAAGGGTGTCGGTCTGCACATCTCCACATTCGGCGCCGCGGGCCCCGAGGTTCAAGTGAACCCGGGTTACGGATGGCTTACCGCCCGGCCAGCGCCGCCCGGAAGCGGTCCTCCTCCAGGCGCCAGTAGCCGTGTTCGACGTCGTCGATCAGGATCACCGGGACCCGGTCGCCGTACTCCGCGCGCAGCTCGGGGTCCGTGTCGACGTCGGTCATGGTCCACTCGACGCCCAGCTCGGCGCAGATCCGCGCCACGTCGGCCTCGGCCACCTCGCACAGATGGCAGCCCTGCCGCGACACCACCGTCACCGTCGGAGTCCCCGTCACGGGGCCGAACCTACCCGCACGGCTACCCGCGCAGGCTCGCCCGCCGGACCTTGCCGGTTACCGAGTAGGGCAGCTCGTCGACGAACTCCACCGTGCGCGGCACCTTGAACCGGGCCAGCGTCCGCGCGCAGTGCTCGCGGACGACCTCCTCGGTCAGGGACGCGCCGGGCCGCAGCACGACGACGGCCTTCACGTACTCGCCGGTCCGCTCGTCCGGCACGCCGACGGCGGCCGCCTCGAGCACGTCCGCCAGCTCGCCCAGGACGCGCTCGACCTCGTGGGGGTAGACGTTGAACCCGTTGACGATGATCAGGTCGTTCGCCCGGTCGACGAGCCGCAGGTCGCCGTCCGCGTCGAGGTAGCCGACGTCGCCGGTGGTGAACCAGCCGTCACCGTCCGGGCCGTGCGCGCCGTCGGGCCAGTAGCCGCTGAACAGGTTGGCGCCGCGCACGGCGACCCGGCCGGTCTCGGACTCCGTGCCGTCGTCGGCGACCCAGTCGGCCTCGTCGGGATCCGCGGCGACCCCGACCGGGCGGCCGTCCGAGTCGACCAGCATGAGCTCCACCCCGGGCAGCGGACGGCCGACCGAGCCGGGCTTGGCGTACCCGCCCACCAGCGTCGAGGTGAGCACCGGGCCCGTCTCGGTGAGCCCGTAGCCCTCGAACACCGACAGCCCGGTGGCCTGCTTGATCGCGGTGAGCACGGCCGGCGACAGCGGCGCGGCGCCGGAGGTGAGCAGCCGCAACGTGGACATCGCCTCGGCGAGCCGGTCGGCCGGCAGCGCGGCGAGCGCCTGGTACATCGCCGGCACGCCGACGAGCGCGGTCACCCGGTGCTCCTCGCACGCGGCGAGCGCGCGGTCGGCGGTGAACGTCTCCATGAGCACGGCCGTCGCGCCGGCCGAGGTGACCTGCAACAGGCCCGGGCCGAGCCCGTAGGCGTGGAACAGCGGGACGACCAGCAGCACCCGGTCGGACGAGGTGACCGGGGCCGGCTTGAGCGCGGCGCACTGCTCGACGTTGGACAGCAGCGCGCGGTGGGACAGCATCACCCCGCGCGGCACGCCCGCGGTGCCCGACGTGTAGCAGAGGACCGCGACGTCCTCGCCGCCACGCGGGCCTTCCGCGGCGACCCGCTCCCCGGTCGCGTCGGGGTCGGGCGGCGCGAGCACGATGCCCACCGAGC
>NZ_JBOHGA010000081.1:0-26015 GCF_050699915.1 Actinophytocola sp.
CGGCCACCCCGCGGTCAGCGCGTGCAGCCGCCGCAGCTCCGCCGCCACCGCCGGCCAGTCGAACCCCGTCGGCTCCCGGCCCGGCAGCCACCGCTGCACCACGACGCCGTCGACGTGCCGACGGCTGTCGAGCGCCGGCACCACCGCGGGCACCCGGAAACCCGACTCGGTGAGGAACTCCAGCAGGTCCAGCTCCCAGTCCAGCGACGCCGCCGACCGCCGGGTGGACCGGGCGACCAGCCGCTCGCCGCCGACCCGAAGCTCCAGCACCTCGTTGCGGTTGCCGCCGCCCAGCCTGCCGACGACGGCGGCCGAACCCCACGCGGACAGGTTCACCGGAAGAACGCCCGGATCAGCTCGACCACGCGGTCCACATCGGACTCCGTGAGATCCGGGAACAACGGCAGCGACAGCTCCTCGGCGTAGAACCGCTCCGCGGCCGGGCACAGCCCGCGCCGGTACCCGAGGTCGGCGAACACCGGATGCCAGTACGCCGGGATGTAGTTGACCTGCACCCCGATCCCGTTCTCCCGTAGGTACTCATACAGCGCCCGGCGCCGGTCGCCGAGCACGCGCAGCGGGTACAGGTGCCAGGCCGGCGCGGCGCCCGCACGCCGGGCCGGCGTCGCCACTCCGTCCACATCGGACAGGCCGGCGTCGTACCGGGCGTGCAGTTCGGCCCGCCGCGAAACGAACGAGGACAGTCGCCGCAGCTGGCTGGAGCCCAGGGCGCACAACACGTCCGGCAGCCGGTAGTTCAGCCCGAGCTCGTGCACCTCCTGGTGCCAGCCGCCCTCGTCCGGCCAGCGCTGCCGGTCGCGGTCGCGCACCAGCCCGTGGTTGCGGAACTCCCGCGACCGCGCCAGCAGCTCCGGGTCGGCGCACGCGACGGCGCCGCCCTCGGCCGTGGTCAGGTTCTTGGTCGGGAAGAACGAGAAGGTCGTGAGGTCCGCGAGCGAGCCGACCGGCCGCCCGTGCCACGACCCGCCGATCGAGTGCGCCGCGTCCTCCAGGAGCAACGCGCCCGCGTCGTGCGCCAACGTGGCCAGCTCGTCCAGCTCGGCCGGATGCCCGGCGAAGTCGACCGCCGCGACGATCTTCGTGCGCGGGGTGACCGCGGCCGCGGCGGCGTCGACCGACAGGTTCCCCGTGTCCGGCTCGACGTCCGCGAACACGACCGACGCGCCGCGCTGCATCGCGGTCGCCGCCGTCGCCACGAAGGTCATCGGCGTGCACACGACCTCGTCGCCCGGCCCGACGCCGGCCGCGGCGTACGCGACGTGCAGCGCGGCCGTGCCGGACGTGACCGCGACGGTCGGCACCCCGCCGGTGAACGACTCGAGGTCGGCCTCGAAGCGCGTCACCGCCGGGCCGGTGGTGAGCCAGTCGCCGCGCAGGACGGCCGCCACCGCCGCCACGTCGTCCTCCACAATGGACTGACGGCCGTAGGGCAGCAGGTCAGCCATACTGCTCGACCAGGGCGCGCAGGTCCTCGTCGGACAGCCAGAGGTCGTTGGTGTCCGAGCGGTACGCGAACCCCTCCGGCACCGGTGTCCCGTCCGAGGGCGGCTCGTAGCCCCAGCCCGCGATGTGCGGCATCACCACGTACCGGTCACCCAGCAGCAGCGTGCGCCGGGCGTCGTCGGACGCGATCATCTCCTCGTGCAGCTTCTCGCCGGGGCGGACGCCGACCTCCTTGAGCGAGCTGCTCGGCGCGATCACCTTCGCCAGGTCGACCAGGCGCATGCTCGGGATCCGCGGCACGTACAGCTCACCGCCGTGCATGAGGTCGAACGAGCCGACCACGAACGCGACGGCCTGCGGCAACGTGATCCAGAACCGCGTCATCCGCAGGTCGGTGATCGGCAGCTCCTCGCCGCGCTCGGCCAGCCCGCGGAAGAACGGGATGACGCTGCCGCGCGAGCCCATCACGTTGCCGTAGCGGACGACCGCGAACCGCGTGGGGTGGCCGGCGGCGTAGTGGTTGCCGCTGACGAACAGCCGGTCCGCGCACAGCTTCGTGGCGCCGTACAGGTTGATCGGGCTCGACGCCTTGTCCGTGGACAGCGCGACGACCTTCTTGACGCCGCAGTCGATGGCCGCCTCAATCACGTTCTGCGAACCGGTGACGTTCGTCTGCACGAACTCGAACGGGTTGTACTCGGCGGTGTCGACCTGCTTGAGCGCGGCGGCGTGCACCACGTAGTCGACGTCGTGCATCGCGCGCTCGAGTCGCCGCCGGTCGCGCACGTCGCCGATGAACCAGCGCAGCCGCGGGTCGTCGCCGAACAGCTGGCGCGCCTCGTACTGCTTGAGCTCGTCGCGCGACAGGATCACCAGCCGACGCGGGTTGAGGTGCTCGAGCGCGTACGCGATGAACGCCTTGCCGAACGACCCCGTCCCGCCGGTGAGCAGGATGCTGGCCCCATCCAGCAAAGCCATCGTTACCTCCGGGAGATCTGAGCCGTGGGTTTCCAGGGCGAGCCGGTGCGCCATCATGGCACCCGTGCGAGTCAACGCGGTCATCCAGGCACGGCTGTCGTCAACCCGGCTGCCCGGCAAGGTGCTCCGGCCACTGGCCGGGCGCAGCGTCCTGAGCTGGGTCGTTCGTGCTGCCGCGCACGTGTCGTCGGTGTCCGACGTGATCGTGGCGACATCGTCGGCGGCGTCCGACGACCCGGTGGCCGAGGAGGCCGCGCGGTCGGGTGCCTCGGTGGTCCGCGGGCCGCTCGACGACGTGCTCGCTCGTTATGAACTGGCCGCCCAAACCCACCCCTGTGACGCGGTGGTCCGGCTGACCGCCGACTGTCCGCTGCACGACCCGGCGCTGATCGCGCAGGTGGTCGGCGTGTGGCTGGCCGACCCCTCGCTCCAGTACGTGAGCAACGTGCTCGTGCGCAGGCTGCCGCGCGGGTTCGACACGGAGCTGGTGCGCCGGGACGTGTTGGCCGAGCAGTACGAGACCGCGACCGGCGCGCACCGCGAGCACGTCACGTCGGCGGTGTACTCGCGGCCGTCGGTGTACCGGTGCGCGGGTGTGGCGGCGGGCGAGGACGACTCGGACCTGCGGGTGACGTTGGACACGGCACAGGACGCGGCCGTGATCGAGGGCGTCGTCGCCGCGCTCGGGGACGGCGTGCCGAGGTGGCGGGACGTGGTGGCGCTGCTGCGCTCGAGGCCGGACCTGGTGGCGCTGAACTCCGAGGTGGTCCAGAAGCCGCTGCCGACGGCATGAGGACGCTGCTGCGCGCCGACGCCGGGCCGTCGACCGGCGTCGGCCACCTGTCGCGGTGCGTGGCGCTGGCGGAGGCGGCGGTGGCTCGGAGCTGGCGGGTGTTCGTCGTCGGCTCGGTGAGCGGGGCGGACTGGCTGCTGGCTCGGCTGTCGGAGTTGGGAGTGCCGGTGCTGCCGCCCGCGTCGGCCGGGTCGTCGGACGGGGCGGCTCTCGCTGGGCAGGCCGTTTCGTTGGGGGCGGACGTAGTTCTCGTCGATCACTACGGGCTCGGCGAGCTGCCGGAGGTTCGCGCGGTGGCCCGGCTGGTGTCCATGGAGGACGGGCGCTTCGGGAGGCGAGCGGCGGACGTCGTCGTGGACGCCAATCTCGCGCAAGAGCACCGCTCTCGGGACGGTTCCCCGCTCGTGTTGGCGGGGGCTGCTTTCGCTCCGTTGCGACGGGATGTCGTCAATGCCCGCACCGATCACGACGCGGCGGCCTCTCGGGACGAGGGGCCGCCCGGGGTGGTCGTGGTGATGGGCGGTGGAGCGGCCGGGGAGGCGGTTTCGGCGGTGTTGTCCGCCTTGCGGGAGACCCAGGTGCCGATGTCGGTTCGAGCGATCTCCGCGGTGCCGGTGCGGGTTTCGGCCGGGCCCGGGCAGCGCTTCGCGGTCGAGCCGCCGACGCCGACCTTGCCGGCGCTGTTGGCCGAGGCGGATCTCGTGGTCAGTGCGGCGGGGGTGACGTTGCTGGAGCTGTGCTGCATCGGGACGCCGGCCGCGTTGGTCCAGCTCGCCGACAACCAGGCCGCGGGCTACCGAGCCGCCGTCGACCGGGGGCTGGCCGCGGGTCTCGGCACGGTGGCCGGTCTCCCCGCGGCCGCGTCACGACTGCGCGACCTGCTCACGAACCCCGACGCCCGAGCCGCGTTGTCCCGGGCGGCATCCCGCACCGTCGACGGCCGTGGCGCCGAACGGATCCTGGACGCCTGCGAGATCGGCATCCGAGAGGCCACCGGGGCCGACGCCGAACGACTGCTGGAGTGGCGCAACGACCCCGACACGCTCGCCTGGTCGCGCGGCCACCACCCCGTGGCCGAGCCGGTACACCGGCGGTGGCTGGCGAGCTCGCTACAGAACCCGAACCGCCTGCTGCTGGTCGCGGAGACCGACCATCCCAACGGGACGGTCCGGTTCGACCGCATCGACGACGACACGTGGGAGGTCAGCATCACGGTCGCCCCGGCCGACCGGGGCAAGGGCCTGGCCGAGAAGCTCCTCACCCTGGGCGAGGCCGCCCTGCGAGCCCGCCACCGCCCGAGCACGATCCTCGCCAACATCCACGAGGACAACACCCGCTCGCTGACGCTGTTCCGCCACGCCGGCTACGAGGACTCGAACCGGCAGGCGGACGGCCCGTTCCGCTGGCTGGCGAAGCGAACCTAGACCAGGTCCCAGGTCAGCGGCGTACCCTTCGCCGCCGCGACCCGGAAAGGCCGGCCCAGCACGGTTTCCAGGTCCACCGGAGGCAGGCCGCCGGCCGGACGGATCGAGCGGACGTTCTCCCTCGTGACGACGTCACCCGCGGCCACGTCCTCGACCACGTACAGGGAACGGCGCAGGCGGCGCACCTCTTGCTCGCTCTCCGAAGGCCCGAGGCGCGGCGCGCCCAGGGCCTGCCACGCCCGCTCGGTCTCCGTCACCAGTGCCGACAACTCCGCCGGCTCCAGGGAGAAGTCACTGTCCACACCGCCGTCGGCACGGGCCAGCGTCACGTGCTTCTCGATCGCGCAGGCGCCCAGCGCCACGGCCGCCACCGGGACCCCGATGCCCATCGTGTGGTCGGACAGGCCCGGCACCACGTCGAAGGCATCCGCGAGCAGCGGGATGCCGCGCAGGTTGCTCTCCTCCGGCGGCGCGGGGTACGACGCCGTGCAGCCCAGGACGATCAGCTGGTCGTTGCCGGCGGCCCGTGCGGTCGACACGGCGGCGTGGATCTCCGCCACCGTGGCCATGCCGGTCGAGATCACCAGAGGCTTGCCGGTCCGCGCGCACAGGTCGATCAGGGGCAGGTCCACGATCTCCGCCGACGCGATCTTGTACGCGGGGGCGTCGAGGGACTCCAGAAAAGACACCGCGGTCGGGTCGAACGGGCTAGAGAACACCGTCAGGCCCAACGAGTGCGCCCGGGCGAAGATCGGCTCGTGCCACTCCCAGGGCGTGTGGGCCTTCTCGTACAGGCGGTACAGGTTCTCGCCGCCCCACAGCGAATGATCGTCCGAGATGCGGAACGCGGGAAGGTCGACGTCGATCGTGATGGTGTCCGCGCGGTAGGTCTGCAGCTTGAGCGCCTGTGCCCCGGTGGCGGCCACGGCGTCGACGATGGCGAGCGCCCGATCGAGGGAACCGTTGTGGTTGCCGGACATCTCCGCGATCACGAACGGCCGGTGCCCGGGTCCGACCGTGTGCTTGCCGATCCTGACCTCACGCATGGAGGTCAACGTACGCCTACGAGGCCCGCCAGTTCGCGTCGCCGTGGGTGTCGGCCAGCATGTCGCCGAAGATCAGCAGGCACGCCAGGCAGCGCTCGCCCTCGTCGGTCAGCGTGATCTTCGTGTTGGGCACGCTGTGCTCGCAGAGCGCCTCACCGAAGTCGCGGCCGGCCTCGTCCGCTCCGAAGGCGTGCACTCGATTGTCGTAACCCGACAACCACCACTGGACATCTATCATCGCCCCGACCTCCCGCAACCCGTGCATTCGTATGTTGATGCACCAAACGGGTGACTGAAGTGTTGACTAGTGGAGTGTTTCGGTCAACATTTCACAGTTGCGCGTATAACTGTGAATACTGGTAACTGAGGGTGGTATACAGCGGGATTCAGTTACCCCGCGTGGGATCCTCGAGCTTTCGAAGCCGATCCTCGTACTGCGCGACCGCCGTCAGCCGCACCCGGATCTGGCTGTGCTCGCGCCGGATCTCGTCGATGAGCGAGCGTGACTCGTCGATCTGCGGCTGGTCCGCGGCCGGCACGGCGCCGATCTTCTCCCGCAGCGACTCCAGCTGCGACTCCTGCGCCGCGATCTGCGGGATGATCCGCTCCAGCTCGTTGGCCGACCAGTGCTGGGCCTTCTCGACCTCGCGGAAGCGGCGCTCGAGCTCGGCGAGCCGGTCCATCCGCTGCCGCTGCTCCTCGAGCCGACGCTCGTGCGCGTTGACGGTGCCGTACAGCTCGAAGAGCCGGTTGCCTTCGACCGGATGGTCGATGCGCCAGTCGATCATCCGGCCGACCCGGTCGGACACCAGTTTGCGCAACGCGGCGACACGGCTGTTCAACATGCTCAACTTCTCATCCTCGGCCTCAGCGGAGCAGGGTGGTTCGGCTGGTCTGCAGCCACGACTCGAGCAACCTCGCCTCGGCGGCGATCTGGTGCTCCGGGCCGACGACGCACGCGTCACCGGCGGCGTGCAGCCACGATGTCTGGTTCGGGTCGTCGACGAAAGAGAACCCGGTGAGCACCAGCTCGGCCTCCGGGTAGCTGGTACGCGCGATCCAGGCGGCCATCGTGCCGGTCGTCGACCAGGTCGCCTGCTCGCCGGTCGGCAGGCCGAGCGCCTCGGACAGCGGCAGCGTCACCTCGCGGTTGGACACCGGCACGAACCCCAGGTCGGAGGGCCACCAGCCGGGAACCAGGTCCGGCTCCCAGTGCAGCCGGCCCGGCTCGACCATCAGGTACAGCCGCCGGCGGTAGTTCTCGAAGACCCACTTCGTCGCGCGCAGCGCCCGGTTGAACACCACCACGTGGCACTTGCCGCCGACGGTCGGCGGCGCGCCGGGGTCGTCGAGCTTGAAGCCGTTCACCCTGATCACGAGCTCGGCGTCGTCGACGGCCTTGGCCCGCTCCGCGTCCGGCTCCAGTGGCTGGTTGCCGACCACGGCGACGCGGCGCGGCTGGGGATGCTCGGCGTAGACGTCCAGTAACGAGCGCAGCACGCTCTGCCCCGAGGCGACGTCGACCATGAGCGGAGAAGGTACCAGGAAGGTGTGCACCGATCGGGTGGCTCCTCCAGGTCGGGGCCACTTTCCGGCCCCTGCGGAGCGGCCGGATGCCGCCGGTAGGCTCGATAACCGTGCCAGCAACCGCCACGGCCGAGCAGGAGCAGGCCCCACCGACCCACAAGGCGTCCCGAAGCTTCGGGAAGGCCTGGGACGACATCCGCGAGGGGTTCTCACAGCGCGAGCTGTGGGGTCACCTCGGTTGGCAGGACATCAAGCAGCGCTACCGGCGGTCGGTCATCGGCCCGCTGTGGATCACGCTGTCGATGGCCGTCACCGCCGCCGGCCTCGGCCTGCTGTACTCCACGCTGTTCAACGCGGACATCCGCACGTTCCTGCCCTACATCACGGTCGGGTTCATCGTCTGGAACTTCATGCTCGGCTGCCTGACCGAGGGCACCGACACATTCATCGCCAACAGCGGCCTGATCAAGCACCTGCCGGCACCGATCACGGTGTACGCACTGCGCACGGTGTGGCGCCTCACGCTGATGTTCGCGCACAACCTGCTCGTCTACTTCGTGATCGTCGCGATCTTCTGGGTCGACCTCTCGAGGCCCGGCTACGTCATGACGCCCAACGGCAGCGGGCAGCCCGGCATCGACGCGACGATCCTGCTGGCCATCCCGGCCTTCGTGCTCCTGGCGATCAACGGCGGCTGGGTGGCGATCCTGTTCGGCATCATCTCCACCCGCTACCGGGACATCCCGCCGGTCATCGTCAGTCTGTCGCAGCTGATGTTCTTCATGACGCCGATCGTGTGGACCACCGACGACCTGACAAGGTTGACCCCCAACGGCGGGGAGCCCCCGGCATGGCGGATCCTGGTGGCCGAGCTGAACCCCCTTTACCACTACGTCCAGCTCCTGCGGGCGCCGCTGATCGGCAACACGCAGAGCTGGCATCACTGGGCTGTGGTCGGCGCGCTTACCGTGGTGGGGTGGAGCCTGGCCCTCCTGGCCATGCGCAACTACCGTTCCCGGGTCTCCTACTGGGTCTGAGTGAGGCGAAAAAACGACATGGTGAGCATCGACGTCTGGAACGCCTCGGTCGACTTCCCGATCTTCGACGCGAAGTCGCGGTCACTGAAGAAGGCGGTCCTCGGCAAGGTCGGCGGCAAGATCGGCACCGAGCAGAAGGTGCCGATCATCGAGGCCCTGCACGACATCTCGTTGTCCCTCAAGGAGGGCGACCGGGTCGGGCTGGTGGGCCACAACGGCGCCGGCAAGTCCACGCTGCTGCGGCTGCTGGCCGGGATCTACGAACCCACCCGCGGCACGTCGCGGATCGTCGGCAAGATCGCGCCCGTGTTCGACCTCGGCGTCGGCATGGACCCGGAGATCTCCGGTCTCGAGAACATCATGATCCGCGGGCTTTTCCTCGGCATGTCCCGCAAGCAGATGGAGAAGCGGGTCGACGACATCACCGAGTTCACCGAGCTGGGTGATTACCTCCAGATGCCGCTGCGGACATACTCGACCGGCATGCGGGTTCGGCTGGCGCTCGGCGTGGTCACGTCCATCGACCCGGAGATCCTGTTGCTGGACGAGGGCATCGGCGCGGTGGACGCGAAGTTCCTGAACAAGGCGCGCACCCGGCTGGTCGACCTCGTTCAGCGGTCCGGCATGTTGGTGTTCGCGTCACACCAGGACGACCTATTGTTCGAGCTGTGTAACACGGCCATCTGGATGGACGAGGGTCACGTGAAGCAGCACGGCTCGCTGCGCGAGGTCCTCACGGAGTACAAGGGCAAGGACCCGTTCGCCCATCTGGACAAGGAGACACTGGAGCGGCACGGCGAGCCTCCGGTACTGACGAGCAAGAGCGGCGAGGCCTGATGAGTCCTTCGGAGCAGTTCCCCGCGTTGCCGGCGAACGCGGTGGTGGCCGTCGTGGTCACCCGGCACCGGCGCGAGCTGCTCGCGGACTCACTGAAGATGATCGCCGCGCAGACCCGGCCGCCGGACCACCTCGTGGTCGTCGACAACGGGCCGGACGAGCCGGCCGGTGACATCGTGCAGAGCTGCGGCGTGCCGGCGACCTACCTGCCGTCCCGGCGCAACCTCGGCGGCGCGGGCGGCTTCGCGCTCGGCATGCTGTACGCGCTGATGCTCGGCGCCGAGTGGGTGTGGTGCGCCGACGACGACGGCCGGCCGGCGGACGAGACGGTGCTGGACACGCTGCTCACCGAGGCGGTCGCCCGCGGCCTGGCGGAGATCTCGCCGGTCGTCTCCAACATCGAGACGCCCGAGCGGCTGGCGTTCCCGCTGCGGCGCGGCCTGACCTGGAAGCGCAGCGCGGACGAGCTGGGCACCGACTTCCTGCCGGGCATCGCCTCACTGTTCAACGGCGCGCTGTTCCGCGCGTCGACGCTCGACGTCGTCGGCGTGCCGGACTACCGGCTGTTCTTCCGCGGCGACGAGGTGGAGATCCACCGGCGGCTGGTGCGCTCGGGGCTGCCGTTCGGCACCTGCCTCAAGGCCGCGTACCTGCACCCGGACGGCTCGGAGGAGTTCAAGCCGATGCTGGGCGGGCGGCTGCACGCGCAGGACCCGGAGAACGAGGTCAAGCGCTACTACACCTACCGCAACCGCGGGTACCTGCTGTCCCAGCCGGGCCTGCGCAAGATCGGACTGCTCGAGGTCGCCCGGTTCGGGCTGTACTTCATCGGCACCAAGCGGGACCCGAAGGCGTTCCTGCAGTGGCTGAAGCTGTGCCGGCAGGGGCGCCGGGAGCAGTTCTTCCGGATGTAGGTCAGCCGACCTCGATCGCGATCTCGTAGGTGTGCTCGTCCTCGGGATCGGCGCAGCCCCGGTAGCAGTTGCGCAGCTCGACCGACGTCGTGCCGGCCGAGCGCGCCTCGAACTCGAAGTAGCGGGTGCCACCGCCGCCGTCGACGTTCTCGGTCGAGTCCGCGACGTAGTGGTCGCCACCCCCCGTGACGACGCCCTCGTCCGGCTTCGCGCTGAGCGACCAGTCGTCGCCAACCGAGGCGTTGTCCTCGACCGCGATCGTGAACGACTCCCCCGGCGCGACCCGGATGTCGGTGTCCTCGATCGTGAACTCGCCTCGCCGCTCCTCGCCCGCGCTCGGGCTGCCCGGCCGCGCCTCCGAACAGCCGGACGCGAGCAGCACGAGCGCGACGACAGCAACGAACCGGCGCATCTCCCCACCCCTCTCGCCGCGTGAGGCTACCGGCGGGCTCGGCCGGCCGCCGGTGAAACGCCTGTTCGCGGCGCGATCGCTGTGCTCCTGCGAAGCGTGTGCGGTCCGGCGGAACCGGCGCCGGCCGCGGTCCCTCTGACGGGTCGGCCGCACGAGACGCGAGGGATGCCATGACAGTCGACACCGGGTACGAGGTCGCCACCACGGGCCTGCACACCCACGCCGGAACCGCCCACGACCAGGCCGTCCGGGTGGCGGACTACCCGAAGCGGATGCGGATGCTGACCTGCCCGAGCGAGGACCTGCTCGGCGAGCACGCGGACGTCGCCGGCGCGTACGGGAGCTTCCTGAACGCCTGGGTGGAGGAGCTCGAGCTCACCTCGCAAGCGCTTGCGGAGACCAGCGCGAAGCTCGCGGCGTCCGCCGACCAGTACGGCGCGCAGGACGAGCTGCACGCCGACCAGTTCGATCGCGCCGTTCGCTAGGAGGACAGTCGTGGCACCGAACCGTGAGGACCTGGAGAAGTGGCGCGCGATGGCAGACGCCGGCGGGCTGCTCGGCCGGGTCGTCCTGCGCAGCGCGATCGACGCCTACCTCGACTTCCCCGCGCCGAAGGGGAACCCGGCCGAGCTGCGCACGATGGCCGGCACGTATGCCGCAATCGCCACCGACGCCGACGGCGCCCAGGTCGAGGTCGACACGCTGGCGAAGAGCGACCTGCCGCAGGTCTGGGTCGGCCAGGCGCAGGAGCGGGCGTCCGAGGTGGTCACCGCGGTCGCGTTCGAGCTCGAGCACTCGGTCACCGTGCTGACCAAGGCCCGCGAAGAGCTCGACCAGCTCGCCGACGGCGTCGAGGCGGCGCAGGGCGCGCACACCGGCGGCCAGGGCGCGCTGCACCAGGCGCGCAACGAGCTCGGCGGCGACTTCGACCGCGCGAAGAGCATCGCGCTCAGCGGCATGGACCAGGTGATCACCGGCTACGACCAGGCGCGGTCGGTCGAGGAGGCCGCCGCGCGAGTGTTCACCGACCTCGCGGCCCAGGCCCGGGCGAGCCAGCTCGACTCCGAGCATCTCGACGCGGCGGACCGGCTGGTGCTCGGACAGAGCGCGGTGCCGGGCGGGCCGCACGACGTCAACATCATCATGAGCGCGAACGACGCCGAGCGGGCGAGCGAGCGGCTCGACGAGCTGGGCGAGGAGGACCGCACGCGGTTCGACGCGTTGCTGGACGCCGCGAAGTCGCCGCAGGAGAAGGCGTACCTGATGCGCGCGCTCGCCGCCGGCCACTCCGTCGAGGACATCGAGGAGTTCGCCGCGCAGATCCACCCGTACGGCGACGATCCGGAGTGGCTGCGCGACCATCTGCAGCCGACGTACAACACGACCGACGAGGAGTCCGGCGAGACCGTGCCGACGACGTACTCGGGTGCCCGGTGGGAGCAGACCGGCGGCACCTGCGTGCCGCGTCCTCGGTGACCGCCCGGGCGATGGTCGACCCGATGTACGCCTTCCAGCTCACGACGGGCGGCAAGCCGGGCGACCCGGAGTCGACGTCCGCGGACGCGTTCGAGGAGCGGTTCCTCTCCGAGACCGAGCGGGTGTACGGCCAGCCGGCGACCGAGGGCAGCGGCATGAGCAAGGACGAGGGCGAGGACGCCGCGAACGACGAGATCGGCCCCGCCACCGGCGCGGAGTACGAGTTCCGCGACCTCGACTCGCCGGAGGACCGCCGGGAGATCTTCAACGACGTGGCCGAGTCGGTCGACGATGGCCGGCCGGTGCCGATCCAGGTCGAGGGCTTCGACGACGAGGGCGACCGGTCCGGCCATCAGATGATGATCATCGGGCACGAGGACGGCATGCTGCAGATCTACAACCCGTGGGGCCACACCGTCTGGGTCAGCGAGGACGACTTCGTCAACGGGCACATGGAAGGGGCGTCCGACTCGCGGATGCCCACGGTCGACGGCGTGCACCTGCCGCAGTGACACCGGGAGCGACGATGAACAGACTTGGCAAGACCGATGCCCAGCTCGCGGAGCTCGACGTGCTCGCGCTGCTGCGCGACGGCCTCGGCGGGGACGCGTCCGGCCGCGGCGAGCTGTTCGGCGACGGCGCGGTGGCGGCCGCGATCGCGCTGGAGCGGGTCGACGTGCTCGCGCGCTCGGTCGCGTTCCTCGCGTCGGTGGTGCGCAGCGGCGGGCCGCGGTACGCCGCTTCGCTGCCCGAGCCGCTGCCTTCCTCGGCGCAGACGGACGTGGTCCGGCCGTGGCTGGAGGCGGCCGTGTCCGGCCCGGACGAGCAGGTGGCGCGCTGGCTGGAGGCGGTCGCCGCGGTGCTGGCCCTACGGGCGAGCACCGATCAGACCCGGTAGACCAGCGCGACCGACTCGAGCGACAGCCGAGTCGGCCGGCGTCCCCTCCGCCTGTGGACAACTCGCGGGGTCGCGGGGGCCCCCGTTTTCCAGCTTATCGGCGAGGACTGACAGTTTGGGCTGGTCGCGGGTGGGCTGTGGACAACCCGGGGGCGCGAGTGTGCGGGCTTGCCCGCGAGATCGCTCTGAGCTGATCTGCTGCGGGTGAACTTCTGTTGCCACCACTCGGACGCGGTGGTGGTGTCGGGGGCATGGCTGATCCCAAACGCGCCCTCGTACTGCATCTCGCCGGAGGTGGTGAGCCGGTGGTCTTCGCGCTGTCCGCGGACGGGGCTCGCGACCTCGACACGCGGCTGAGCGAGCTGCTCGGCAGCGGTCACGTACACGCGCCGGTCCTCGCCGACGGGTCGACGGTCGCGATCAACTTCGCCCAGGTCGTCACCGCGCACCTCGACGACCTGCCACCGCTGGCCCGGGTCTACGGGAGCGGGCAGCCACAGAGACACGGGTTTGCCACCTAGCATTCTCTGACTAAAGTCAGGGAATGGACGAGATCGAGCAGGTCCGTCGCTTCAACCGGCTCGTCACACAGCGGGTCGGAGCGCTCGACGACCACTTCCTCGCCCGCGACCGCCCGCTCGGACAGGCGCGGCTGCTGTGGGAGATCGGCGTGCGGGATGGCGCCGACGTCCGCGAGCTGCGCGGCCGGCTCGACCTGGACTCCGGGTACGTCAGCCGGTTGCTGCGCTCGCTGGAGGCCGACGGGCTGGTCGCGGTGAAGCCGAGCGACGAGGACCGCCGCGTCCGGGTCGCCACGCTCACGAGCGCGGGCCGGCGGGAGCGGGCCGTGCTCGACGATCGCGCGGACGACGCCGCGGCCGAGCTGCTCGGGCCGCTGTCCGCCGACCAGCGACGGCGGCTGGTGACGGCGATGAAGGAGGTCGACCGGCTGCTCACGGCCGGCCAGGTGACGATCGACGTGGTCGACCCGGAAAACGAGCACGCGCGGTACTGCCGGGACGCCTACTACGCGGAGCTCGACCGCCGGTTCGAGCACGGCCACGACCCGGCGTCGGGCATCCCGGCCGAGGGTGACCAGTTGCGCCCGCCGGCCGGGCTGCTGCTGATCGCCTACCTGCGCGGCGATCCGGTCGGCTGCGGCGCGCTGCGGCTGCCGCCGGACGCGCCCGCGACGATCAAGCGGATGTGGATCGCGGACTCCGTGCGCGGCCTGGGCCTCGGCCGGCGCCTGCTCGCCGAGCTGGAGTCACGCGCGGCGACCGCCGGACACGACGAGGTCCGCCTGGAGACAAACCAGGCGCTGACCGAGGCGATCACGATGTACCGGTCGGCGGGCTACGAGGAAGTCTCCCCGTTCAACGACGAGGTCCACGCCCACCACTGGTTCACGAAACGGCTCTGAACACGACCGTTCGCAGCAGGACGAAGTTGATCGTCGTCGCGGCGCCCTGGGCCACCACCCAGGCCAGGGCGATCTCCCAGCCGGACGGGGGCAGCAGCGTGAGCAGCAGCGCGTTGGTCCCCACGTTGACGAAGAACGTCACCGTGTACAGCAGCGCGAAGCCACCCACCTGCCCGGCGCCGTCCCGGCGGCCCGCGGCGAACGTGAAGCGGCGGTTGAGGAAGTACGCCGTCGTCGTGCCGGCGATGAAGCTCAGCGCCTTGGCCAGGTGCACCCACAACCCGAACTGCAGCAACGCCTGGTACACCCCGAAGTCGACCAGCGCGCAGAAGCCGCCGATCAGGACGAACCGCCCGAGCTGGTCCACCAGCCCGATCCTGGGCACATCCGCCTCCGGGGTCGCGGTCACGACGCGAGTCTAGGGACCGCCCGCGGGCCCCGTACCCTCGGTGCGGTGAAGCCAGGACATGACGAGCTGGCCAGGCTCACCGGCTGGGGCCGCACCGCACCGTCCACCGCGCACGTCGTCCGCACGAACGACGTCGACGCGATCGCGAACGTGGTGCGGGAGGCCGGCGACCGGGGGGTCATCGCGCGCGGGCTCGGGCGCAGCTACGGGGATCCGGCGCAGAACGCGGGCGGCGTCGTGGTCGACATGACCGCGCTGGACCACATCCACCGGGTCGACGCGGACGCGGGCGTGGTCGAGGTCGACGCGGGCGTCTCGCTCGACACGCTGATGCGCACGCTGCTCCCCTTCGGCCTGTGGCTGCCCGTGCTGCCCGGCACCCGGCAGGTCACGGTCGGCGGCGCGATCGGCAGCGACATCCACGGCAAGGCCCACCACGTCGAGGGCAGCTTCGGCAACCACGTCGTCTCGATGGACCTGATGACCGCGGACGGCACCGTCCACACGCTCACCCCGGACGGCCCCGACGCCGACCTGTTCTGGGCGACCACCGGCGGCATGGGGCTCACCGGGATCGTGCTGCGGGCGACCCTGCACCTCAACCGCGTGGAGACCGCGTACTTCCTCGTCGACACCGACCAGGTCGGCGACCTCGACGAGCTGATGGCCCGCCAGACCGAGGACGACGAGTCCTATGTGGAGTCGGTGTCCTGGTTCGACGCGGTGACCACCGGGCCGCACCTCGGCCGGGGGCTGCTGACCCGGGCGAACCACGCGACGGTCGCGGACCTGCCGAAGAAGCTGCGCCAGCACCCGCTGCGGTTCGACGCGCCGCAGCTGCTGACCGTCCCCGACGTGTTCCCGCCCGGCATGCTGAACCGGTTGACCGGCAAGGTGTTCAGCGAGCTCTGGTACCGCAAGTCGCCGACGCGCCGCAACCAGGTGCAGAACATCACGCAGTTCCTGCACCCGCTGGACATGTTCGGCGAGTGGAACCGCGGCTACGGCCCGGCCGGCTTCCTGCAGTACCAGTTCGTCGTGCCGTTCGGGGCCGCGCACGTGATCCGGCGGACCGTCGAGATGATCACCGAGGCCGGCCAGGTCTCGGCGCTGAACGTGCTCAAGCGCTTCGGCGACGCCAACCCCGCGCCGCTGTCGTTTCCCATGCCCGGCTGGACGCTGTGCGTGGACATGCCGGTGCGCCCGGGGCTGCACGAGCTGTGCGAGGAGCTGGACGAGCTGGTGCTCGGCGTCGGCGGGCGGCACTACCTCGCGAAGGAGTCGCGCGCGACACCGTCGGTCATCCAGCGCGGCTACCCAAGACTCGACGAGTGGCGCAAGATCCGCGCCTCCGTCGACCCCCACGGCGTCTTCGCCTCTGACATGTCGAGAAGGTTGGGACTTACATGATTGACGCGGTCGGAAACCCCCAGTCGCTGCTGCTGCTCGGCGGGACCTCGGAGATCGGCCTCGCGATCGCCGAGAAGTACGCCAAGCGCCGGCCGTTGCGGGTCGTGCTCGCCGCCCGCCCGTCGCCCCGGCTGGACGCGGCGGTCGCGCAGCTGCGCGACGCCGGCGCCACGGTGTCCACTGTGGAGTTCGAGGCGACGGACTTCGACTCGCACCAGGCGATGCTGGACAAGGCGTTCGCGGACGGCGACCTCGACGTCACCGTGGTGGCCTTCGGGCTGCTGGGCGACGCGGAGCAGGCCTGGCAGGACCACGCCAAGGCGGTCGAGCTGGCGCAGGTGAACTACACGGCCACGGTGTCGGTGGGCGTCGCGCTGGCCGAGCGGCTGCGCCGGCAGGGCCACGGGCGAATCGTGGCGCTGTCGTCGGTCGCGGGCGAGCGGGTGCGCCGGGCGAACTTCGTGTACGGCTCGACGAAGGCCGGCATGGACGGCTTCTATCTCGGGCTCGGCGAGGCGCTGCGCGACGAGGGAATCTCGGTCACCGTGGTGCGCCCAGGGTTCGTGCACACGAAGATGACCGAGGGGATGAAGGCCGCGCCGCTGTCCGTGCAGGCCGCGGACGTCGCCGACGTCGCGGTCGACGCGGTGGGCAAGCGCAAGGAGCTGGTCTGGGCGCCGGCGCCGTACCGGGTGCTGATGTCGGTTCTGCGGCACATTCCTCGCGCGATCTTCCGGCGGCTGCCCATCTAGCCGTTTTATGCTCGGGTTCGAACCACGGGCGGTCAGGGAGGTAACCGGTGGTGGTCACCCCGGAGCAGTGGCTGGCGAACTTCAACGCCAAGATCGACGACATCAAGGCCAAGACCGCGGAGTTCCAGGAGAACCTGGAGGCCTCGGGAGTCACCGAGTCGTCGCCGGACGGGTCGATCAGCGTGTCGGTGGCACCCAACGGGTCGCTCACGGACCTGCGGATCGACGACGCCGCCTGGCGCGGGTCCGGTGGTGAGCTGGCCGGCAAGATCATGCACCTCGCCCGCAAGGCGCAGCGCAACGCGGCGGTCAACGTGGCCGATGCGTTCGCGCCGCTCGGGGCCGACTCCGAGGCCATGCACATGGTCACCGGGTACGTCCCCGAGCCGGAGCCCGAGGAGCCGGACGACAAGGCCGGCTACGCGTTCAACGAGGACCCCGACCAGGCGCGGCCGCCGGCACCGCAGCCGCCCCGCCCGGCACCCGACTGGTCCCGGCCGCCGGTACCGCCGCCGCAGTCGCCGCCGCGGATGGAACCGCCACCGCGTCCCGCTCGTCCACCCCGAAGGCGGGCGGAAACCGACGACGAGGACTTCGGCGACGAGCAGATCTTCGGCGGCGGGGACAACCGGTGACCTCTGAGTCAAGCCACTGTGGGAGGCAGGCGTGACAACGGCGACATCCGGCGCGGGCATCGTCGACAGCTATTCGGGGCTGGTAGGCGCGATCACCAGCGACGCGGAGTCCGAGGGTGAGCAGGTCGTCGACGTCGCGTTGAGCGCGACCGGCGTGGTCATCGACACGATCGGCGCGGCCATCGACCCGTTCGGCGCGATCGTCAGCGCCGGCGTCGGCTGGCTGCTCGAGCACGTCTCGTTCCTGCGCGAGCCGCTCGACGCGCTGCTCGGCAACCCGGACGAGATCAACGCGAACGTCGACGCGCTGAAGACGGCGGCGGCGGAGATGAAGACCATCGCCGAGGAGCACCGCCAGGACCTCGGCACCATCGCCGAGTGGACCGGCGAGGCGGCCGACGCCTATCACGGCAGCCTCACCCAGCTCGCCGAGGAGCTCGACTCGATGGGCCTGACCCTCGACGGCACGGCGGCCGTCGTCGGCATCTCCGGCATGCTGGTCACGACGCTGCGCGGGATCGTGTTCGACATCATCGCCGCGCTGATCACCGAGCTGATCCGGTACGCGCTGATCGCGGCCGCCTCCGCGGCGGTCACCTTCGGCGGCTCGATCGCGGCCTTCTGCGGCGTCGCCGGCGCCCGCGCGGTCGCCACCGCCACCCGGATCGCCGGCAAGATCTCCAAGCTGATCAGCGGCCTCGGCCGCCAGGCCGGCCGGCTGGCCGACCTGGGCCGCGCGATGCAGAACCTCGCCGACGGCCTCGACCGCTTCGCCACCGCCGGCGACCTGGCGTTCGGCGCCTACCAGGCGGCCAAGCCCTACGAGACGCCCCCGGCCCAAGCGTGACCACCCGGCGCAGGCGACCGACGTCGTCGAGCAGCAGTGGCTCCAGCTCCCCGTCGACCACGCCCACCCGCCGCCCCGACAGCGGCGGCGGGCCCGGCGGCGGTGGCGTCCACGTCGACACCGACGGCATCGACACGATGGCCGGCCGGCTGACCAACACCGGCGGCCGCGTCGACGCCGTCGGCACCACCGTCGGCGGCGTCAACGTCGGCCCGCAGAGCATGGGCGTCGTCGGCTCCAGCTTCACCGGTGCCGCTCAGACCCATGTCCAGCACGCCCAGCAGCAGGTGACCCGCACCCGCCAGGCCGTCGACCACGCCCAGGCCGGCACCCGGGCGACTGCCGGCACCTACCGCACCACGGACACCACCAACGCCAACAACCTCGGCGCGATCGACACCCGCACCGACACCCCGACCCCGCGGGGCGGCGGCACCACGACCTCCAGCAGCACGACCTCCGGCGGCACCGGCACCAGCACGCCGCCGACCACGCGCGACCCGGGAAGCACGCCACCGTCCGGGCCGCCCCCCGGTGGTCCTCCTGGCGGTCCTCCCGGTGGTCCGCCCGGCGGGCCGCCGATCAACCACCGGAACCCGGACGGCACCCCGATCCGTACCGACAACCTCGCTCACCCCCAACGCCGGGCTGCTCGACGGCAGTGCGCTGGCATCGGCGGCGAGCAACCCCGACAGGGTCAGCGACGCATTGAGGCCTGGAGTGGACCTGAACCATCCCGACGTGCAGCGCATCGTCGACTCGAGCTACCACAGGGACGGCTACGACGCGAGCGGCAACCCGATGGACCGCGCTCAGTGGGACGCGGGCTACTGGCCGACCGGCGGCTACGACGCGCACGGCGGCCGCGACCTGGTGTGGCCCGACCCGAGCCAGCATCCCGAGGGCTTCTCCCGACCCGAGGACCGGGTGCCCGCCGTGCTCAACCCGGGCGAACAGATCGACCGGTTCGGACCCGGCTTCGGCCGGTTCACCTCACCGCCCGGCACGCCGTTCCCGGAGCGGGGGTTGCCGCCGGACAACCTGTTCGACGAGCGCGACCCGTCCCGGCCCGGCGTCACGCCAGGAGCACCGGCGCCCAGCTACCACCGCTACGAGGTGGTTCAGCCGATCCCGGTCTGGGCCGGACCCATCGCGCCGGCGATGGGCCAACCCGGCGGTGGCACGCAGTTCTACATGCCCAACGCTGTCGTCGACCTCGTGAACGCGGGCTACCTGAGGGAGGTACCGCTGTGAACCTCGCGGAGCTCGCGCGGGCGTTGGAGATGATCGGGATCGCGCCGGAGCTGGTCGCGCTCGGCGGCTGGGCCGAGCAGTCCTGGTGCGTCGAGCAGGCCGAGGACGGCGCATGGGAGGTGTACTGGCGCGAGCGCGGCAACAAGCTGGAGCTGTCCAGGGTCGACACCGAAGCCCAGGCCTGTCACCTGCTGCTCGGCAGGCTGACCTACAGCCAACTGCTCGCGGGAGTACTGGCGACGCGCTGACGAACGGCAGGAACCGAGGGACCATGACGACCCGCCGCACGAGGACGTCGAGCAGCTCGTCGGGTGGCTGGAGCGACTCGGCGCCGCGCGGCGGCGACCCAGGAGAACCCGGACCTGCCGGTCTCCGCGCACCTGGCGGACATGAAGGACTCGGTCCGCTACACGATGCAGGTGGACCAGGACTAGGCCCGGTTGCGGGACCGGTGAGGCGGCCATGACAACGCGACGCAGGAGGCCCACCGGCGGCTCGTCGAGCTCCGGCTCCAGCAACACGCCGGACACCACCACCCGGCGGCCTACCGGCGGTCCGGGTGGTGACGGCGTCGGCGTCGACACCGACCGCATCGACACCATGGCCGACCGGCTGGGCAACACCGGCGGCCGCGTCGACAACGTCGGCACCACCCTCGACGGCATCGACGTCGGCCCGCAGAGCATGGGTGTGGTCGGCTCGAGCTTCACCGGCGCGGCCCAGGCCCACGTCCAGACCGCACGCCAACACGTCACCCGCACCCGGCAGGCCGTCGACAACGCCCAGGCGGGCACCAGCTCCACCGCCCGCAGCTACCGCGACACCGAGGCCACCAACGCCGAGAACCTCGGCGGCATCGACACCACCACCGACGTCCCCACCGCCCGCGGCGACTCCACGACCACCCCGTCGTCGAGCAGCGACGAGGGCGGCGGCTCGAACAACCCGCCGCCGAGCCGAACGGACCAGCCGGCCAGCCCACCTTCGACCGACTCCGGCGGCTCCGGCAACCAGCCGCCGTCCCGGCGCGACGCACCACCCTCGGACGACGACGGTGGCGACGGCCGGGACAACAGAGACGACAACCGGGACGACGGCCGCGACGAGAACCGGGACGAGGACCCGCTGCCCCGCCGGCCGAAGGACCCCAACGAGCCGCACCCGGAGCTGACCCCGGAGGAGCGCGCCGCGCTCGACCGGCACCTGGCCCAGCTGGAGCGCGACGACCCGGAGCGGTTCGCCGAGCTCTCGAAGGACCCCGACCACAACGGCAAGGTCACCAAGGGGTCCAAGGACGAGGCCCGCATCGCGATGGACCTGCACGAGCGCGGCGAGGGCCCGTTCGCCGGCGACTACCGGCGGCCGGACGGCCCCGGGCAGGGCGACTTCGTCGACAGCGACGGAAAAGCTCAGGACATGAAGGGCGCGCACTCGGACTGGCCGCCCGAGGTGCCCGAGCACGTGCGCGAGCGACCGTTCCCGAATGCCTACAATGAGACCGACTTCCGGGAGACCGTGGAAGGCCAGTTCGACCGCGGCCGCGACGTCGTCGTCGACACGCGCAACGCGAATCAGCATGACATCGACGAGATGCGCCGCATCGTCGAGGAGGAGGGCTGGGGTGGCCGAATCACCTGGTACCCGTAGCGACTGGGCCCCCGCCAACTGGCCGGCCGACGGGGTTGCGGCGAAGGAGCTGCGCGACTGGCTCGCGAAGGCCGACGACTCCGAGCTCTACGCGCTCGACCTCGACTTCTCCGGCGCGGACCTGTCCGGGGGAAACTTCACCGAGAGCTGGTTCAGCCGCTCCCGGCTCCGCAACGCGGTGTTGCGAAACGTCTCCTTCGCCCGCGCGCACTGCGAGGGCACGGATTTCTCGGAATCGGACCTCAGTGGCGTGGATTTCGTCAAGGCGTTCGGCCGGGAGTCGCATTTCTGGAAAACGAAGCTACGTGGCGCGAACTTCACCTCGGCCGAGTTCAACCGCGCCGACTTCGCCGAGGCCGACCTCACCGGCGCGAACCTGTCCGACGTGCTGCTGACCCGCGCGACCTTCTCCAACGCCAACCTGACCGACGTGGTCGCGGACAAGACCGTACTGCGCAACACGGTCCTCGACTCCGCCGACGTCACCGGGTTCTCCGGCACGGTCATCGGGCCGATCTCGGTGATCTTCCGCGGCAAGCGCTCGCTGCTCGACGGGCCGGACCTCGAGCAGTGGTTCGCCGCCCGCGGCGGAAAGGTCACCCGGTTCTACGCCGACCGCGACGCGACGTGACGGTCCGGCCGGGCTGAGAGTCCGGCTCCACCGCCCGCCGACACCTGGTCGCACTCGCGAATAGTTCGCCTAGTCTCCCGGGCCCGGACCAGGCGGTCCATGGCGCCGCCACAGGTAGGGCGACCTGCGGTTTGAACCCTGAGCGGCCGCCGCCCGTGGTCTCTTGTGTACGGCGAGACATTTGCCGAACGCCCGGCGAGTCCGGGACACATGAGCCATGGTGGGGCACGCACCGTCGGGGCACGCACAGAAGGAGGCGTGATGAGTGCTGAGTTCGACCAGCTGGTCGCCCAGTTCGAGGACTTCCAGGCCAGCCTGAAGAACGTCGACGACCGGTTCGAGAACATCGAGGGGATGCAGAGCGAGCTCGCCTCGCTCGAGGTCAGCGTCACGTCGCCGGATCGCTCGGTGACCGTGGTCGCCGGTCCCGGTGGATCGATCCAGGAGGTCCGTTTCACCGAGGCCGCCGTGCAGCTCGGCTCGCAGCGGCTCGGCGCCGTGGTCACGTCGACCCTGCACGAGGCGATCGCCGAGGCGGCCCGCCGGCAGGCGAGCATCGTGCAGCAGTACGTCGGCGACGACGTCCCCGTGCTGGAACAGGTGCTGGAGACCCAGGCGCAGGTCACCGGCACGCCCATCGAGGAGCTCCGCGAGAAGGTCGAGCAGCAGACACTCCCGCCGCCGGCCCAGGTCGGCGAGGTGGAGGAGTCGCTCGTGTTCCGCGACGCCCCGCCGCCACCGCCCGCACCGGGCGTGGACTCCGCGGGCGAGACCTTCCTGAAGAGCGTCTGGGACGAGGAGGAACGCTGACATGCCAAACGGTTTCGAGGTGAGTGTGACCGGAGTGCGCGACTACTCCGGCGCGCTCGCCGACGACAAGGCCCTGGTCTCCGAGGTCGACGGGCTCGTGGGACAGGCCGACGTCGGCAACGAGTCGTGGGGCATCGTCGGGCTGTTCGTCCACGGCAAGTACACCGAGATGCTCGGCGACCTGAAGAGCCTGCTCGGCGACATGTCCGACGGGCTGCAGGCCGGCTCGGACAAGATGACCGAGACCGCCGACGTCTACCAGAGCGTCGAGGACGCCATCGCGAAGGTCTTCAACGACACGCTCGCCCGGCTCGAAGCCGCTGACCTTGGAGGCATCTGATGGCCGAGACGATCACCGGTGACCTGAGCGGGATCACGATCAGCGAGGAGATGGGCTACGGCGAGAAGGTCGCGCGCGGCGTCCCGGTCGTCGGCGGCCTCGTCGGGGCCGGCATCGCGCTGGACGCCGGCGACATGCGCGGCGCGACGGTCGGCGCGGCCACGTTCGTCCAGTCCTGCAAGGACACGATCACCGGCATCGCCACCGACCCGCTCGGCTGGCTGATCGGCCAGGGCCTGAACTTCCTCATCACCGTGGTCCAGCCGCTGCAGGACCTCATCCACTTCGTCTCCGGCGACGGGCCCGCGCTGATCAACGCGGCCGGGAACTTCAACAAGATCGGCCAGGGGCTCGAGCAGTACGCCACGAAGTTCATCCAGGATGCCGAGGCCGCGCTCAAGACGTGGCTCGGCGAGGCCAAGGAGGCCGCGCGGGCCCGCCTCGAGCAGTTCGCCACGGGCATCCAGGGCACCGCCGGCCAGGCCGCCGACATCGCCCAGCTGCTGCAGATCTCGAGCATGATCATGATCGTGATCGAGGACTTCATCAAGGCGCTGCTCACCGAGCTCGTCCAGTGGCTGATCCTCATCTGGATCCCGGCGCTGGCCGCCGCCGCGCCGACGTTCGGCGGCTCGATCGCGGCCGCGTGGTCCGGCACGGCCGTCAAGGGCGCCCACACCGCCACCAAGGCCACCAAACAGGTCAGCAAGCTCCAGAAGATGCTGAACCTGCTCAAGGACCTGCTGGAGAAGCTGAAGGCGCTGATGACGCGGACCAAGGACTTCTTCAAGCAGGCCGGCCAGGCGGCCAGGACCGCGGGCGGGAACACCCGGCTGCAGGCCAACCTCCGCGCCCGCGACCACGGCGGCAACATGGTCGACGACTTCGGCCAGGTCCGTAGCTTCGGCGACCGGGCCACGCAGGTCACCACCGACACGGCGAAGGGCCAGGTCACCGACTTCGGCAAGGCCTCCCGCAACGTGAACAACGGTGCGCGGGTACCCGAGTACGGCGCCACCGGCGAGGAGCAGACGCAGGAGGAGACCGAGGAGAACCTCAGCATCTAGATGGACCTCGTCGCGTTCTGGGACTGGCGGGCGTGGACCCTCGCGGTCCTGTTCGTCGTGCTCGTCGGCCGGTTGGTGTGGAACTACCTCGCCGCGCTCGCGTTCCGGCACCTGCTGTTGGGCGGCCTGCTGCGCCGCTACGGCTGGCAGGCCGACCTGCCGGGCGGTGACGGCGGCAGGGCCGCGTTCGCCGAGCAGGAGCGGCGTCGGCGCGGCCAGGCGTGGACGCTGCTGCGGCAGGGCAGGCGGGGCATCCGCGAGGGCTACCGGACCGGTGTGTTCGCCCGAGAGCACGCCGGTCCGTGGCAAGGGGAGCTGACCGTCACCGGCGCCTACCGCGGCCGCCCCTTCACCGCCACGCAGATCCGGCGGAGCGAGCGGACCAACTCCGGCGAGGGCTCGACCCGAAGCGTCCGGCGGCGAGCGAGGCTGGAGCTGCAGGCGGCACTGCCCAGGTTCGAGGCACGGACGGGCCTGCTGACCGGACGGGTGCGCGGTGCACCGCCCGGGCTCGAGGCCCTTGTGCGGTCCCGCCGGTTCCGGGTGCTCCGCTCGGACGGCGGGTCGCTGTCGACGACGCTGGGCCCTCGGCTGCGGGGCGGCCGGCTGCTCGGCGGGCTGGCCCACCTGAGCGCCGTGGCGGACCGGCTAGAAGAACGCCGATAGCGCGACGCAGGCGACCCACGAGCAGCCGAGCACCTGCAGCACCCGGTCGCGCAGGGCGATGTCCTCCGGCTCGCCCGCGTTGCCGCCGTCGACGTCCACCGCGTAGCGCAGCACGGCGACCACGAACGGGACGATCGAGACGACCGCCCACACCGAGTTCGTGCCGGTGCGCTGACGGATCTCGAACGCCCACAACGCGTAGGTCATGATCATGATCGCGGCCGAGGTGGCCCACACGAACCGCAGGTAGCTCGCCGAGTACTTGGACAGCGACGCGCGGATGCGCGCACCCGTCCGCTCGTAGAGGGTGATCTCCGCGTACCGCTTGCCGGCCACCATGAACAGCGACCCGAACGCGGTGACCAGCAGGAACCACTGCGAGAGCGGCAGCCCGGCCGCCGCGCCGCCGGCGATCGCGCGGAGCAGGAAGCCCGACGCGACGATGCACAGGTCGATCACCGGCTGGTGCTTGAGCCCCAGGCAGTAGCCCAGCTGCACGGCCGCGTACACGCCGATGACCACCAGCAGCCGCCAGGACGACAGCAGCGACACCGCGAACGAGGCGAGGAACAACAGGACAGAGAGGCTGTAGGCCAGCCGGACCGGCACCACGCCGGCCGCGATCGGCCGGTTGCGCTTGGTCGGGTGGGCCCGGTCGGCCTCGACGTCGATCGCGTCGTTGACCAGGTACACCGCGGAGGAGACGAGACAGAACGCGACGAACGCGTAGCCGGCGTCGATCACCACGTCGACGCGGAACACCGGGTCGGCCGCGAAGGCCGCGAACGGCGCCGCGAGAACCAGGACGTTCTTCACCCACTGCCGCGGGCGGACCGTGCGGACGATGCCGCGCAGCAGGCCGGACGGCGCCGCGCCGGGCGCCGCGCCAGACCGCACCGACGCCTCCCCCGGCGTGCTCTCCGCCGTGCTGCTCACCGCGCCGCTCTCTTTCCCGCTCGCTTGGGCCGGCCGCGCAGAGTGCGCCGAACCAGCCCGCCGACCACCGCGCCGAGCACCGAGCCGGCGACCACGTCGGTCGGGTAGTGCACGCCGAGCACCAGGCGCGACACCAGCATCGGCGGTACCACGACCGGCACCAGGTTCCGCCCGGTCAGTCCCGAGTAGACGACCGCGGCGGCCGTCGTGGAGGTGGCGTGCGAGGACGGGAACGACAGCGAGCTCGGCGTCTTCACGAGCACGTCGACCGACGCGTCGATCGGCCGCTGCCGGCGCACGACCCGCTTGACCGCGATCGACGCGCCGTGCGCGGCGGCCACGCTCGCCGTGGCGGTCAGCCAGTCCCGCCGGCGGCCGCGGT
>NZ_JBOHGA010000082.1:0-25904 GCF_050699915.1 Actinophytocola sp.
GCGCCGGCCAGCCGGCGCGGAGTGGGTCGTCGTCGGCGCGGCGCTGGCGGTGCTCGCCTTGCTGCTGCTGCCGATCGTGGTGCTGGTGTCGCGCTCGCTGGGTGGGAACCTCGCCGGCTACCGGGCGCTGGCCGGCACCGGGTACGCGGGCTCGCTGCAGGTGTCCGGAGTGGACGCCATGCTGAACTCGGTCCGCGCGGCGACCGACGCGACGGTCCTGGCGGTCACGCTGGGCACCCTGGCGAGCGTGGTGTTGGTGTCGCTGTCGCGAAGCGGCGTGCGGCGCGGGGTCGTGGAGGCGATGGACACCGCGCTGATGCTGCCGCTGGGGGTGTCGGCCGTGACGGTCGGCTTCGGCTACCTGGTGACGCTCGACCTGCTGCCCGGCGACCTGCGGACCTCCGCGGCGCTGGTGCCACTCGCGCAGGCGCTCGTGGTGACGCCGCTGGTGATCAGGCTGCTGCTGCCGGTGCTGCGCTCGATCGACACGCGGCTGCGCCAGGCCGCGGCGTCGCTGGGCGCGTCGCCGGTGCGGGTGTGGCGGGAGGTCGACGTGCCGCTCGCCGGCCGGTCGCTGCTGACCGCGTGCGCGTTCGGCTACGTGGTGGCGCTCGGCGAGTTCGGCGCGACGAGCTTCCTGGCCCGCCCGGACACGGCCACGCTGCCGGTGGCGATCGCGCGGCTGCTGTCCCGGCCGGGCGAGCTGAACAACCAGATGGCGTACGCGGCGTGCACGCTGCTGATCCTGGTGACGGTGGCCGCGGTGGCGGTCGTCGAGTCGGTGCGGGTGCCGGGCCGCACGCCGGTCGGGGAGTTCTGATGGGTCTCACGGTGCACGACCTGACCGTCCGCTACGGCTCGCTGACCGCGGTGTCCGCTGTGGACCTCTCGGTGCCGGACGGCTCGGTGCTGGCGCTGCTCGGCCCGTCCGGGTGCGGCAAGTCGACGCTGCTGCGCGCGGTCGCCGGCCTGGAGCCGCCGACGACGGGCCGGGTGTGCTGGGACGGCGCGGACCTGGCCGGGGTGCCGGTGCACCGCCGCGAGTTCGGGCTGGTGTTCCAGGACGGCCAGTTGCTCCCGCACCGGAACGTGGCCGGCAACGTGGCGTTCGGCCTGCGAATGCGCGGTGTCGACCGGGCCGCGCGGCGGGAGCGGGTGGCGGAGCTGCTCGAGCTGGTCGGTCTGGACGGGTACGAGGCGCGGCGGTCGACCGAGCTCTCCGGCGGCGAGCAGCAGCGGGTGGCGCTGGCGCGGGCACTGGCCCCGCACCCGCGGCTGCTGTTGTTGGACGAGCCGCTGTCCGCGCTGGACCGGGCGCTGCGCGAACAGCTGGCGATGGACCTGGCGCGGGTGCTGGCGGGGACGACGGCGCTGGTGGTCACCCACGACCACGACGAGGCGTTCACGCTGGCGGACCGGGTGGCGGTGATGCGGGCGGGGCGTCTCGTGCAGACGGGCCCGCCGGCGGAGGTGTGGCGGTCGCCGGTCGACGAGGACACGGCCCGGTTCCTCGGCTGTGGCGCCTTCGTCCCCGCGACCGTCCACGGCGGCGTGGCGACCTGCGAGCTCGGTTCGGTGGAGCTGCCGTGGGCGCAGTCCGGTTCGGTGTTGCTGGGCCTGCGCCCGTCGGCGCTGCGGCCGGCCGCTTCCGGGCTCAAGGGCGAGGTCGTGCAGCGGATCCACCGGCGCGACCACGTGCGGCTGCGGGTTCGGTTGGAGAGCGGCCGCGAGGTGGACGCCGTGGCGGGCGTGCTGGACACGGCGTCGGCGGTGACCCTGGCGCTGGACCCGGACGGCGTGGCGCTGGTCAGCCGTCGCGGGTGACGATCCGGGCCAGGGCGAGCGAGTAGCCGATGAGGATGTAGCACGCCGCGCGGAGGACACCGTCACCGATGGCGTCGGTGGGCATCGGGTCGCGGGCGACGTCGGCGAGGTCGGACCAGCCCGAGGTGATCAGGACCGGGTGCAGCCAGTCCAGCGACGAGATCACGGTGAGCACGCTGAAGACGATCACGCCGCCGAGCGTCACCGACAGGACGACGAGCGGATGGTCGGTGGTGGTGGAGATCGCGAGCGCGATGGCCGCGACCGCCCAGACCTGGAGGGTGACGAGGACCGTCAGCAGCGCGATCCGGCCGAGCGACTCGCCGAACGGGAGCGTCGTGCCGGACATCGTGAGCATGCCGTCGCCGCCGAGGATCACGAGGCCCGCGACCACCCCGACCGCGGCCATGATCGCGACGGCGCCCAGGGTGAACACCGCGACGCCGAACGCCTTCACGGCGAGCAGCCGAACCCGCCCGACCGGGGCGAGGAGCAGGTTGCGCAGCCCGCCCGCGGCCGCCTCGCCGGAGATCGCGTCGGCCGACCACATCGTGCCGACGAGCGGCAGGAGCATGGTCATCGAGAGCAGCAGGACGAAGACGGGCAGTACCAACCCGTTGTCGCCCACGATGGCCGCGACCCCTACGAAGGCCCGGTCCGGGCCGCCACCGGCGGGCGGCGCCGACGCGACGGACACACCGATCCCAGCCACGATCGGCACCGCCGCGGCCACCCCGAGCGCGATCATGGTGCGGGGCCGGCGCAGCATGAAGCGGAGCTCCGCCTTGAGGAGCCGAAGGATCGGCGCGTTGGTCCGATTGGGGACCTGCGAAACCGCCACACTCACGACGACACCTCCCTGTCCGCTGGGAGCTCCTGTGTGGCCACGTTCGAGAGACCCGCCTCCGGGGAGTCGGCGGACGTCAGGCGGGCGAAGAGGTCCTCCAGGCCCGTGCGCTGGCGGCGGACCTCGTGGACGGCCACGCCCGCCCGCACCAGGGTGGCCACCACCTCCGGGCCCGTCGTCGCCGTCAGGTCCACTCGGACGCCGTCGGGGGTGGCTCGGGCTGGCATTCGGTTGTCCCGCAGGGCGTTGACCGCCGTCGTCGTGTCTGGGGTGGACACCAGCAGGCCCGAGTTGCCCGCCTCCAGCAACTCCCCCAGCTCACCCTGCGCCACCACCGAACCCTCGTGCAGCACGGCGACATGCGTGCACGTCGCCTCCACCTCGGCAAGCAGGTGCGACGACACAAGCACCGTGGTGCCGGACGCGTGCAGGTCGGCGATCACGGCCCTCACCTCTCGGGTGCCGGCCGGGTCTAGGCCGTTCGTCGGCTCGTCCAGGACCACCAGCTTGCGCGGCAGCAGCAGCGCGGCCGCCAGGCCGAGGCGCTGCTTCATGCCCATCGAGTAGCCGCGGTAGCGCCGGCCGGCCGCCGCGGACAGGCCGACCCGCTCCAGGGCCTCGGCCACCGCGCGCGGCATGGCCGCCGTCGCCAGGTGCGGCTCCGCGGCCGCGCAGCGCAGCAGGTTCTCCCGACCGGACAGGAACGGGTGGAAACCGGGACCCTCGACAAGCGCGCCCACCTCCGGCAGCGCGTAGCCCAGGCCCGCGGGCAGCTGATGACCGAGCAGCTCGACCGTCCCCGCCGTCGGCGTGCTCAGTCCGAGCAGCAACCGGATCGTGGTGGTCTTGCCGGACCCGTTGGGACCCAGCATGCCCAGCACCGACCCGACCGGCAGGTCCAGATCGACGTGGTCGACCGCCACCGTCCGGCCGTAGACCTTGCGCAGGTTGCGGGTTCGGGCGGCCAGACGGGCGGTGGCCCCCGCGGCCGTTGCCGCGGGGGCCACTCGATCACCGATCACCATGCCGGTCACGCTAGTCACTTGCCGAGCGCCTCGGTGAGCACCTGCTGGGGCACGGCCCCGATCGCGACCCGGCCGTCCTCGGTGATCAGCGCGGTGCCGACCTTGGCGCTGATGACCCAGCCGGTCCCGAACTCGCCGTGCACCTCCTTGCCGAAGCGGCTGAGCAGCTCGAAGGCGTCCTCCTCGCCGCCACCGCCCGGCATCGCCAGCGCGCCGTCCGGCAGCTTGCCGGTCAGCACGGTGTCCCAACCCTTGCCGACCGTCTTCAGGTCCAGCTCCTCGAACAGCTCGTCCGGGGACTCGCCGTGGACCTTCTCGTCCGCCTTGCGCTCGGTCACCGTGGCGCCCTCGGGCGGGGTGAACCGGAACAGGTTCGCGTCCTGCGGGCCGCTCTCGAACTCGGTGAAGCCCAGTTTCAGCGCCGGGTCGGACTGGCCGTTCGCGAGCACCTCGAGCTGCAGCGGCACCCGGGTCTGCGAGTCGACCGACACCCGAACCTCGCGCAGCAGCGTGCGCTCGGTCGGCTTGGGCGCGAGGACCAGCTGGTACACCGGCCGGCCGGCGACCCGAGCGGTGCCGTCGACCTCGACGATGCTGTCCTCCTCCATGGCGTCCACGAAGTCACGGGCGGCTGCCGCCGGGTCGGCGAACCGGCCCTCGATCGGCGTCTTCTTGTCGTCGCCGACACCGTGGGGCAGCTTCTCCACGGTCCGGTCCTGCGAGTTCCACACCCACACGGTCTTGCCGTCGTCGACCACCGTGGTCTCGCCGCCGCGCGCGGGCACCGAGATCCGGCCCCGACCCTCGCCGTCGGTGTACACCCGGATCTCGTCGCCGCCACCCATGGATCCCGGCAGGCCCGGGATCGGCAGGCCCAGGTTGTTCTCCATCTCCACCGAACCGCCCAGCGCCGGGATCTCGGCACTCAGCACCGACTCGACGAGCCGGTCGGCACTGGTCGGCGGCAACGCCGGCGGGGCCTCCCCAGCACCCGCCGGCGACGCCAGCACCACGAGGCCGGCGACGCCGGCGATGGTGCCCGCCGCAGCGACCGCCAGAGCGGTCTTCTTGGAATTCATCACGCACCCCTTTGTCAGCTCCAGGGATTTCGCTCCCGTGACGTCGAGATTGCACCAGTGCGACTGAGATGACGCTGAGAGTGACCGCTGGAGCTGAGAGTTGCCTGAGAGCATCCGTGCTTTGTCGGTGCCTCGCGGCATGCTGGGCACCATGAAACCGCGCGTGCTGGTGGTCGACGACGAGCTCGGGGTGCGAAGGGCGCTGCAGAGGGGCCTCACCGCCGAGGGCATGGAAGTCGTCGTCGCCGCGGACGGGCCCGGTGCGCTGGACATCGCGCGCACCGGCGCCTTCGACGTCATCCTGCTCGACATCATGCTGCCGGGCCTGTCCGGCTACCGGGTGCTGCAGCGGTTACGCGCGGAGGGCGTGAGCACGCCGGTGCTGCTGGTGTCGGCCAAGGACGGCGAGATCGACCAGGCCGACGGCCTCGACCTGGGCGCCGACGGCTACCTGGTGAAGCCGTTCTCGTTCGTCGTGCTGGTCGCGCAGGTGCGCGCGGTGCTGCGGCGCGGGCTCGCGGACGGCGCGGACCGCCGGCTGCGGGTCGGTGAGCTGGTCGTGGACCGGGCGATGCGCGAGGTGCGGTTCGCCGGATCGCTGGTGGCGTTGTCGCCGCGCGAGTTCGCGGTGCTCGAAGTGCTCGCGGGCCGCGCGGGCACGGTCGTCACCAAGGACGAGCTCTTACGCAGCGTGTGGGGCGACGAGCTGGCCGCCACCCGCAACGCGGTCGAGGTCTACGTGGGCTACCTGCGCCGGAAGTTGGACGCGGCGGGCGCGGGTGGGATCGTGCGTACCGTGCGAGGACACGGATACGTGGCGTCGAGCAGCGAGCTGGACGCGGTGCTGGAACCCGGGCGCGGCCGTTGAGCGGTGCCCTCGGGCGGATCGTCGGGCGGCTGTGGCTGCGGCGAACGCTGCGGTTCCGGATCAGCAGCGTCGCGACCGCGGTGACCCTGGTCGTGCTGCTGCTGCTCGCCGTGCAGACCAGCCGGCTGATCGGCCCACTCCTGGTCAGTGCCGCCGACGCGCAGCTGCAGTCCATCCTGGACGACGCGGTGGCCGACGTCCGGACTGGTGTCACGCCGGCGGACTCGCCGGTCGGGGTGCGCACCCGCGTGCTGGACACGGCCGGCTCGCCCCTCGACGCCCTTGGCCCGCCGCCATTGGACCAGGCGGACATCCGGACACTGAAGGCCGGCACCCCGGTGCTGCGGACGCAGGACGACCCGCCGCTGCGGTGGCTGGGCACGGTGGCCACCGCGCCGGACGGCTCGCAGCGGCTCGTGGTCGTCGGCACGACGCTGACCGGGTACTTCGCCGCGGAGAGCCGGGCGCTCAACTGGCTGGTGGGCGCCGCGCTGCTCGGCTCGGCGGCGGTCGGGCTGGCGACGTGGTTCTCGGTGCGCTCGTCGCTGCGCCCGGTGGAGCGGCTGCGCGGTGCGGCCACCCGGCTGCCGCCCGGGCGCCGACTGCCGCTGCCGAGCGCACACGACGAGCTCCGGTCGCTCGCCGCCGCGCTGAACGGGTTGCTGGCTCGGCGCGACGAGGCGAGCGACCGGCTGCGCCGGTTCACCGGCGACGCGGCCCACGAGCTGCGTTCGCCGGTGGCGTCGATCCGGGTCCAGGCCGAGGTGGCGGTGGCCAACCCCGACCCGGACCTGGCGCACGAGGTGCTGGCCGACGTGGTCCACGAGTCCGAACGACTGTCCAGTTTGGTCGAAGGGCTGCTGACGCTGGCCCGCTCGGACGCCGGCGAGCTGCCCGATCCCATGCCGGTCGACGTGGTCACCGCGGCCCGCGAGGCGGTGGCCCGGCTGGGCGACGCCGGGCCGGTGGTGTCGGTGAGCGCGCCGAGCGGGGCGTGCTGGGTGTCGGCCGCGCCCGCGGAGGTGGACCTGGTGCTGGACAACCTGTTGCGCAACGCGGCCCGGCACGCGCGGGCGAAGATCACGGTGACGGTGCTGGCCCGCGCGAAGTCGATATGGCTGGTCGTGGACGACGACGGGCACGGGGTCGCCGAGGAGCACCGCGCGCGGGTGTTCGACCGGTTCTACCGAGTGCAGGACGACCGCGCGCGGACATCCGGCGGCTCGGGACTCGGCCTGGCACTGGTGGCGGAGATCGTGCGCCGGCGAGGCGGGACGGTCAACGTCGCCGAGTCACCCGAGGGCGGGGCGCGGTTCCAGGTGCGCTGGCGGGAGCTGCAGACGTGACGCTGCTGCGCACCACGCGGCTGGTCGACGCGCCGCCGCGGGTCGTGTCGGCGGTGCTGACCGAGCGGGCCTTGTTCGGCGGCGCCGGCGTGCTGGCGCCCGGCGACGAGCAGGTCCTCGCCGGTGGCCGGTTCCGGGTCGCGGACCTCGCTGTGGATGGGCTGCGGCTCGTGCCGGTCGGTGGGGCGTTGCCCGTCGAGCTGCAGTTGCGGCTGGCGTCGACCGCGGCCGGGGTGTTGGTGACTGGCACCGTCGCGGCTCGGGCGGCGTGGCCCGGACTGGTGCGGCGCCGGGCGCTCCTCGACCTACTTACCTCCACTGTGGACAATGTGGCTCGACGGGCCGAAGTGCTGGCGGGCGCGGCGGTCGTGGTCGGCACGGCGATCGTCCGCGAGCGGGCGGTGCTCGCCCAGCAGCGGGCCTACCCGCCCGACGCGGCCGGGAAGTGGGAGCTGCCGGGCGGGCGGGTCGAGCCAGGTGAGTCCGATGTGGACGCCGTGCGGCGCGAGTGCGTGGAGGAGCTCGGCGTCGACGTGCGGGTCGGGGAGCCGGTCGGCCCGGACGTGGCGCTGAACGACCGGATGCTGCTGCGCGTGTACCGCGCCGAGCTGACCGAGCCCGGCGCGGTCCCACACCCCCGCGACCACCAGGCGCTGCGGTGGCTGACCGCCGGCCGGCTCGGCGGCGTCGACTGGCTGCCGGCCGACCGGGTCCTGCTGCCGGCACTGCGTCGCCTGCTGACCAACCGCTGACCGACACCGACGCCAGCCGCAGAGGAGGCCGGCAGTTAGCCGACGCCCGCCAGGCGCTGTGCGGTGGCGAGTCGGTGCGCGCCGCGAGCTGTGGCCAGCTCCGCTCCGCGAGCGCGGATCCGGTCCAGCTCCGCGCTCTCGGCGAGCAGCTCGGTGGTCCGCTCGCGAACCGGCCGCAGCTCGTCGACCACCGCCTCGGCGACGGCCTCCTTGAGATCGCCGTACGAGCCGAACCCGGCGCCGACCTCGCGCACCGGCTTGCCGGTACACGCGGCCAGGATCTCCAGCAGGTTCGCGAGCCCGGGCTGCTCGACCGGCCGGTACTCCAACCGTCCGAGGCTGTCGGTCACCGCGCGTCTTATCTTGCGCCGCAACAGGTCCGGGGGGTCCATGACGTACAGCACGCCGACCGAGTCGCGTGCCGACTTGTCCATCTTGCGCGACGGGTCGGCGAGGTCGCGCACCCGCGCGGCGGCCGGCGGCGTCACCGCCCGCGGCACGACGAACGCATCGCCGAACGTGCCGTTGAACCGTCTGGCCAGGGTCCGCGCGAGCTCGACGTGCTGGGCCTGGTCCTCACCGACCGGGACCTCGTCCGCGCCCTGCAGCAGGATGTCGGCGGCCATGAGCACCGGATAGGTGAACAGACCGACCCGCACCGGCGTCGCCTCGAGGCCTTTCGCACTGCTCTTCTCCTTGAACTGCGTCATCCGCGCGGCCTCGCCGAACGAGCACGAACACTCGAGGATCCAGGTCAGCGCCCCCAGCTGCGGCAGCAGGTCGGACTGCACGAACAACTGTTCCGGCTCGATCCCGGCGGCCAGCAGCGTGGCGAGCAGCTCGCGGGTCCGGGCCCGCAGGCGTTGCGGGTGATACGCACCAGTCATGCCGTGCAGGTCGCTGACGAAGTACAGGTCGCCGGGGCGCCCGTCCCGCGCCCAGCGGCTGATGGCGCCGAGGTAGTTGCCCAGGGTGGCGCCGCCGGACGGGGTGATGCCGGAGAAGCAGGTCATGATGGGACTCCTCTGCGGTCGTCGCCCGCGGGAGAGGCCTCCAGAGATGACGAAGGCCGCCCGAGCGGGCGGCCTCATGTATTAACGCACGCGTCACGGCCGCCGGCTGGCGGCCCACCACACGAAGCGCATGGGACAAGGCTACCGACTCAGGCGGCCTTCTTGAAGTCGGCTTTCGCGCGTTTCAGCGCCAACACGGGGCAGCGCTTGCAGCGGGACGAGGAGCGGCAGCACTTCTTCTTGACCTTGCCGGCCTTCATCAGCTTGCGCACCGTCTGCGCCGGGGTCCTGACGTGCTTCTTGCCCACCCAGCCACTCCAGAGAAGTCGAGGAAAACTAAGGTTAGGCTAATCTTCGACCGCGGCGCCACCCCCGCCAGCTATCCTGGAGGGCGCCGCGCCCATCTCGCCGCGCGCAAGCCAACGCCGCCACACCATGAACCAGGAGCACACGCGCGTGCCTGCCACCGACACCGGGGCGCCCCCGATCGCCAGGACCGATCTCCGCAACGTCGCGATCGTCGCGCACGTCGACCACGGCAAGACCACGCTGGTCGACGCGATGCTGCGCCAGTCGGGGGCCTTCTCCGCACGGGCCGAGCCGGTGGACCGGGTGATGGACTCCGGCGAGCTCGAGCGCGAGAAGGGCATCACGATCCTCGCGAAGAACACCGCCGTCCGCCGCGAGACGCCCACCGGCCCGATCACGATCAACGTGATCGACACGCCGGGCCACGCGGACTTCGGCGGCGAGGTGGAGCGCGGGCTGTCGATGGTGGACGGCGTGCTGCTGCTCGTCGACGCCAGCGAGGGCCCGCTCCCGCAGACCCGCTTCGTGCTGCGCAAGACCCTCGCCGCCGGCCTGCCGGTCGTCCTGGTCGTCAACAAGGTCGACCGCGCCGACGCACGCATCGAGGAGGTCGTCGCCGAGACCCACGACCTGCTGCTCGACCTCGCCACCGAGCTGGACGAGATCGACGCGGCCATCCTCGACCTGCCGGTCGTCTACGCCTCCGCCCGCGCCGGCCGCGCGAGCCTTCAGGCGCCCGCCGACGGCGCACAGCCGGACAGCGAGAACCTCGACCCGCTCTTCGAGACCCTGCTCGCGCACGTCCCGCCGCCCGCCGGCGATCGAGAGGCGCCACTGCGCGCGCTGGTCACGAACCTCGACGCGTCCAGCTTCCTCGGCCGCATCGCGCTCTGCCGGGTCCACGCCGGGCGCATCCGCAAGGGCCAGACCGTCGGCTGGTGCCGCGCGGACGGCAGCGTCACGAACGTCAAGGTCACCGAGCTGCTGCTCACCGAGGCCCTCGACCGGATCCCCGCCACGCACGCCGAGGCGGGCGACATCGTGGCCATCGCCGGCATCCCGGAGATCACCATCGGCGACACGCTCGCCGACCCCGACGCACCCGAGCCGCTGCCGCGCATCAGCGTCGACCAGCCGGCCATCTCCGTCACCATCGGCGTCAACACCTCACCGCTGGCGGGGCGAGGCGGGGGCAAGAAGCTCACCGCCCGGCTGCTGCGCAACCGGCTCGACTCCGAGCTCGTCGGCAACGTCTCCATCAAGGTCTTGCCGACCGAGCGGCCGGACACCTGGGAGGTCCAGGGCCGCGGCGAGCTCGCCCTGGCGATCCTCGTGGAGACCATGCGCCGCGAGGGCTTCGAGCTGACCGTCGGCCGCCCGGAGGTGGTGACCCGCACCGTCGACGGCAACCTCTGCGAGCCCTTCGAGCGGCTGACCGTGGACGCGCCGGAGGAGTACCTCGGCGCGATCACCCAGCTGCTCGCCGCGCGCAAGGGCCGCCTCGAGCACATGGGCGGGCACGGCACCGGCCGGGTCAAGGTCGAGTACGTGGTGCCCTCCCGCGGGCTGATCGGCTTCCGCACCGACTTCCTTACCGAGACCCGCGGCACCGGCATCGCCAACGCCATCTTCGAGGGCTACTTCCCGTGGGCGGGCCACATCCGCGACCGGCACTCCGGATCGCTGGTCGCCGACCGCACCGGCTCGGTCACCGGCTACGCGATGCTGCAGCTCGCCGACCGCGGCACGTTCTTCGTGGAGCCGGGCGCGGACGTCTACCAGGGCATGGTCGTCGGCGAGAACCCGCGCGCCGAGGACCTCGACGTCAACGTGACCCGCGAGAAGAAGCTGACGAACATCCGCTCCTCCACCGGCGACGAGCTGGAGCGGCTCGCCCGGCCGCGCAAGCTGGTGCTCGAGGAGGCGCTGGAGTTCTGCGCGACCGACGAGTGTGTCGAGGTGGCGCCAAATGTGGTGCGCATCCGCAAGACGATCCTGGACAGTGTGAAGCGGGCCCGCGAGCGGTCGCGGGCCAAGTCTCGGGACGCCTGAGGGAACCTCCGGCCGCGGCCGAACGTCACGAGATCGGGGGAACCCAGCCGGCCGACGCATCGTCGCGGCCGTCTGGCAGGGTCACCAGGCACCGGTTGACTCGAGGGGAGGTGGACCGGCGTGACGCGACGAGTGACCGTGGGGGCGCTCGCGGCGGCGGTCCTCACGCTGGCGGCGTGCACTCCGGCGCCCCGCTACGTCGACGCCCCGGTGACCAGCCCGGTGCCCGACAAGGTCGACACCGGCGAGATCGTGGTCGGCGTCAGCACGCTCGCCGGCGGCTACAACCCGCACGACATCGCCGACCAGTCCGCGGTCACCACCGCGCTCGCCAACGTGCTGCTGCCCTCGGTGTTCCGGCGCGGCGCGGACGGCGTGCCGCAGCTGGACCGCACGGTCATGACGTCCGCCTCGGTCACGAACGCCGACCCGTACACGGTGACCTACCAGATCCGGTCCGACGCGTCCTGGTCCGACGCCGCGCCGGTGGCCGCCGAGGACTTCGTCTACCTCTGGCAGCAGATGACCGGCAACCCCGGGGCCATCGACGCCGCGGGCTACCGGCTCATCTCCGACATCAACGCCCGCGACGCCGGCAAGGTCGTGGAGGTCGTGTTCAGCGAGCCCTACCCCGGCTGGCGCTCCCTGTTCTCCGGCCTGCTGCCCGCGCACCTGCTCAAGGACGCCCCCGGCGGCTGGTCGGGCGCGCTGCAGGGCAACTTCCCGGCCACCGCCGGCCCGTACGCGGCGAAGACGCTGGACACCGACCGCGGCGAGGTCGTGCTCGAGCGCAACGACCGCTACTGGGGCGAGCCGGCCACGCTGGACCGCATCGTCCTGCGCCGCGCCGACCAGAGCGGCGTCGTCGAGGCGCTCGAGGCCGGCCACGACCAGGCGGCCCTGGCGCGGACCGACTCGGTCGGCGCCAACCTGCTCGCCGACCTCGGCCCGGTCGTCACCGCCAAGACGGTGGCCCGGCCGACCATCGCAACCCTGGCGCTGCGGCCCGACCGGCCGAACCTCGCCGACCTCGCGGTCCGCCAGTCGATCGTCGCCCTGCTCGACCGGGACCAGCTGATCACGGTCGGCACCGGGAACGGTCCGGCGGCCAAGCTCAAGGCCGACGCCCAGGTGCTCGCGCCGAGCGTGCCCGGCTACCGGCCGACGATCCCGACCACGTCCGGGGTGGCGACCGCCGCCCGGCCGGACCCGACCGTCGCGACGCAGCTGCTCGGCCAGGCCGGCTACACGAAGACGGCGGCCGGCTGGAGCCGGTCGGGCAAGCCGCTGCGCATCGTCGTCGCCGCGCCCGAGGAGCGCGAGGTCGCCCAGCTGATCGCGAGCGACGTCGCCCGGCAGCTGACCACGGCCGGCATCGACACCGAGGTCGTCACGCCGCCGGCGAGCCAGCTCTACGCCCAGCTGTACGCCGGCGAGGCCGAGGAGGGCACCGACGGCGGGCAGGAGACCGGCGACCCGTTCGACCTCGCGGTCATCGGCCAGCCGGTCGGCGCGGACGACGCGACCACGCTCGCCACGAACTTCGGCTGCGCCACCGGCGAGCCCGGCGAGGAGCCGACGCCGGCCAACCCGCTCGGCTTCTGCGACGCCGGCCTGCAGGCGACCATGGACGCGGCCCTGACGGGTGCACTCTCGGTGACCGACGCTCTCGCCGCGGTCGAGCCGGCGCTCTGGCGGGCCGCCGTTTCGGTTCCGCTGTACCAAGAGGCGGATACGCTGGCCGTCCGCCCGGACGTGTCCGGTGTGTCCGTCGGCCCACCGCTGGCTGGTCCGTTCGCCGACGCGGCGACGTGGCGGCGCACCGCCGGGTGATCTTCGCCGGCGGCCGCGGCGATCATGGCGGGAACGCGCGGGTGCGGTGTGGACAGTCGCGAGAAATACACCTGCCGGACATCTGGCGGTCAGCGCCAACACCGACGAAAGTATGTTCCCACCTGCCATTTAGTACCGTGCGGTAACCATTGCGTCGCAAGCCGCCACCACCGTGTCACCCTTTGGTCACGATCGGGTCTTAGAGCGTGACGGCGGTTGTCGGAGTTCCTACCGTCCTGCAACGGCGCGTCGGCGGATGGCCGTGGGCGCGTCACAAGATCACCAGTGGGTGCTGATCAGACACGAGGTCCACTACACGTGCACTAGCAGACGATGCCGCGAGACGGACGGAGCATTCCCCGACCCGCCCCCGCTTCGCGGCTCACCCCCGCTGCGTGCACGATGTGTCACGACAACACAGGGCGCACGCCCGTTAAGTGCGTGCTCGCTCATGGAGGAACTGACTTGATGAGTAACAAAGCAGCGTGGCGACGAGCCGCCGCCGGCCTCGCGGCCGCCACGCTCGTGCTCACCGCTTGCTCCCAGCAGGAGAACACGGGCAGCGGCGCCAATGACGGCGAGGACGCCAAGCCGTCCGCGGGCTGGGAGGAGACCCCCGTCCCGGAGATCAAGGAAGGCAAGGTTGGCGGCACGTTCCGTTTCGCCATCACCGAGCCGACCGCGATCGACCCGTACAACGCGCAGGAGTCCGAGGGCATCCTGGTCGCGCAGTACCTGTTCACCGGCCTGACCTCAGTCGCCCCCGAGGGTGAGATCGAGCCCGGTGTGGCGGACAAGTGGGAGAGCAACGAGGACTGCACCGAGTGGACCTTCGACCTGAAGACGGGCACGAAGTTCCACAACGGTGAGGACGTCACGTCGGCGTCGTTCAAGCTGGGTTGGGAGCGGGTGGCCGCCAAGCTGTCCGCGTCCGAGGTGTCCTACCACCTGCAGGGCATCGAGGGCTTCGAGGAGATGCAGGCGGGTTCGGCGAAGACGCTGTCCGGCGTGGACGCCACCGACCCGGCGAAGCTCGTGGTGAAGCTCACCGAGCCGAACTGCGAGTTCTTCATGCGCACGTACCACTCGGTCTTCAGCCCCGTGCCGAAGAGCGCCGGCAGCCCGAACACGAACAAGGGCTTCGTCGAGGCTCCGATCGGCAACGGGCCGTTCGCGATGGACGGTAAGTGGGAGCACGACAAGGGCATCAAGCTCAAGCGCTTCGCCGACTACGGTGCCGGTGACCCGGCCTACCTGGAGAACGTCGAGATCACGATCGCCGCGAACGGTTCCGACGACGAGTACGCCGGCTACCAGAACGGCACGTTCGACTGGGCCCGGATGCCGACGCCGGTGCTGAGCCAGGCGCGGTCGAGCTACCTGTCGAAGAACCAGTGGATCACCCGGAACATGAACGGGATGAACTACCTGCTGCCGATGGTCACCCAGAAGCCGCTGGACTCGGTGGAGGCTCGCCGGGCGATCTCGCTGGCGATCAACCGCGAGGAGATCATCAACAGCATCTTCCAGGGCTCCTACACAGCGGCGACCTCGTTCGTCCCGCCGGTGTTCGCCGACGCCTTCCAGAACGGCGTCTGCAAGGACTGCAAGTACGACCTCGACGAGGCCAAGAAGCTCGCCAAGGAGGCCGGGCTCACGCCGGGCACCACGATGAACATGCAGTTCAACACCGACGCCGGCCACGACGAGTTCATGGCGGCGATCAAGGACCAGCTGGAGACGAACCTCGGTCTCAAGATCAACATGACCTCGGTTCCGTTCGCCGACATGCTCAACAACGAGCAGCAGCCGACCTCGACCGGCCTGTACCGGGCCGCGTGGGGTGCGGACTACCCGACGCCGGAGAACTTCCTGACGCCGCTGCTGTCGACGGACGCCATTGGTGCGAAGCCGAACGAGCCGACCACCGGTGACAACCGTGGCCGCTTCAGCAACTCCGAGTTCGACGACCTGCTGAAGGAGGCCAAGGCCAACCCGGACGAGGCCGCTCGGACCAAGCTGTACCAAGAGGCCGAGACGATCGCGATCGGTGACAACCTGGCGCTGATCCCGCTGTGGAACCGCACCCAGCACCGTCTCGCGAACACCGACAAGTTCATCAACATGAGGATGGACTTCAGCGAGAACCCTGACCTTTCGGTCATCAGCATCAAGTGATGTGACACCAGCCGTGGGGGCCGCGGTCCGCTAACCCGGACCGCGGCCCTCATCGGTTAAAGAACAGATTTCTTCGACGATCCGAGGAAGCCGGCACCTACAAATGGGGAAGTTCGTAATCCGGAGGCTCGCCCAGGCCATCCTGGTCTTGATAGCGGCGACGCTCTTGTTGTTCATAGGCCTGTTCGTGCTCGGGGACCCGTTCGCCTCAACCGGCGACAAGACGGTGCCTCCGGAGACCCAGCAGATCCTGCGTGAGAGATTCGGCATGGACCAGTCACTGCCGATGCAGTATCTGACGTATCTGGGGAACCTCTTCACCGGCGATCTTGGCGTCGACTTCAACCAACGCCGCGACGTCTCCGACATGATCGGCGAGGCGCTCCCGGCCACCGCTCGACTGGCGCTCATCGCCATCATCATCGACGTGCTGATCGGCGTGGTCGCGGGCATCATCGCCGCGGTCTTCCGCTACTCCTTCTGGGACGTGCTGGTCACCATCCTGACCACGCTCGCGATCGGCATTCCGACCTTCGTCATCGGCATCTGGCTGCGCCAGACGGTCTCCGGCGTGTGGATCTTCCCCGGAGTACCGAGATCCTTCACCGAAGTCGTGCCGTGGTACCAGGAGGTGCTGCTCCCCGCGGTCACCCTGGCCATCGTCGACGCGGCGTTCATCGCCCGTCTGATGCGCGGCTCCATGCTGGAGGTCCTGCGCACCGACTACATCCGGACCGCCCGGGCCAAGGGCCTCGGCGAGCGAACCGTGATCATGAAGCACGCGTTCCGGAACTCGATCATTCCGGTAGTCACCTACGTCGGCATCAGCATCGGTATTCTGCTGGGCGGCGCGCTGATCACCGAGACACTGTTCCAGTACAACGGTGTCGGGTTCCTACTGGTGAAGTCGATCAACCAGAACAACAACCCGGTGATCATGGCGCTGGTGACGTTCGCGGTGCTGATTTACGTCTTCCTCAGCATGATCGTCGACATCTTGTATGCGTATCTCGACCCGCGGATCCGGCTGAGCTGAGTGAGGTAGACGAACAGTGACCACCCCTCCTGACCCGGCCGACCTGAGCGCGCCCGCACAGGCGGTGCTCGTCCAGCCGGCGGACCACCACGAGCCTCGACCCGAGCAGCCGGAGAACGGCAAGAAGAGGGCTTCCAGAAGCGCGCTCGCCGACTTCTGGCGGCGCTTCAAGCGCAACAAGCTGGCCATGGGCGGACTCGTCGTCGTCACGATCATGGTGATCCTCGCGATCCTCCAGCCGTTCATCTCGCCGTTCGACCCGTACGACCAGAACCTGATCAACACGCTGCAGCCGCCGAGCGCGGAGCACTGGTTCGGCACCGACGTGCTCGGCCGGGACCTGTACTCGGGGATGTTGTACGGCCTGAAGCTCGCGCTGATCGTGGGCCTGTGCACGATGCTGGGCTCGATGACGCTCGGCGTCACGCTCGGCGCGCTCGCCGGCTACCGCGGCGGGTTCTCCGACGCGCTGGTCATGCGCGTGACCGACCTGTTCCTGGCCTTCCCGTACCTGATCGGCGCGATCCTCGTGGTCCGCACCTTCGGCTCGGGCCTGTTCCAGGTGATCCTCGCGCTGGTGATCCTCGGCTGGCCGACCGCGGCCCGGCTGATGCGCGGCCAGATCCTCGCCCTCCGCGAGGCGGAGTACGTCGAGGCGGCCCGGTCGATCGGCGCGTCGGACCGGCGCATCGTGACCCGGCACATCCTGCCCAACGCGATCCAGCCGGTGTTCATCTACTCGTTCACCGGCATCGGCGTCGCCGTCGTCGCGATGGCGTCGCTGGCCTACCTCGGTGTCGGTGTCCCCACCGACACCCCGGAGTGGGGCCGGATGATCAACCAGGGCATCGAGCAGGTGCAGGTCGCCGGCAAGGACTTCCTGTGGATGTTCCCGAGCGGCGCCATCTGCATCACGACCCTCGCGTTCGCGTTCGTCTCCGACGGCCTGCGTGACGCCCTCGACCCGAAGCTGCGATGACTCGCTGCCGAATCCAAGGAGATCCCACACAATGAGCAGCGCAGCGGAGATCGACCTCGAGGGCCCACCTGCGCCCTTGCTCGAGGTCCGCGACCTGCGGGTGCACTTCAAGACCGACTACGGCGTCGTGAAGGCCGTCGACGGTGTGTCCTGGCACGTGAACGAGGGCGAGACGCTCGCCATCGTGGGTGAGTCCGGCTCCGGTAAGTCGGTGTCCGCGATGACGATCCTCGGCCTGGTGCCCGCCCCGCCCGCGACCTTCCCGAGCGGCGACATCATGCTGCGCGGCCGGTCGCTGTTGAAGATGCCGGAGAAGCAGCAGCGCAAGCTGCGGGGCAGCCAGATCGCGATGATCTTCCAGGACCCGCTGACCGCGCTGAACCCGGTGTTCAAGGTCGGCGACCAGATCGCGGAGATGGTGCGCGTCCACCAGGACGTCACGAAGAACGTCGCCAAGAAGCGGGCGCTGGACCTGCTCGGTGAGGTCGGCATCCCGAACCCGGCGGTGCGGCTGAACCAGTACCCGCACGAGTTCTCCGGCGGCATGCGCCAGCGCGCGATGATCGCGATGGCGCTGGCCAACGACCCGCACGTGCTGCTGGCCGACGAGCCGACCACGGCGCTGGACGTGACCGTGCAGGCGCAGATCATGTCGCTGCTGCAGAAGCTGCAGGAGGACCGCAACACCGCGATCGTGCTGATCACGCACGACCTCGGGGTGGTGGCCAGCTACGCGAACCGGATCAACGTGATGTACGCCGGGAAGATCGTGGAGACCGGCACCGCGGACGAGATCTTCTACGAGCCGCGGCACGCGTACACGTTCGGCCTGCTGTCGAGCCTGCCGCGGATGGACCAGAGCAGGCAGGAGCGGCTGGTACCGATCAAGGGCCTGCCACCGAGCCTCGCGAACGTCCCGCGGGGCTGTCCGTTCCACCCGCGTTGCGCGTTCGCGTCCGACCAGTGCCTGCCAGAGGTGCCGGAGCTCGTCGCGGTCGGTGGGGACGGGCACCGCGCGGCGTGCGTGCACAGTGATCGAGTCGCCATGGCACACGAGGAGAGGGCCGTCCGATGAGCCAGGGGGCGCAACCACAGCAGGGCGGAGTCGGCGTGGCAGAGGCCGAGAAGCAGCCGATGCTCCAGGTCGACAACCTCGTCAAGCACTTCCCCATCCGCAGTGGCGTGTTCATCAAGCGCACGATCGGCGAGGTGAGGGCCGTCGACGGGGTGGACCTCGACGTCTACCGCGGACAGACGGTGGCGCTGGTCGGCGAGTCCGGCTGCGGCAAGTCGACGACGGCGCGGGCCGTGCTGCGGCTCCTCGAGCCGACGAGCGGCCGGGTCATGCTGGACGGGGTCGACGTCACCGCGCTGGGCAAGGACAAGCTGCGCCGGACGCGGCGGGACATGCAGATCGTGTTCCAGGACCCGTACGCGTCGCTGAACCCGCGTATGACGATCCGCCAGATCCTGACGGAGAAGTACCAGCTGCTCGGCCAGAAGATGACCAAGTCGACGATCAGCGACCTGCTCGACACGGTCGGCCTGGCCGAGGAGTACGCCGACCGCTACCCGCACGAGTTCTCCGGCGGGCAGCGCCAGCGCATCGGCATCGCCCGGGCGATCGCGATGAACCCCAAGTTCATCGTGCTCGACGAGCCGGTGTCCGCGCTGGACGTGTCGATCCAGGCCCAGATCGTGAACCTGCTGGAGGACCTGCAGGACAGCCTGGGCCTGACTTACCTGTTCATCGCGCACGACCTGTCCGTGGTCCGGCACATCGCCGACCGCGTGGCGGTGATGTACCTGGGCAAGGTGGTGGAGATCGCCGACCGGGACGACCTGTTCGACCGGCCGCACCACCCGTACACCCAGGCGCTCATCTCCGCTGTGCCGATCCCGGACCCGCGCCTGGAGCGCCAGCGCGAGCGGATCGTGCTTCGCGGCGACGTGCCGAACCCGGCCAACCCGCCGTCGGGCTGCCGGTTCCGCACGCGCTGCTGGAAGTTCGAGCAGCTCTCGGAGAGCGATGCGCGTCGCTGCATCGAGGAGCCGCCCCCGCTGGTCTCGGTGGCCAACACCCCGGGCCACGACGCCGCGTGCCACTACGCGTCGTTGCGCGAGGTGGTCCGGGCCTGACGAGCCGACGGTGACCGCGGTCCGCCTCTGCGTCCCGGACCGCGCGATCCCCGGCACGACCACGGTCGGTGCCGCGCCGGACACGAGCCGGCGCGGCATCGTCCTTTTTGGACGAGTTCGCTGATGCGGAAGTTCGTCCTGCTGCGGACCGCCCAGGCTCTCCTGGTGTTCGTGTTCGCCACCTTCGTCGCCTACATCGCGCTGTTCGAGCTAGGCGACCCGTTCGCCTCGGTTGGCGAGAAGGTCCTGCCGCCCCGGACCCGGGCGATCCTGCACGAGACGTTCGGCCTCGACGAGCCGCTTCCCGTGCAGTACCTGACGTTCCTCGGCAACCTGTGCACGGCCGACCTCGGCATCGACTTCGACCGGCGCCGTCTGGTGTCCGACCTGCTGGCGGAGGCGTTGCCGAACACGCTGCGGCTCGCCGCGCTGGCGTTCGCCCTCGAGCTCCTGATCGGCATCGGCGCGGGCGTGCTGGCCGCGGTCCGGCGAGCCTCGTTCTGGGACACCCTGGTCACCACCAGCACCGTCGTGCTCATGTCGATCCCGCCGCTGGTGACCGCGACGTTCCTGCGGGACCGGCTGTCCGGCCTGCGCCTCTCGGACATCACCCTGTTCCCGACGCTGCCGATCGCCTTCGGCCACGAGCCGCACTGGGCGCAGCTGCTCGTACTGCCCGCGATCTCGATGGCGGCCGGATCGGCCGCCTTCACCGCCCGGCTGATCCGCGGCTCGATGCTCGAGGTGCTGGAGTCCGACTACGTGCGCATGGCGCGCGCGAAGGGTCTGGCGCCGCGGAAGGTGATCTTCAAGCACGCCCTGCGCAACGCGCTGATCCCGTTCGCGAACCTCGCCACGATCAACCTCGGCGCGCTGTTCGGCGGGGCGCTCGTCGTCGAAACGGTCTTCCAGTTCCCGGGGGTCGGCTATCTTTTCGTGCGCGGGCTGCGCGACCTGAACACCCCGGTGCTGATCTCCATCGTCGCCTACTCAGTGATCGTGTTCGTCGTGCTGATCGCGCTCCTCGATATTCTCTGCGCGTATCTCGACCCGCGGTTGCGGATCGACTGACGAGACTGGGACCGACCGCATGACGCTCTCCGCCGCTCCCCGGCTGCTGCTCGTGCACGCGCATCCGGACGACGAGAGTCTCTGGACCGGCGGCACGATCGCCCGGTACGCGGCCGCCGGTGTGCAGGTCACGCTCGTCACCTGCACGCTCGGCGAGGAGGGCGAGATCATCCCGGACTCCCTGCGCCAGCTGGCCGCCGACCACGCCGACCAGCTCGGCGGCTACCGCATCGGGGAGCTTCGGTCGGCCTGCGCCGCGCTGGGCGTGTCCGACCACCGGTGGCTCGGCGGCCCGGGCCGGTGGCGCGACTCCGGGATGGTGGGCGTCGCCGCCAACGGGCATCCGCGCGCCTTCGCCGGCGGTGACCTCGACGAGCAGGCCGCGACACTCGCCGCCGTGCTCGACGAGGTCCGGCCGCAGGTCGTCGTCACGTACGGGCCCGACGGCGGCTACGGCCACCCCGACCACATCCGCGCGCACGACGTCACGATGGCCGCCTGCGAGAAGGCCGGCGGGGTCGCACGCCTCTTCCACGCGGTGACCTCCCGCGCCGCCACCGAGAACGGCGTCGCCGAGCTCGCGCGGGTCGACGGCCTGCCCTACCGGCTCCCCGAGCCCGGCGAGCTGCCGGTCACCGACGACTCGCTGATCACGACGACCGTCTCCATCGCCGACGTGCTCTCCGCGAAGCTGCGCGCGCTGCGGGCCCACGCGACGCAGGTCAGCGTGTGGCAGGCCGCCGACGGCGCGCACTGCTACGCCCTGTCCAACGGCATCGCGCAGCCGATCCCGGCCGCGGAGTTCTACGTGCTGGCCCAGGGCGAACCCACCGGCTCGGACACCGACCTCTTCGGGGGCCTGTGAGATGCCGGTGCGGGACGGGTTTCTGCTCGTCGTCCTCGTGCTGGACGCGATCGTGCTGGCGGTCATCGAGCTGCTCTACCTGCCGCTGGCCTTCGACGGTTACCTGCTGCCCAACCTCGGCGGCCTGCCGCTGCCGCTGATGCCGATCCTCGCCGCGGTGTCGACACCGTGGCTGGTGTCCATGGCCGGGCGGCTCTCCTCCCGGCTGCTCGTCGCCGCCGCACCACTGCTGGCCTGGATCGTCACCGTCGCGTGGTTCGGCATGTTCGGCCCGGGCGGGGACGTGCTGCTGACCGCGGACTGGCGCGCGCTGCTGCTCTTCGCCGGCGGCGCGCTGCCGTCGGCCATCGTCCTCGGCCGGGTGCTCGCGACCACACTCGCTCCCACCTCGTGAGAGCGGCCCGGGGCCGAGGGGGATACTAGGGACTGCCGGTAACCTCCGCGTGCAGGCGAACCTCAACAGAAAGAAGCAGGAGAACGCAGTGACTTATGTGATCGCCGAGCCCTGCGTCGATTTGCTCGACAAGGCGTGCATCGACGAGTGTCCGGTCGACTGCATCTACGAAGGGGACCGGATGCTCTACATCCACCCCGACGAGTGCGTGGACTGCGGCGCCTGCGAACCGGTCTGCCCGGTGGAGGCCATCTACTACGAGGACGACGTCCCCGACCAGTGGAAGGAATACACCAAGGCCAACGTCGACTTCTTCGACGAGCTCGGCTCACCCGGCGGAGCGGCGAAGGTCGGCAAGGTCTCGGCGGACCCTCAGTGGATCAAGGACTTGCCGCCGGTCGTGCACGACGAGTGAGTCGAGCGCTCGGGACCTTTCCCTGGGACTCGTTGGCCGACGCCACCGCACTGGCGCGGTCCCATCCTGACGGTCTCGTCGACCTGTCCATCGGCACGCCCGTCGACCCGGTTCCCCAGCTGATCCAGGACGCGCTGGCCGCCGCGGCCGGCCCGCCCGGCTACCCCACCACACACGGCACCCCGGAACTGCGCGCGGCCGCCGTCGGCGCGCTCGCCCGCCGCCACGACGTCACCGGCCTGCCCACCGACGCGGTGCTGCCGACCATCGGCTCCAAGGAGCTCGTCGCCTGGCTGCCGACTCTGCTCGGGCTCGGCGCCGGCGACCTCGTCGTCATCCCGCCGCTCGCCTACCCGACCTACGAGATCGGCGTCCAGCTCGCCGGCGCCGAGCTGCTGCGCGCGGACGGCACGCTCGCGGTCGGGCCGCGCCGGCCGGGCCTGCTCTGGCTCAACTCCCCCTCGAACCCCACCGGCCGGGTGCTGCCCGTCGAACACCTGCGCAAGGTCGTCGACTGGGCCCGCGAGCGCGGCACGGTCGTCGTGTCCGACGAGTGCTACCTGACGCTGGGCTGGGAGGCCGAGCCGGTCTCGGTCCTGCACCCGGCCGTCCGCGGCGACTCGTTCGAAGGCGTGCTGGCGGTGCACTCGCTGTCGAAGTCGTCCAGCCTGGCCGGGTACCGCGCCGGCTTCGTGGCCGGGGACCCGGCGCTCGTCGCGAAGCTGCTCGCGATCCGCAAGCACGCCGGGATGATCATGCCGCGGCCGGTCCAGGCCGCGATGACCGCGGCGCTGTCCGACGACGAGCACGTGGCCGCCCAGCGCGCCCGGTTCGCCGCGCGGCGCGAGGTGCTGCGGACGGCGCTGGTGGACGCCGGCTTCCGGATCGACCACTCCGAGGCGGGCCTGTACCTGTGGGCCACGCGCGACGAGCCGGCGTGGGACACCGTGGCGTGGCTGGCCGAGCGCGGCGTCCTCGTCGCGCCGGGCACCTTCTACGGCCCGACCGGCGAGCGGCACGTGCGGCTGGCGCTCACGGCCACCGACGAGCGCGTCGCGGCGGCCGCGTCGCGGCTCTAGCTTCAATGCCCGGAAGGCGTCCTTCAGGTCGCTGAGTGTCCGGAAGGCGTCCTTCCTAGCGTAGGTCGCCGGCCAGCCGGTCGATCTCGTCGAACGTGGCGCGCCAGCGGGCCCGGCAGTCCGCGCGGCGTACCTGTTCCCGCTCGACCAGCCGCCCCGCGACGAACACGACGTCGGCATCGGCGTCGGTCTGCTCGGCGAGCAGCCGCCGCAGCTCCGCCTCGGCGACGACGGTGTCCTGGTGGTCGCCGAGGACGTCCTGGAACTGCTTGGTGGCGTTGACGAGCCGGCGCACCGGCTTGCCGCCGACGGGCGCGGCGAGCTCGGCGGCGTAGCGCAGTCGCTTGCCCTGGATGCGCAGCGCGTGCAGCTCGTCGTCGGACGGGTCGTCGCCGAGCGCGTGGGCCGCCTTGACCAGCTTGCGGTGCGGCTTGACGACGACCTCGACGAGCGCGCCCCTGCTCGCGGTCCGGCCTGCCTTCTTGCCGACGGGGTGGCCGTTGACCTCGCCGGTCACCAACCCGGCGAGCGTGCGCAGCAGCGTGGCGTAGCGGGCGCCGCGGAACGTGTCGAGCATGCGCCGCCTGGCCCGCCGCCGCTCCTCGACCAGGCCGTGCAGGAGTCGCTCGGCGGCCTCCCGCTCCTCGTCTGGCAGGTTCGCCGCCTGCCCACGCAGGTGGCCGAGCAGCACGTCGAGGTCGCGGATCCGGCCGAGGATGCCGCCGAACCAGCGCAGCTCCGACTGCACGGCCGCGACGTCCGGGTCGCCGGATGCCTTGAGCGCGGCCCGCATCCGCCGCACGGCCACGCGCATCTGGTGCACGCCTTCGGGGTCGCTGCCCTCCCGGGCGATCGCCTCGTGCTCGAGCAGCGCCCGCACCTGCTGGTCGAGCCGTGCCCTGACGTGGACGTCCGGCGGATCCCCGGCGCCGGCCTCACGCGGCTTGGCCGGCAGTCCGAGCTCAACAGGGCTGACCAGGACAGATCGCGTCATTGGCCAATGCTAGGTGAACAGCGGACAAATGCCAGTCCACCCGGACCGTGGAAATTGCGAGATTCAGTCGTTCGCGTGCAGCATCTCGTTCAGTCGCACACCCGATCCGGTGCGCTCGACGACCTCGACCGTGCCGGTCGACGAGTTGCGGCGGAACAGCAGCCCCGGCTGGCCGGACAGCTCGCGCGCCTTCACGAGCCGGCCGCCCGGCAGCGTCACCTTCGTGCCGGCCGTGACGTACAGGCCCGCCTCCACCACGCAGTCGTCGCCCAGCGAGATGCCGACTCCGGCGTTCGCGCCGACCAGGCAGCCCGTGCCGATGGAGATCGTCTCCTTGCCGCCGCCGGACAGCGTGCCCATGATCGACGCGCCGCCGCCCACGTCCGAGCCGTCGCCGACGACCACGCCCGCCGAGATGCGGCCCTCCACCATGGACGCGCCCAGCGTGCCGGCGTTGAAGTTCACGAACCCCTCGTGCATCACGGTCGTGCCGGTCGCCAGGTGGGCGCCCAGCCGCACCCGGTCGGCGTCCCCGATGCGGACCCCGGCCGGCACCACGTAGTCGACCATCCGCGGGAACTTGTCCACTCCGTACACGGTCACCGCACCCCGCGCCCGCAGCCGCAGCCGCGTCGCCGCGAAGCCCTCGACCCGGCACGGCCCGTGGTTGGTCCACACGACGTTCGAGAGCACCCCGAAAAGCCCGTCCAGGTTCATCCCGTGCGGGCGAACCAGCCGCGAGGACAACAGGTGCAGCCGCAGGTAGGCGTCGTGCGCGTCGGCCGGCGGCGCGGCGAGCGACAGGATCCCGGTGCGCACCGCGACCACCTCGACCGACCGGTCCGCGTCCGGGCCGAGCAGCGCCGAGACCCCGGCGCCCAGCTCGTCGACCGCCTCCTGCTCGGACAGCGGCTTGGTGCCCGGCACCCGGCCGTCGTCGAGCTTGGGGTGCGGGAACCAGGTGTCGAGCACGGTCCCGTCGTCGGTGACGGTGGCCAGGCCCACGCCCTGGGCGCCGGTGGTCGCTGGATCGGCCGCTGCGTTGACGTCTGCGCTGCTCACGCCTGGCAGGTTAGTCCAGCCGGAACCTGGGGTCGGCGGCCAGCTCGGCAAGCTGCTCCGCGCTCAACGGCGCCGTTGCGAGCGCCGGGCGACCCGACCCCGGGTAGTCGCGGCCCTGGGCGACGTAGACCACGGTCCCGTCGTCGGCGAGATACCCGGCCCAGCTGTGGAAGTCCCGCCGGTCTCCGGTCGCCGTGAACACCCCGATCCGCTCGCCGCCCACGACCTGCTCGGTGCACTCGCCCTCCATGCCCCAGAGCGTCGGCGACAGCGCGCAACCCTCACCCGCGGCCCCGTTGCCCGGCGTGACCGTCTCGACGAACATCCGACCCACGCCGTTCCCCTTGGTGATCGGCTGGTCGGCAAGGTACCGCCAGACCTCCTGGCCGTCGACCGTGTCCTCGTAGGAGGCCTGGCTGAACCGCAACGGGCCTCCGGAGTAGCCCGGCTCCTCGTAGCTGAGGTCCTCGGGTGCGTCGTACCCCTCGGGCACCACCTCGGTCAGCGCCGCGAGCAGCGCCTGGCCGTTGTCGAACTCGGGACCGTTGCGTGCGGTGCGGTCCGGCTGGCCGTTGGGCCACGAGGTGTCGGTCTTCGACGGCTCCCCGCCGGTCGGCTGCTCACTGGTGGTCGGCGGGGCCCCGACCGGCGAGCCCGACCCGCCCGTGCCGGAGGTCGCCAGCACGACCACCATCGCGATCCCGATGGCCGCCACCGCAGCGGCCGCGCTGCCCGCGCCCGCCC
>NZ_JBOHGA010000083.1:0-25627 GCF_050699915.1 Actinophytocola sp.
GCCCGCCGCGTGTCCAGGTCGGCTGGGGCGTCGGCTGCGGGGTCAGCGGTTCGGCCGCCGGCGCCGGTCACCGGTCGCGGGCTCGGCGGCCTTGCCGAGGCCGCCCGTGTAGAACACCCAGACCCCGGCCGAGCGCGCGCCGTCGGTCGCCTTGTCGATCGCGTCCTTCTGGTCGGACAGCCGCCCGGAGTCGCGTAGAAGACCAGCCGCCAGGTGTTCGAGCCGACGGCGACGCCGTGCGCGGACAGCAGGTCGCTGCCTGCCTGGACTCGGTGGACTCGAGGTTGAAGTCGTCGCGGTAGCTGTCGCCGACGGCGCCGTCGGCGACCGTCGCGCCGGACAGCACCACCAGCCAGACCGCGACGACGGGCCAGAGATGGCGGCACACCACCGGCCGAGGCGGGCCAGTCGCCCGCCGCCGTAGCCAGGTGAGTACGAGTCGATACTCGCTGGTCCCGGGTGGACGTCGACGTTAGTGAGCGCTAACATCGGAGCCGACAGGTTAACGCTGACTAACATGAGCGGAGCGAGATGGACGCGCCTGTGCTGCGGAGCGCGGCCGACCCGAACGACCCCGCCTTCGGTCGCAACGTCGGGGAGCAAACGGCCCTCGTCGACGAGTTGCGCGAGCGGTCGCGCAGGGCGGCCGCCGGCGGCGGCGAGCGGGCCCGGCAACGCCACGTCGACCGCGGGAAGCTGCTGCCGAGGGACCGGGTCGAGTCGCTGGTCGACCCCGGCTCGCCGTTCCTCGAGCTCTCCCCGCTCGCCGCGACCGGGATGTACGACGACGAGGCGCCCGCGGCCGGCATCATCACCGGCGTCGGGCGGGTCAGCGGGCGCGAGTGCGTCATCGTCGCGAACGACGCCACCGTCAAGGGCGGCACCTACTACCCGATGACGGTCAAGAAGCACCTCCGCGCGCAGGAGGTCGCTCTCCACAACAACCTGCCGTGCCTCTACCTCGTCGACTCCGGCGGCGCGTTCCTGCCCCGCCAGGACGAGGTCTTCCCCGACCGCGAGCACTTCGGCCGCATCTTCTTCAACCAGGCCACCATGTCCGCCAAGGGCATCCCGCAGATCGCCGCCGTGCTCGGGTCCTGCACGGCCGGCGGCGCCTACGTCCCGGCCATGTCCGACGAGGCCGTGATCGTCCGCAACCAGGGCACGATCTTCCTCGGCGGCCCGCCGCTGGTGAAGGCGGCGACCGGCGAGGTCGTCAGCGCCGAGGACCTGGGCGGCGGCGACGTGCACGCGCGGCGGTCCGGCGTCACCGACCACCTCGCCGAGGACGACGCGCACGCCCTGCGGATCGTGCGCTCGATCGTCAGCACGCTGGGACCGCGCTCGCGGACGCCCTGGGAGACGGTCAAGACCGAGGAGCCCGACGTCGACCCGACGCAGCTCTACGGCGTGGTGCCGACCGACTCACGCACGCCCTACGACGTCCGCGAGGTCATCGCCCGCGTCGTGGACGGCAGCCGGTTCCGGGAGTTCAAGAAGGAGTACGGCGCGACGTTGGTCACCGGCTTCGCCCGCATCCACGGCCACCCGGTCGGCATCGTCGCCAACAACGGCGTGCTGTTCGGCGAGTCCGCGGTCAAGGGCGCGCACTTCATCGAGCTCTGCGACCAGCGCTCGATCCCCCTGGTGTTCCTGCAGAACATCACCGGCTTCATGGTCGGCCGCGACTACGAGACCGGCGGCATCGCCAAGCACGGCGCCAAGATGGTCACCGCGGTCGCCTGTGCGCGGGTGCCGAAGCTCACCGTGATCGTGGGCGGCTCGTTCGGTGCCGGCAACTACTCGATGTGCGGCCGCGCGTACTCGCCCCGCTTCCTGTGGATGTGGCCCAACGCGCGGATCTCCGTGATGGGCGGCGAGCAGGCGGCGACCGTCCTCGCCACCGTTCGTCGCGACCAGCTCGAGGCGCGCGGCGAGGAGTGGTCGGCGGGCGACGAGGAGGGGTTCAAGGACCCGATCCGCACCCAGTACGAGGACCAGGGCAACCCGTACTACTCCACCGCGCGGCTCTGGGACGACGGCGTGATCGACCCGGCCGACACCCGCACGGTGCTCGGCCTCGCCCTGTCCGCCGCCGGCAACGCGCCGCTCGAACCCGTCCGCTACGGCGTCTTCAGGATGTGAGCGAGCTTGCGAGCGAACCATGAATACAGGGCGACCGCGAGCGGTCCCTCGGAGCCTGCGAGGAGGGATCCGCGACCGATGTTCCACACCGTTCTGATCGCCAACCGCGGGGAGATCGCGGTGCGCGTCGCGGGCACGCTCTCGCGGCTGGGCATCCGGTCCGTCGCGGTCTACACCGACGCCGACGCCGGTGCCCGGCACGTGGCCGACGCCGACGAGGCCGTCCGGGTCGACAGCTACCTGTCGATCGACGCGATCCTCGCCGCCGCCCGCGAGACCGGCGCGCAGGCCGTCCACCCCGGCTACGGCTTCCTCGCCGAGAACGCCGCCTTCGCCCGCGCCTGCGCGGACGCCGGGCTCGTGTTCGTCGGTCCGCCGCCGGCCGCGATCGAGGCGATGGGCGACAAGATCCGCGCCAAGCAGACCGTGTCCGCCGCGGGCGTGCCGGTCGTGCCCGGCCGCAACCTCGCCGGCATGTCCGACGACGACCTCGTCGAGGCGGCCGCGGAGGTCGGCTACCCCGTGCTGGTCAAGCCGTCGGCCGGCGGGGGCGGCAAGGGCATGCGCCGCGTCGACGACCCCGCCGACCTGCGCGCCGCGCTCGAGTCCGCCCGGCGCGAGGCCCGCGGCGCGTTCGGCGACGACACGCTGCTCATCGAGCGGTTCGTGACCAACCCGCGGCACATCGAGCTCCAGGTGCTCGCCGACGCGCACGGCAACGTGATCCACCTCGGTGAGCGCGAGTGCAGCCTGCAGCGCCGGCACCAGAAGATCATCGAGGAGGCCCCCTCGCCGCTGCTGTCGGCCGCGGACCGGGCGCGGATGGGCGAGGCCGCCGCCGACGCCGCGCGAGCGGTCGACTACCGCGGCGCGGGCACCGTCGAGTTCATCGTCTCCACCGACCGCCCCGACGAGTTCTTCTTCATGGAGATGAACACTCGGCTGCAGGTCGAGCACCCGGTCACCGAGCTCGTCACCGGGATCGACCTGGTGGAGCAGCAGATCCTGGTCGCCGCCGGTTTCCCGCTCGCGTTCGGACAGTCCGATGTGGACCTTCGCGGACACGCGGTCGAGGCGCGCGTCTACGCCGAGGACCCGGCCCACGGCTTCCTGCCCACCGGCGGCACCGTGCTCGCGCTCGCCGAGCCCGGCGGTGCGCACGTGCGGGTCGACTCCGCGCTGCGCGCGGGCACGGTCGTCGGCTCGAGCTACGACCCGATGCTCGCCAAGGTCATCGCCTGGGGCCCGGACCGGGGTGTGGCGCTGCGCCGGCTGTCCGCGAGCCTTGGCGAGACCGCCGTGCTCGGCGTCGGCACCAACGTCGCCTTCCTGCGCGCGCTGCTCGCCGACGACGACGTGGTGGCCGGCCGGCTGGACACCGGGCTCGTGGAGCGCAAGCTCGACGTGCTCACCGCGGGCGAGGTGCCGGACCTGGTGTTCGCCGCCGCCGCGCTCGACGAGCTACTCGGACTGCAGCCGGCGGGCGAGATCGTGGACCCGTGGGACGTGCCGAACGGCTGGCGCCTCGGCGGCCCGGCCGCCACGCCGTTCCGGCTGACCTGCGGCGACCGGCAGGTGACCGTTCGGGTCACCGGCTCGCCGGGCGCCGCGACGGTCGCGGTCGGCGACGCGGAGCCCGTGCCCGCCTCGGCCCGTCGCGTCGCGGACCGGCTCGAGGTGACCTTCGGGGGCCGTGTCACCTCGTTCCGCCGCGCCCTCGACGAGGCCGCCGACACGCTGTGGCTCGCCGCGGGCGGGCGGACCTGGGCGGTGGCCGAGCACTCGCTGCTGGAGAGCGAGACCGCGTCGGCGGCCGCGGGCGGACCGGTGACGAGCCCGATGCCGGGCACCGTGCTGGTGGTGAAGGCGGCCGTGGGCGACGTGGTCGCGGCCGGTGCGCCGCTGGTCGTCGTCGAGGCGATGAAGATGGAGCACACCGTCACCGCACCGGTCGACGGCGTGCTCACCGAGCTGAACGTGCAGGCGGGCCAACAGGTCGCGCTGAACCAACCCCTAGCCGTGGTGACCCCACCTGCCTCGGAGGAGCTGTCATGATCGATTTCCGACTCGGCCAAGAGCACGAGACCTTGCGAAAGACCGTCGAGGAGTTCGCCCGCGAGGAGGTCGCACCGGTCATCGGCGACTTCTACGAGCGGGAGGAGTTCCCGTACGACCTCGTGGCACAGATGGGCCGGATGGGGCTGTTCGGACTGCCCTTCGCCGAGGAGTACGGCGGCATGGGCGGCGACTTCACCGCGCTGTGCATCACCCTCGAGGAGCTCGCCCGGATCGACTCGTCCGTCGCGATCACGCTCGAGGCAGGCGTCTCGCTCGGTGCGATGCCGCTCTACCGGTTCGGCACCGAGGAGCAGAAGCGCGAGTGGCTGCCGCGCCTGTGTGCGGGCGAGCTGCTCGGCGCCTTCGGGCTCACCGAGCCGGGCGGCGGGTCGGACGCGGGTGCCACGCAGACCACGGCACGGCTCGAGAACGGCGAGTGGGTGATCAACGGCTCGAAGGCGTTCATCACCAACGCCGGCACGGACATCACCGGCCTGGTCACGGTCACCGCGGTGACCGGCGCGGCCGACGGTCGCAAGGAGATCTCCACGATCATCGTGCCGTCGGGCACGCCGGGCTTCTCGGTGTCCAAGAAGTACTCGAAGGTCGGCTGGAACGCCTCCGACACCCGCGAGCTGTCCTTCGCCGACTGCCGGGTGCCCGAGGCGAACCTGCTGGGCGTGCGGGGTCGCGGCTACGCGCAGTTCCTGTCCATCCTGGACGAGGGCCGCATCGCGATCGCCTCGCTGTCGGTCGGGCTCGCGCAGGGCTGTGTGGACGAGTGCCTGCGCTACGCCGGCGAGCGGGAGGCGTTCGGCCACAAGATCGGGGAGTACCAGGCGATCCAGTTCAAGATCGCGGACATGGAGGCGCGGGCGCACACCGCGCGGCTGGCCTACTACGCGGCGCTCGCGAAGATGGAGCGCTCCGAGCCGTTCAAGAAGGAGGCCGCGATCGCCAAGCTGGTCGCGTCCAACGCGGCGGTGGACAACGCGCGCGACGCCACCCAGATCTTCGGCGGGTACGGGTTCATGAACGAGTTCCCGGTCGGCCGCTTCTACCGCGACGCCAAGATCCTGGAGATCGGCGAGGGCACCAGCGAGGTGCAGCGGATGCTGATCGCCCGGGAGCTAGGGCTTCGCTGACCGCGTCCTGTCGTCCACGGTCTTGTCGTCGATGTCGGGCAGCCAGAAGCACAGCTCGAGCGTCTTGATGCTCGCCATGTAGCCGAGCCTGCGTCCCTGCAGGACGAGCAGCACCGAGGCGGCGCCGAGAGCGACCGCGCAGACGGCCGCGAGTACCGGGTGCCCGCTGGTGAACGCCTCGACGAGCGCGGTCACCGCGGCCAGCACCAGTGCGGGGCCGGAGTTGCGGGCCATCAGCCCGGACGCGCGCAGCCGGTTCACCTCGGTCGCAGCGTCCATGTCGTGCATCTGGAGCGCGGACAGCAGCAGGAACGAGTCGGCGTCGACGTAGTCCCGGTCGCGGGCCGCCGGGTTGCGGCGGCGGAACTCGGCGCGCGGGTCGCGCCGCTTGTGCGGGACGACTCGGTTCAGCAAGGCGCCGAGCGGGTAGGCGAGGATGCCGCACAGGTAGCTGAGCACGACGGCGCCGATCACCAGCAGGACACCGTTGACGCTGTTCAGCGAGGCCAGGTGGACGAGGTCCAACCGGTCGCCGACGTAGCCGGCCAGCGCGACGTAGAGCCCACCCGCTACCGCGTAGGTGAAGAGGTCGAAGACGCCCACGACGATGTTCACGCCCCGAGGCTATTTCAAAACAAGTCCAGGTCCCCGCGGTGGTCCGACCAGCAGGCGTGTTTCGAAACAGCCTCGTCATCCAACCAAATGAAAGGGCCCCGGCGGTGGCGGCCGCCGAGGCCAGTCGCAAAGCCGTTCCGAGGAAGGGTTTGCGATGGCAATGCTAGACCACGTGCCGGCCGGGGACCAACACCCGAAAGTAGCGGTGCCGGGAAATCACCGGCCTCGGCGCGGCTCAGGTGGGCTTACGATGAGCTTCCTTCCCTGCGCCGCCCCGGAGGCTCTGATGCGGACGTCTCGCCGGTTGTCCCTGCTCATGGCGATCGTGCTACCGCTCGTCACGGTGGCCACGGCCGCCCCCGCCGCGGCTGCTCCGCGTGGCGACGACCGGCCGACCCCGCCGCCCTGGCTGCGCGTCGAGGACGGTGTCAGCCAGCCGCAGTTCGACCTCGCGAACGCGGTCGAGGAGACGCTGTTCGTGCAGACCTCGGTGGACAGTGACCTCGACGGCAAGCGCGACCGGGTGCGGCTGCAGCTGTCCCGGCCCGGGGAGACCGAGTCGCAGGGCATCAAGGTCCCGGTGGTCTTCGAGCACAGCCCGTACCGGTACAACGGCGGTGACGCGGCGAACCACAACGTGGACTTCGACGTGCTGCCGCAGGAGGGGATCCAGCCGGACTCGCGGGGACAGTCGTCCGCCCGGGCCGAAGCGGGCGCGCCCCGGCCGGAGCCGGACCTGCCGGGCTCGCTGGACAACTACTGGGTGCCGCGCGGGTACGCGGTCGTGCTCGGCGAGAGCATCGGCACCGGGTTCTCCGACGGCTGCCCGACGATCGGCGACATGAAGGAGACGCTCGGCACCCAGGCGATCATCGACTGGCTGGGCGGCCGGGCGCAGGCGTTCGACGAGGCCGGCAACCCGGTCACCGCGGACTGGACCACCGGCGACGTCGGCATGACCGGCGTGTCCTACAACGGCACACTGCCCAACCAGGTGGCGACGACCGGCGTCGAGGGCCTGCGCACGATCGTGCCGGTGTCGGCGATCTCCAGCTGGTACGACTACTACCGGGCCAACGGGCTGGTGCGCGCGCCGCACTCCAGCCGGTCCGGGGTGGGGGAGAACGCCTTCCAGGGCGAGGACCTGGACGTGTTGGCGTTCTTCACCGAGGGGCCGCGGCTGGAGCACTGCCGGCACATCACGGACGCGCTGCTGCAGCGGGGAGACCGGATCACCGGCGACTACAACGACACGTGGCACGAGCGCGACTACCTGCACCGGGCGCGCGACGTCGAGGCCAGCGTGTTCGTCGTGCACGGTCTCGAGGACTACAACGTGATGGGGACGGCGTACTCGACGTGGTGGGAGCAGCTGTCCCGCTCCGACGTGCCGCGCAAGATCTGGCTGCACAAGGACGGCCACGGTGGCCCGCGCGGGACGACCGACTACCAGCGGACACTCAACCGGTGGATGGACCACTGGTTGTTCGGTGTGGACAACGGAATCATGACCGAGCCGATGGCCGACGTGCAGCGTCCGGACGGGACGTACGAGAAGTACGCCTCGTGGCCGGTGCCGGGCTCCCGGTCCGCCTCGCTGCATCTCGGCGCCCCGAACGCGACCGAGCCGGGCACGCTCTCCGTTCGTCCGGCGCCCGGACCGCGCCCTCGTCAGTCCTTTGTGGATCGCGGCCGTGAGCTGGACACCGATGTGGCGCTGCTGCCGAACCCGACGTCGGCCAACCCGAACCGGCTGGTGTACGTCACCGCACCGCTCACCTCGGGGGCGCACCTGAGTGGTACGCCGTCGGTGTCCCTGCGGGCGTCGGTGAACAACCGCTACGCGGCGAACCTGACGGCCGTCCTGGTGGACTACGCCCCGTCCGGCGAGGCCACCATGGTCACCCGGGGCTGGACGGACGTGCAGAACCGCAAGTCCGTCTCGCGCAGCACGCCGATCCAGCAGGGGCAGGAGTACACGTTCACCTGGCCGCTGGAGCCGGATGACTACGTGTTCGCGCCGGGGCATCGGCTTGGGTTGGTCGTCGTGTCGACGGACATGCACTACACACTGCGCCCGCTGCCGGGGACCGAGCTGACCGTGAACCCGGCCAAGAGCACGGTGAAGCTGCCCATCGTGGGCGGCACGGGGCCGTTCAAGTAGCCGCTGCCGGCCGAGCCCGTCCACCCGCTCGGGTGGCGGGCTGTGGACGAGCCGGCCCAGCGGCAATTGCGACGTAAGGCCGTACCGAGCACACCTACCCGTCAGTAAGCTCCCTCTCACTCAACGCTGAGAAGGAGTGCCATGTCCGTGCGCCGGCGGGTCCTGCTGTTCGTGTCCCTTCTCGGCATCCTGGCCGCCGCCATCGCCGTGCCCGCCGGGGCCGCCGAGACCAGGCGCACGCCCGCCGACTGCGCCGTCGCCCTCGACTGCACCGCCGACGACATCGACCTGATGTCCATGGCCGAGCGGCTCGAGTTCGTGCGCGGCATGCAGAGCGGGCCTGGCGCCGAGCTCGGCGTGTCGGACAGGTGGCGCAACATCGAGGGCGTCATCACCTTCTTCCGCGACCACGGGCTCGGCACGCCGGGCACCTGGGCGTCCTATGTAGACGCAGGCATCGTGGAGGGCATCGAGCGGGGGCTGGCGCTCGCGAAAGGCATGCCGGGCGGGGACTTCGGCAACCCCGGCTCGGCCAAGTGGGCCACCTACATCACCGGCGACTGGGCAAACCGCGCCGAGCACGACCGGGCCTGGAGCGAGGCCGAGCAGGCCTCCACCGAGCACGGCGTCGTCCTCGCCGCCCACCACGACCAGTACGCCACCGACGCCGAGGAACGCTTCTACCAGTTCTCCGAGACCTACCGCTGGGCCCTGCGCAACCGACCGGTCGCCCTCAACCTGCTCGCCGTCTTCGGGCCGCTGATCCACCCCGACCTCGCCAAGGCCCGCGTGCCGTTCTACGACTGGTTCACCGACGTCCGCGAGTCCGCGCCGTCCTACCAGGGCTGCGAGATGGCCTACGGCTTCGCCCAGCTGCACCCGATCGAGGGCGTGGTGGGCGCGGCCGGGCTGTTCCTCGCCTACGTCACCGAGCTGTTCGAGGAGTACCAGGCTCGTTAGCCGCGCGAACCTCTCCTCGAAAATCGGGTTAGCATCGTGGAGTGAGCCGATCACCTGCACGGATCGCCCATGACCAGGCCGTCGACACGCTACGGGCGCAGCTCGTCGGACAGCCGGACGGCTCGCCGATCCGGCTGGCCAAGCCCACCTCGAACCTGTTCCGCTTCCGCGAGCCGCCGCCGGCGAACGCGCTGGACGTGAGCGCCTTCGCGGGCGTCATCGACGTCGACGGGCAGACCGCGGACGTCGGCGGCATGACCACCTACGAGCACCTCGCCGACGCCACCCTGGCCCACGGCCTGATGCCGCACGTCGTGCCCCAGCTCAAGACCATCACCCTCGGTGGCGCGGTCGCCGGGCTCGGCATCGAGTCCAGCTCCTACCGCAACGGCATGCCGCACGAGTCGGTGCTGGAGATGGAGATCCTCACCCCGGACGGCGACGTCGTCGTGGCCCGGCCGGACGGCGAGCACGCCGAGCTGTTCCGCGGCTTCCCCAACTCGTACGGCACCCTCGGCTACGCGCTCCGGCTGCGCATCGAGCTCCAGGAGACCAAGCCCTACGTCGCGCTGCGACACGTCCGCTTCGCCGACGCCGCGGCCTGCGCGAAGGGCATCGAGCAGGCGTGCGCCGACGAGACGGTCGACTTCGTCGACGGCACGGTCTTCGCCGGCGACGAGCTGTACCTGACGCTCGGCACGTTCACCGACCACGCGCCGGCCGTGTCCGACTACACCGGCCAGCGAATCTACTACCGCTCGATCCGTGATCGAACGACCGACCACCTCACCGTGCGCGACTACCTGTGGCGCTGGGACACCGACTGGTTCTGGTGCTCGGAGGCGCTCGGCGCGCAGCATCCGGTGATCCGCCGGCTGTGGCCGCGGCGCTACCTCCGGTCGGACGTGTACCGCCGGATCGTCGCCTTCGACCGTCGCCACCAGCTCTACGCGCGGGCGGCGAAGCTGCTCCGCCAGCCGGCCCGGGAGGCCGTCATCCAGGACGTCGAGGTCCCGGTGGCACGGCTGGCCGAGTTCCTCGACTTCTTCGACACCGAGATCGGCATCCGGCCGGTCTGGCTGTGCCCGGTCCGACTACGCGACACGGCAGGCTGGCCGCTCTACCCGATGGAGCCCGGCCGGTTGTTCGTCAACGTCGGCTTCTGGGCGACCGTCCCCCTGCGACCGGGCCAGTCGGACGGCACCCACAACCGCCTGATCGAGAGCAAGGTCACCGAATTGGGTGGACATAAATCTCTGTACTCGGATTCGTACTTCAATGAGGATGAGTTCTGGTCGCGGTACGACGGGGAGACCTACCGCAAGCTGAAGGAGACCTACGACCCGAAGGGTCGGCTTCCCGATCTGTACGCGAAGTGCGTTGGCAATCAATGAGGTCGGGAAGGGGCGAACCATGCAGCTGGCCGAGATCTTCGAGCGTGCGATCGGGCGCGACGCTCCACTCGAGTTCCGTGTCTTCGACGGCAGCCGGGCGGGCGACCCGGACGCACCGGTCCAGATACGGGTGAACTCGCCGCTGGCGATGTCTTACCTGGCCTCCGCGCCGGGCGAGCTGGGCCTGGCCCGGGCGTACGTGAGCGGCACGCTGGACATCGACGGCGACATGTACACGGCGCTGGCGAGCATGTCCGCCGCCACCATCGAGGGCGTCCCGGCGCGGCTGCGCGTGGAGATGGCGCTGCGCCTCGGCGGGTACCGGCTGTGGTGGCCGGTCCGGCGGCCGGACCCGGAGTCGCGGCTGCGCGGCCGCAAGCACTCCAGGTCGCGGGACCAGGACGCGATCACCCACCACTACGACGTGTCGAACCGGTTCTACGAGTGGATCCTCGGGCCGTCGATGGCCTACACCTGCGCGGTCTACCCCGACGCGGACTCGTCGCTGGAAGAGGCACAGTGGACCAAGCACGACCTGGTCGCGCGCAAGCTGGGCCTGGAGCCCGGCATGCGGCTGCTCGACGTCGGCTGCGGCTGGGGCGGCATGGTGATGCACGCCGCCCGGCACTACGGCGTGCGGGCGCTGGGCGTGACGCTGTCGCGCAAGCAGGCCGAGTGGGGCCAGAAGGCGATCGCGGAGGCGGGCCTGACCGAGCTCGCCGAGATCCGCCACCTCGACTACCGCGACGTCGCCGAGTCCGGCTTCGACGCCGTCAGCTCGATCGGGCTCACCGAGCACATCGGCAAGGCGCACCTCGGCGAGTACTTCCGTTCGCTGCACGACAAGCTGCGCCCGGGCGGGCGGCTGCTCAACCACTGCATCACCCGGCCGGACAACGCGCAGCCGGCGAAGGTGGGCGGCTTCCTCAACCGGTACGTGTTCCCCGACGGCGAGCTGGAGAGCCCCGGCCACCTCATGTCCGAGATGCACGACAACGGCTTCGAGGTGCGGCACGCGGAGAACATCCGCGAGCACTACGCGAAGACGCTCGAGCAGTGGTGCGCCAACCTGGACACCCACTGGGACGAGGCGGTCGCCGAGGTGGGCCTGGGCCGGGCCCGCGTGTGGCGGCTGTACCTGGCCGGTTCGCGGCTGGGCTTCGACCGCAACAGCGTGCAGCTGCACCAGATGCTGGGCGTGCGGCTGGACGGCGTCGAGGCGCACATGCCGCTGCGACCGGCCTGGTAGGTCAGGGCTTGCGGGCCACCCCGGCGACGGCGACGTTCGCGCCGGGCTGGTTCGCGCTGTTGTCGGTCGGCTCGGGGCGCCACTCCGGCGTGTTCACCAGGCCCGGCTCGACCATCTCGAGGCCCTCGTAGAACCGCGTGATCTCCTCGCGCGTGCGGCGCACGCCCGGGGCGTCGGCGCGGTCGTAGAGCCGGTCGATGCCCTCGGCCTGCTCCTCGGACGGGCGCTCGACGGCGTGCGAGAGCACCAGGTAGCTGCCGGAGGTCAGCCGCGACACGAAGCGGTTGACCGCGTCGTACGGCTGTGCGGCGTCGGGGACGAAGTGCAGCAGGGCGACGAGCAGCAGGGCCATCGGCTGGTCGAAGTCCAGCATGTCGCGCGCGGCCTCGGAGTCCAGGATCGAGTCCGGGTCGGTGAAGTCGGCGCGGATGGCCGTGGCCTGGGCGTTGTCGCGCAGCATCAGCTCGCTGTGCGTCACGGCGACCGGTTCGATGTCCACGTACAGCACGCGGCACTCCGGGTCCATCCGCTGTGCGATCTCGTGCACGTTGCCGGCGGTCGGGATGCCGGAGCCGACGTCGAGGAACTGCCGGATGCCGGCGTCGACGCAGAAGCGGACCGCGCGGTGCAGGAACGCCCGGTTCATCCGCGCGGCCGGGCGGGCCTCGGGCAGCACCGTGAGCAACTGCTCGCCGAACTCCCGGTCGGCCGCGAAGTTGGCCGCGCCGCCCAGCAGGTAGTCGTAGATCCGGGCGGCGTTCGGCCGCTCCAGGTCGATGGACTCGGGTGCCCAGTTCGGCCGCTCCGTTGACGCCATGCACGCATCGTAGTCAGCAGATCGGTGGTTGGATGGCGTTGTGAGCGGAGCTTGCGGAGCGAACCATCGGACACAGGGCGACCGCGAGCGGCGGCACCGAGCCTGCGAGGGGCCGTCGTGAGGGTTAGCGAGGCTGCGGGGAACGTGCGAGACAAGGTGCTCCGCGGCGGGGTCGCCGACCTGCGGCCGGTGCCGCGGACGCTGATCGACAAGGGTCCGAACAGGTCGGTGTACCGGTTCGTCGGCGGTGCGCCCCGCGGTGAGCCGGTGCTGCTCGTGCCGCCGCTCGCCGCCCCCGCGCTGTGCTTCGACCTGCGCCGCGGCTGCAGCCTGGCCGAGCACCTGGTCGACGGTGACCGGCGGCTCTACCTCGTGGACTACGGGACCGTGCGCTTCGCCGACCGCCGGCTCGGCCTGGAGCACTGGATCGACGAGGTGCTGCCGAGGACCGTCCGCGCGGTCAGCAAGGACGCCGGCGGCGCGCCGGTGCACGTCGTGGCATGGTGCCTCGGCGGGATCCTGTCCCTGCTCACCCACGCCGACCAGCCGGACCTGCCGATCGCCTCGATCGCGACGGTCGCCGCGCCGATCGACATGACCGCGATCCCGCTCATCGCACCGATCAAGCCGCTCGCCGACCTGACGAACGGGTGGATCCTGACGCCCGTGTACCGCGTGCTCGGCGGTGCGCCGCGGGCGCTGGTGAAGCGCGCGTTCCAGCTGTCGGCGTTCGACAAGATGGTGACCAAGCCGTACGCGATCCTGTCCCACTTGGACGACCGGGACTTCCTGGCGCAGCTGGAGGCCGTGGACCGCTTCACCGACAACATGATCGCCTACCCCGGGCGGACGTTCGGCCAGATGTACCACCGCTTCTTCCGCGCGAACGACCTGGCCGAGGGCGAGGTCGACATCGGCGGCCGCCGGATCTCGCTGCGCGAGGTCAAGGCCCCGGTCCTGGTGGTGGCCGGCAAGGGCGACGGCATCGCCCCGCAGCGGGCGGTCCGCAAGCTGGTGGACGTCCTGCCCAACGCGGCGGAGGTTCGGTTCGAGACCGCTCCGGGCGGCCATCTGGGCGTGCTGGCCGGCAGAGGCGCCCGCACCACGACCTGGACCTACCTGGACGAGTTCCTCGACGCCCACATCAGCTAGAGCGGCGCCTGTCGAGCCACCAGCACAACAAGAACAGCAGCGTCGCCTGCCCCAGCCCCACGGCGACGTGCAGCACGAAGGCCGGCAGCCCGGTAACCGACGAAGCGAGCACGAACGGGATCAGCGAGGCCGGAAAGGCCACGAAGAACAGCCAGATGCCGGCGAAGCTCGCCCCACCGGCGGGATCGTGGAGCCACCCCCACGTGGCCAGGTACACGAACAGCGCCACGCCGAGTACGAGCAGCAGGTAGGCCACGCCAACCCACCGGAACCGCCAGGGAACCGCGTGCCGCGCACGTGTCATGCGGCGCATTGTCATCCGGTGGCCAAGCCGGTGCAACGGGCCTGGGCAGCCCATCGCCGGCCCACGAGAAGCCGTGCGGCGGCGAGTAGCGCGATCGCGAACGGATCGCCGACACCACCCTCAGGCGGTGAACTTCGCCCTGGGCTCAGCGCCCCGTGGTGCCGTCGAGCTGTTCCCGGAGGATGTCCGCGTGCCCCGGCGTGCCGGGCCGTCTCGCTCGTCATGTGGGCGACGACCCACCGCAGCGTGTGCCGGTTGCCGTCGACCGGGACGGCGAAGCGCGCGTCCGGATCGTCGAGGGCCCGGATCGCGCGGTCGCTGTCTTCGATCGCCGTCCGGTAGTCCCGCAGCACGTCGTCGGTGGCGCGGTCGGCCGGGACGGCCATGCCGTACTCCTGGTCGGCGTCCCAGGTGGCCCCGGCGAGGTGGTGGCCGAACCAGTACCGCTCCGCCTCGGCAAGGTGCTGGATCAGGCCCAGGATGGTGGTGCCGCTGTCGACCAGGACACGGCGTAGCTGTTCGTCGGACAACCCGTCGGCCTTCTTGAGCACGCAATGCCGGGCGAACGACAGGAACGCCAAGGCCGTGTCGAGCTCACCCGAGTCGACGCGTGGCACCGGCTCCCGCTGGGTCTCCGCCATGCCGCCACCGTAACGCGGCGTCACCTGTTCGGCGCCAGGTCGGCGAGCAGCAGCGTGTAGCGGAGCCCGGGTTGCCCAGCAAGCCGGACGGTCTCGCCGGTCGGCGCGAACCCGTTGCGGTCCAACACCGTCCGGGAGCCGACGTTGTCGACCGCGGCTGACGCGTGCAGGCTCGTCAACTCGTAGGTGTCACGCGCGAGCGCACAGACCTCCCGGACGGTGGCCGTGGCCACGCCCTGGCCGGTGACCTTCTCGGCGATCCGGAAGCCCAGTTCGGCGGAGCCGTTCGCGACGTCGATCAGGTTCACCCGCCCCAGCACTTCGCCGACATCGTCGACCAGCACGTGAAAGTGATGCTGGCCGGCGGCCTGCTCGGCGAGCAACTGGCGGAGCCATGCGTCGAAGTGAGCGAAGTAGTCGTCGCCCCGGTCGGGCACCGAGGCCGCGAAGTAGGCGCGGTTCGCGCGTTCGAAGGCGAGCAGCGCAACGCCATGATCGAGCCGGAGACGTTCGACGGCCGGCCCACTCGGTCGGCTCAGTACGCATCACCCGCGGGGCGGCCGAAGAAGAGTACGTAGCCGTCGTGGTCGGTCAGCTCGAAGCCGCGCAGGCCGTCGTCGGTGTCGGCGAGCGGTGTGCTGAACGTGACGCCCCGGTCTCGGAACTCGGCCGCCAGCGCGTCGGGGTCAGACACGTGGACGTAGGCGTCCCAACGGGCGTGGGGGTGGCGAGACGGGTTCGGCAACGCACCGACGTCGTCGGCAACCACCTTCAGCAGCACCTGCACACCGTCTCGGGCGACGATGGCGAAGAACGGATCAGGCGTCGGCGCCTGGTGGGTCACCTCGAAGCCGAGACGCTCGCGGTAGAACGCCAACGCCTGCTGGAGGTCACTGACGACGAACAAAGGCGAGATCGCACCCAGTGCAGCGCGGGTCGCACTCTTCATGTGCATGGCGGCTCTCCTCGTGACAGGTCCTTCCAGCATAAGGTCACTAGGGTCAGATGAAGGCGGAGAAGATGACCACGCAGACCCACCCCGTCGACCACGAACTGTCCTCATCGGCACCGCACGCCAGCAGAGCTTGTCCGATGTGGACGACGGTGGCTGGCCTGTTCAGCAGGTCACTTCAGTTCTGCGCTGGTCTTTCCGAGGAGGCGGCGGGCGATGATGAGTTGCTGGATCTGTTGGGTGCCTTCGAAGATGTCCATCAGTCACGTGTGACTACGGCGTGCCCAGAACAGGGCGTGGCCGCTGTTGCCTTCCGGGACGAACTGCTGATCGGTGACGTCGAAGCCAGCGTCTTGGAGCCAAGAACGGTAGGTAGCGGCATCGGCCTGGCTCCACCACATGGTGGCCGGGCCGCCGAGCCAGTTGTCCTGGGTGCCGGTCCAGGCGTGCTGGCCGGTCGTTGTCAGCAGCCAGCCGCCAGGGCGCAGCGATAGAGCGATGTTGCGCAGGAGGCTGGGCTGTTGTTCGAGCGGCATGTGAATCAGGGCGTAGAGGCAGACGACGGCGTCGAAGGTCGCAGGTGGGAGATCTAGTGTCGTGGCGTCGGCGCGGATGAAGGTGGCGTCGGGAACCAGTGATCGGGCGCGTTCGATCTGTACGTCGCTGACGTCTACGCCGGTCACCTCGTACCCAGCGACGGTGAGGCGCCGCGCGACGGGAATGCCGCAACCACATCCGATATCCAGGACATGTCCGCGCTCGGGGAGCCGGTCCAGTAGATCGGCCAGCCAGCGGTCGTAATGATCGAGCGTGTCGGCGTCGGCGCGGTAGTGGTGGGACAAGGCGTTGTAGGCGGACCGGACGAACTCAGCGGGGTCGCTGTCCATGGGCATCATGGTATGCGCCGCGGCCGGTGGCGCTGCCGTCGCGAGCTGGTGGATTGCGCCGCGCAGGCCGGCCGGCGTGAGCGGAGTGGCAGCCGGCCGTGCCGCGATGGATGCGGTCCACCTCGCCAGGGTGACAGGCCGAGCGCGCCGCCGGCGGTGGCGCGTCTTGACTCGGCCGTCGAGGGCAAGTTGATCCGGAGAACCCCGTGCAAGGCGAGGACGGTACGGCGACCGGTCGGTGGGAGGACGGGCCCGTGTCCGCGAGCGTGCTCGGGACGTCCAGGACCACGAGCGGCGGTTCCCAATCAACCGCGGTGACGTTGCCGTGGAAGGAGCCGGGCGGTGAGCTGGTGACCGTGCCGCTGCTCGTGACCGGTGAGCGGGGCCGATTGTTCGGCGGCGACCACTTCCACAAGGTCGTCTGGCAGGCCGCGTTCCGGAAGGCCGGCGTCGAGTACCGGAAGCGGGCGGACGGGATGCATGCGCTCCGGCACTTCTACGCATCGACGTTGCTCGCGAATGGCGTGTCCATTAAGGAGCTGGCGGACCACGATCACTCAGCATGCGAAGGCCCGGCCATCCAGTCCGATGTGGACGAGGATGGCTGGGCCTGTTTCAGCAGGTCACTTGAGCTGGGCGCTGGTCTTTCCCAACAACCTGCGGGCGATGATGAGTTGTTGGATCTGTTGGGTGCCTTCGAAGATGTCCATGATCTTGGCGTCTCGGGACCACTTCTCCAGCAGCTCCGTCTCCGCGTAGCCGATGCTGCCGCACAGTTCCACGCAGCGCAGCGTGATCTCCGTGGCGCTGCGGCCCGCCTTCGCCTTCGCGTACGAGGCTTGCAGCGAGTTCGGCTTGCCGTTGTCCGCCATCCACGCGGCCTGGAGTGTCAGGAGGTACGCCGACTCGTAGTCGGACTCCATCTCCAGGAACGCGGCCGCCGCGGCGGGTTGGGTGCTGGGTGGGCGGTCGTAGTCGACGGCGACTCCCGCCGAGGACAGGAGGCCGCGGGTCTCCTCCAGGGCCGCCCGCGCTATGCCGACCGCCATCGCCGCCACCAGGGGGCGGGTGTTGTCGAACGTCTGCATCACGCCGGCGAAGCCCTTGTCCGGCAGGATCTCCGGTGAGCCAAGCAAGTTCGACGCCGGCACGCGGACGTTGTCCAGGCGGAAGTGAGCCGTGTCGGACGCCCGGATTCCGAGCTTGTGCTCCAGGCGCACCAGCTCGAAGCCCGGCGTGTCCCGGTCGACCACAAAGGACTTGATGGCCGCCTTGCCCTTGGTGCGGTCCAGAGTTGCCCAGACGACCACGCAGTCCGCCCGCTCGCCGGACGTCACGAAGATCTTCTCGCCGTTCAGCACATAGAAGTCACCGTCGCGGACGGCCGTCGCGCGGATGGCGCCCGAGTCCGAACCCGCGTCCGGCTCGGTGATGGCCATCGCGGCCCACTTGCCCTTGTACCGCGCCAGCTGCGACTCGTCGGCCACCGACGCGATCGCCGCGTTGCCCAGGCCCTGCCGCGGCATCGACAGCAGCAGACCCGCGTCGCCCCAGCACATCTCCATCGTGCCCAGCGCCAGCGACATGTTGCTGCCGTTGACGACCTTGCCCGACGACTTCGACGACGACCGGCGCACGCCGCCCGTGCCCGCCCCGCGCCCGGACGCCGACAGCCCGTCCAGCAGCGCCGCCAGCGTGTCCAGCTCCTTCGGGTACGTGTGCTCGGCCCGGTCGTACTTGCGCGAGTTTGGCCGCAGGAACGCCACGGCCGCCTGCCGCGCCTGGTCGACCAGCGTGGTGAACTTCCGAGGAACCTCGAGGTTGATCACACCAGCACCGCGCCTTCCATCAGACCGACCGCGCGCAGGTCCCGGTACCACCGCTCCACCGGATGTTCCTTGACGAAACCGTGCCCGCCGAGCAGCTGCACACCGTCGCTGCCGATCGCCATTCCCTTGTCCGCGCACAGCTTCCGCGCCAGCGCCACCTCGCGCGCGAACGGCAGCCCGAGCGACGCCCGCGCCGCCGCCCGCCACGTCACCAGCCGCATGCCGTCGAGCTCCGTGCCGATGTCGGCCACCTTGAACGCCACGCCCTGCCGGTGCGAGACCGGCTCGCCGAACGCCGTCCGGTCGTTGACGTAGCCGGTCACATAGGACAGCACCGCCGCCCCGGTTCCGACCGCCAGCGCGCACCAGCCCAGCCGGGCCAGGCGCACGCAGTCGGCGTAGGCGCCGGCATCGCCGAGCAGCGCCGACGACGGCACCTTCACCTGCGACAGCACCAGCCGACCGGTGCCCGCGGCCCGCAGGCCCATCGCCGGCTCCGGCTCCACCGACAAGCCCGAGGAGGACGACTCAACGACGAACAGCGCCGGCCCGCGACCGTCCAGCTCCGCCGCCACGACGAACACCTCGCCGGCCGACGCCCGCGGCACCAGCGACTTCACACCCTCCAGCACGAACCCGCCGGCAGTTCGGTAAGCCTTGGTACGCAAGGAGAACGGGTCGAACAGCGCCCGCGGCTCCTGGATCGCCAGCGCAGCGGCCGGCACGTCCTCGCCGACGAACGCCGGCAGGTACGTCGCCTGCTGCGTCTCGTCGCCCCACAGGACCAGGGCGTTCGCCACCGTGGCTGGCGCGAGGCACGCCAGCGCGAGCCCGAGGTCGCCCTCCGCGAGCGCCGAGGCGACCAGCACGTTCGTCACCGTCGAGCGCTCGGTCGCCACGCCACCCAGCGACTCGGGCACGCCGATCATCGTGATCCCGAGCGAGTCGGCGGTCGAGAGCAGCTCCGGCGGCGCCTCGCACTTGTCGTCGGCGACCGCGGCGGCCGGGCGCAGCCGCTCCGCGGCGAACTCGCGGACCGTGTCCACGATGAGCTGCTGCTCCTCGGACGGGTTCAGGTCGAACACGCCGCTGTCGCCCGCCGCCGGCAGCCGCTGCGGCTTCGCCAGCTTGCCCGCTGCCGTGAACGACCGGTTCGCGACGGTGAAGCCGGTCTTCGTCGCCTGGTAGACCGCGCGGTCGACCGGTGTCTTGAGGCCCAACCGGGCCACGAACCGGGCTCCCGAGAGCCGGTTCAGCACCGACATCGCCGACCCGATCACCGTCCGCCGCTCGCTGGTCGACACGACGACCACCCCAACCTACTCGCGAGTTAAGTAGAATACCTACCGCAGAGTAGGGTAACTCAGGTCACCGGGCCATGTGCCGGCCGTCACCCGAGCGACGGGCGCGTGCCCTGCCACGGGCGGGCCTGCTCGAACGCCCGGCACGCGGCCAGCACCCGCGCATCCGCGTGCTTCGGCCCCACCACCTGCAGCCCCACCGGCAGCCCGGCCTTCGTGAACCCGCACGGCAGGCTCGCCGCCGGCTGCTGGGTCATGTTGAAGGGATAGGTGAACGGCGTCCAGCTCGTCCAGCGCGGCGCCGGCCACCCGCCGGGCACCTCGACGCCGGCCTCGAACGCCGTGATCGGCATGGTCGGGGTCAGCAGCAGGTCGAAATGCTCGTGGAACTCGCCCATGACCCGGCCCAGCTCCGCGCGCACCCCGGTGGCGAACACGTAGTCCAGGGCCGAGCCCCGCGCACCCTGCTCGCAGACCTCGAGCAGTGCCGGGTCCAGCTTCTCGCGCTGCTCCGCCGACAGCGGCGCGATCGAGGCCGCCGCGCCGGCGAACCACAGCACGTGGAAGGCCTCGACCGAGTCGGCGACCACCGGGTCGACCAGCTCGACCCGGGCGCCGAGGTCGGCGAACGTGTGCGCGGCCGCGTTCACCAGGGCGGCCACCTCCGGGTCGACCGTGGCGAAGCCCAGCCGCGGGCTGAACGCGATCCGCATGCCGGCCACGCCTGCGCCGAGTGTCGCCGACACCGGCTGCTCCGGCCGTGGCCCGGTCGTCCAATCGCGACTGTCCGAACCGGACAATACATCGAGTGCGAGTGCGCTGTCGGCGACCGTCCAGGACAGCGGGCCGACGTGGGCGAGGGTCCCGTACGGGCTCGCCGGGAAGATCGGCACGAGACCGTAGGTCGGCTTGATGCCGAACACCCCGCTGAACGACGCCGGAATGCGGATCGAGCCGCCGCCGTCGGTGCCGATGGAGATCGGACTGGTGCCGGTGGCCACCGCGGCCGACGCGCCGCCGCTGGATCCGCCGGCGGTCTTCGAGACGTCCCACGGGTTGCGGGTGACGCCGGTGAGCGGGCTGTCCGTGACGCCCTTCCAGCCGAGCTCCGGCGTGGTGGTCTTGCCGACCAGCACGGCGTTGTGCTCGCGCAGCCGGGCCACCGCCGGCCCGTCGACGTCCCACGGCTGCCGCGGGTCGACGGTGTGCGAGCCGCGCAGCGTCGGCCAGCCGCGGCTGAGCAGGATGTCCTTGATGGACACCGGGACGCCGTCGAGCAGGCCCTGCGGCTCGCCGGCGCCCCAACGCTTCTCCGAGGCGGCCGCGTCGGCGAGCGTCCGGTCGGGATCGACGAGGCAGTACGCGTTCACCGCGCCGTTCACCGCCTCGATGCGGTCCAGCGCGGCCCGGGCGACCTCGACGGGGGACAGGCTGCCGGCACGGTATTCGGCGTGCAGCTCGGTCGCGGACAGGTCGGCCGGACTCACGGTGTCTCCCTTGTTCGCTTCGCTACGCCGCTAACGCGCCGTCTTCCCTCCTCACGTGCTCGGCGCTGGCGCGCCTGCGCGCGATCGTCAGTCCAGACGGCGCACGCGGCTCCGCTCCGACTCACGGTGCTCCCTCCCGGACGTAACCGTGCCGCTTGTCCACCACGTTGCGCAGCGGCCGGCCGTCCAGATACCTCGTCAGGTTGTCGTGGAACAGTGCTACCAGTTCCGCCCGCCACCCGACCACGTCACCCGACATGTGCGGGGAGACGATCACGTTGTCCATCGACCACAGGGGCGAGGAGTCGGCCAGCGGCTCGTCGGCGAACACGTCCAGCGCGGCGCCCGCGATCCGGCTCTCGGTGAGCGCCGCGACCAGGTCCTCCTGCACCACGAGCGGCCCGCGGCCCACGTTGATCAGTCGCGCGGTCGGCCGCATCGCGGACAGCGCCGCCGCGTCGATCATGCCCCGGGTGGCGTCGGTCAGCGGCGCGGCCAGCACCACGTAGTCGGCCGCGGCCAGCCCCTCCGCGAGCCGGTCCATCGGCAGCACCGTGCCCAGGTCCGGGTCCGACTCGCGGGCCCGGCGGCCGACTCCGGTGACCGTCATCCCGGCCGCGGCGAGCGTGCGCCCGATCGCGCGGCCGATCGGCCCGGTGCCGGCGACGAGCGCGTGCTTGCCGCCGAGCCGCTCGGTCTCCCGGTGCCGCCAGCGCCGCTCGTGCTGCAGCCGCAGGGTGCCGGGCAGGTCCTTGGCCAGAGCCAGCGCCAGGGCGAGCACGTACTCGGCCATCGGCGCGTCGAAGATTCCTCGAGAGTTGGTGACCACGACCTCGCTCGCCACTACTTCAGGTGACAGAACGTGATTGACCCCGGCGCTGCTGGCGTGCACCCAGCGCAACGCCTCCGCCGCCGGCCAGGCGCTCGCGAGCGCGTGCGAGCGGAAGTCCCAGACGAGCAGGACGTCGGCCCCAGGAAGTGCGCTGACCAGGTCTTTCTCGGTCACATACCGCACCTCGGCGAGGTCTTCCAGCACGTCGGTGGCGGGCGGTCGGCCGGTGTCACCCGAACGCGAGTGCAGCACGACGATGGTTGCGGATCGTGGCGAGCTCATGCGCCCATGCTCCCCTCAACGAGTGGTCCGCGCGTGGGGAGCTACGGGGGATTGACACGCTAAGAGCCGCTCGTATGATTGTCAACAATCGGCGCGGTCGCTGCAGCCCGCGGGAGAGCAAGGCCAAGAACTACAGGTGCTGCAATCGACTGGTGGGTAGCTGATGTCGAGGTTGATGACGATCACGTTGGAGCAGCGTGGCGTCTCCTGTGTCGCCCAACTTCTGGAGAAGGACGCTCCGCGAACATGTGAGGCCGTGTGGCAGTCGCTGCCGCATGCCGGCCCCGTCCACCACGCGAAGTACGCCCGCAACGAGGTGTACACGATGGTCGAGCGGTTCATCGACGAGCCGATCGGGCTCGAGAACCCGACCGTCACCCCCATCCCCGGCGACGTGGTGTTCTTCGACTTCCACGGCGGCATGCTGGACCGGGCGTTCAAGGAGGAGAAGGGCCTCGAGGCCCTGCCCGGCGTGATCGACCTCGCGATCTTCTACGGCCGCAACAACATCCTGCTCAACGGCGATGTCGGTTGGGTGCCTGGCAACGTCTACGCCTCCATCGTCGAAGGCCTGCCGGCCATGGCGGAAGCGTGCAACGACGTCTGGCGATCCGGCAGCGTCGGTGAACGGCTGGTGTACCAACGACACGACGACTGACGGGCGGGCGGCATGTCCTATCCGAGAGACAGGGCCGTGGAGATCATCGGCCCGGAGCTCGTCACCCAGCGCGGTGTCGGCGTCGTCGCTCCCTTCGACTTCGCCCTCGACCGCGAGCTCTGGCGCTGGGCGCCGGACGATATCTCCCTGTACGTGACGCGGCTGCCGTTCGTGCCGGTGCCGGTGACCGTCGAGATGGCCGCCGAGCTGAGCGACCCCGAACGGGTCCGGCGGGCCACGGCCGACGTGCTCGCCCCCGAACCACTGGTGGTCACCTACGCCTGCGCGTCGGCCAGCTTCGTCGGCGGCAAGAACGGCGAGCACGCGCTGACCCAGAGCATGGTCGACGCGGGCGCGCCGCGAGCGACCACGACGTCCGGCGGGCTGATCGAGGCCCTGGGCATGCTCGGGCTGCGCCGGATCGCGGTCGTCACGCCCTACATCGACAGCGTCACCGACCGGCTGCTGACCTACCTCGCCGAGTACGGCATCGAGGTCGTCTCCAGCGTCGGGCTCGGGCTGCTGGACCACATCTGGAAGGTCGGCTACGCGGAGATCGTGCAGGCGGTCACCACCGTGGACGTGCCGGAGGCGGACGGGCTGTTCATCAGCTGCACCAACGTGCCGACCTACGACATCATCGGCCCGCTCGAGCGGTGGCTGAACAAGCCGGTCCTCACGGCCAACCAGGTCACCATGTGGTCCGCGCTGCGCCAGATCGACTCGCCGATGATGGCCGCCGGCCAATGGCTGTCCGAAATCACCGAAACCCACGCCGCCTGACCGTTAGGATTTCCACAACATGAGCTACACCGTCGGTTTTCTGTACCCGGGCTACAGCGCCGAGGACGACTACCCGACCATGGAGCGGCTGCTCGCCGCGTCGGGCCGGGCCACGCGGCTGCCCGTCGTGCACACGCTGATGCGCGAGGACGCCCACCGCGTCGACGCGCTGCTCGACATCGGCGGCGACGACGTGCTCGGTGACGGCGCCCGCGAGCTGCGGTCGATGGGGGTGGACGCGGCCGTGTGGGCGTGCACCAGCGGCAGCTTCGTCTTCGGCTGGGACGGCGCGTCCGCCCAGGTCGACGGCGTGCGGGCGGCGGCCGACGTGCCGGCGTCGAGCACCTCCTTCGCCTTCGTCAACGCCGCCCGGCACCTCGGGCTGTCTCGGGTGGCGGTGGCCGCGACCTACCCACAGGACGTGGCCGACCGGTTCGCGGCGTTCCTCGGGAACGCGGACATCGAGGTGGTCTCGTTGTCCTGCAAGGGAATCATCACCGCGGCGGAGGTCGGCACGCTCGAGAAGGCAGACGTGCTGGACTTCGTCGCCGCCAACGACCACGCCGACGCCGAGGCGGTGCTGGTGCCCGACACCGCACTGCACACGGTCGCCTGGCTGGACGATCTCGAGCAGCGGCTGGGCAAGCCGGTGCTGACCGCGAACCAGGTGAGCGTCTGGGAGGGGCTGCGGCTCGTCGGCGACACCGCGCCGCGTCCGGGGCTGGGCGCCTTGTTCGCCACTTGAACGGAGGAACCGGGTTCATGAGTGAGCTTGCGAGCGAATCAATGTCACAGGGCGACCGCGGGCGGCGCGACCGAGCCTGCGAGGGGGCGTCGTGAGTGAGCTGGGCGAGCTCGAACCGGTGGCCAGACAGTCGACGGCAGAGCTGATCGCGGATCAGCTCCGCTCGGCGATCATGTACGGGGTGTTCGCGCCTGGGACCCAGCTCGGGGAGGCCGAGCTGGCCGCCCGGTTCGAGGTGAGCCGCGGGCCGCTGCGCGAGGCGATGCAGCGGCTCGTCCAGGAGGGGTTGCTGCGCGGCGAGCGACATCGGGGGTTGTTCGTCATCGACCTCGATGCCAAGGACGTGCGCGACATCTACCACGCGCGCCTCGCGATCGAGCGGGCCGCGTGCGAGCTGATCATGCACGGCAACCGGGGCGAGGCCGTGGTCCGGCTGGCCGAGGCGCTCGACAGCCTGGTGGTCGCCGCCGAGTCGGCCGACCGCACCGCGATGAGCGACGCGGACCAGGCGTTCCACCTGGCGCTGGTCAGCTGTTCGGGCAACACGCGGTTGGAGCGGATGGCGCAGACGCTGCTCGTGGAGACGCGGATGTGCCTGGCCGCGCTCCAGGAGCACTACCCGGAGCCGCACGATCTCGTGACCGAGCACCGGGTGCTCGTCGACGCCATCTCCGACGGCGACGAGGGCCTGCTGCTGCGGTTGATCGAGGCGCACATGAGCGACTCGATCGACCGGCTGACCCCCCAGGACGGATAGCTCCCCCACAGGGGTTACCCCCGCGATCCATTCGTTATATATGGCAGGCGCGGTAAGACGTCCTGCCGGCGCGTTCTCAGTCCTGGCGGCGGACGAGGCGCCCGGTGTCGAACGAGCCGTCCACGACCGCCGCCGCGAGTTTGGCGATACGCAGGTTGTTGCTCCGCGCGTAGCGGCGCAGCGCGTCGAACGCGTCGTCCACGCCGAGGCCCAGCCGCTCGCCCGTGACGCCCTTCGCCTGCTCGATGACGATCCGGCTGGTGAGCGCATGCTGCAGCTGCGCGGCCAGGTCCTCCTGCCGGCGCAGCGCGCCGGCTCGCAGCAGTCCGATCGTCGCGAAGTCGGCCAGGGCCTGGGCGATCCGGTCGGTGACCTTGTCCGGCTCGCCCGGCACCTTGCGGAGCAGCGTCAGCGCGCCGAGCGCCTCCGCCCGCCGGCGCAGCGGCACGGCGTACGCGGCGGCGAAGCCC
>NZ_JBOHGA010000084.1:0-25615 GCF_050699915.1 Actinophytocola sp.
CGGCCCGGTTGCCGGCGGCGTCGATGCCCAAGTCCCTGGCCATGGTCGTCGAAGCCTAGAGCGAAGCCTGGCGGAACGGCCAGACGAGCTGGCGCAGATATCCGGTGGGCGGCTCCTCGTCGAGACCGTAGCGGCGAGGGTGTCGACGCCACGTCATGTGCGCGGTTCCGAACAGCATGTCGAGCAGCGGGAGCTCGCTGAAGTTCTTGTCGTAGTGCTCCGGCTGGTCGGCGTGGTGCCAGTGGTGGTACTCCGGAGAGGCGATGATCCACCGCAGTGGGCCGAAGGTGAAGCGCACGTTGGCGTGCAGCAAGATCGCGTGCAGTGTCGTGACCAGCACGTAGCCGCCCAGGCCCACCTCGCCGAACCCGAGCACGAAGGCCGGCAGCACCGCACAGGTACGGATGAACCCCTGGTCGATCGGATGCAGCCGGCCCGCCGCCAGCCAGTCCATCTCGCGGATGCTGTGGTGCACCTTGTGGAACCGCCACAACACCGGCACCCGATGCGCCAGCCGGTGCCCCCAGTAGCCGCCCAGGTGCCCCAACACCAGCACTGCCACGATCTGCGCCCACGCGGGCTGCCCCCGCACCGCGGCGGTGACGGCGTCGGGCATGACCGTCCTGAGCACACCGCCGAGCGAGCCCACCAGCACGAACACGACCGCGGTCACCAGCAACGAGTTCACCGCGAGATGGACCATGTCGGTACGCCACCCGCGACGAAGCACCCGCTGCGGTCGAAGCGCGAAGATCTTCTCCAGCGGAACGAAGATCACGAAGAGCAGCGCCAGGCCGACGACGAAGCCCTCGCGGGTGGCGAGGGCGCCGACGAACAGCCCGGTGGACGCCGCGCCGAGCAGGAAGCCGGTCACGGTCGGGCGCCGGCCGCGACCGGCCGGCACGCGTTGGTCCGGTGTGGGCGACATGGCCACACAGCCTGGGCGACAGCCGTGAACGGCCGGTGAGCGCGACATCAGGGTCTCGTAAGCTCAGCCGGATCGTCCACTCAGGACATCTGCGCTCCGCCCGCCGCACCGGCCTGCGGTGCGGCGGGCAGGGCGCACGGTCAGTTGAGTGCCGCGACCGCGGCCGCCGGCTTGGCCAGCAGGCAGCCCGGCGTGCTCAGGTCGAGTGCGTTGTTGGCGTCGAGACAGGTGGTGAACCAGTAGGTCTGCTGGCCGTAGCTCTGCCCCGGGTGCACCGTGACGTTGCCGTTCTCGTCGACCTCACACGGGTTGTTCAACGTGCAGGTCCCGCCGTTCTCGTTGCCGGTGTTGTTGATGCCGACGATCTGGTTGCTGGCGACGTCCACGACCGGCGACCCCGACGTGCCGGGGATGGTGTCGCAGGCGGAGTCGTAGCGAATCGAGTCCTGCCAGGTCCACTGGGCTTCGCGCATCGTGTGAACGAAACCGTTGACCTGGCAGTTCCACACCTGCTCCCAGTACCCGGACGGGATGCCGATGGCGCTGCCGTCGGCCGGATGACCGGCCGCGATGGTCAACGCCGTCGCGCCGGTCGAGCTGCGGATCGCGTCGTAGGTGCTGGTCAACCGGTAGAGCGTGACGTCGGTGCCGGTCATCGTGGCGTAGAGCGCCAGGTCTGCCCGGAGCGTGCCGAGCGAGTTGCCGGACGCGTCGAGCAACGTGCCCGACCGGGAGCTCGGCCGGTTCACGAGCACCTGGCCCGCACCGGGCATCCCGCCCTCGTAGCAGTGGCCGTTGGTCAACATCATCGCGCGGTCGGCGTCGGCGGAGTTCGGGAACCGGACGAGCGAGGCCGAGCAGTTGCTGAGTGCGATGGTGCTGGCGAGCGTGACGTTCTGGACCTGGACAGGCTGGGCGGCCTGGGCGGGCGCGGCGGTCAGAACCGCGGCGCCACCGAGGACGACGGACATCAGTCCGACGGCGAGTCGTCTGTACATGAAAGCCTCCGGCAGCAGGGTGTGGAGAGCCGATGTGGCGATTCCACTCGGACGCTAACCGGTGCCGACTACCGAACTGCAGGCCCATTCGGTGAAGAAAATTCCCAGGTGGCTGTCAGGGGTGCGGTCCTGGCTGGCAGGTGGGACAGAAGTAGGTGACTCGCTCACGGCCGGCCTCGCCCTGGTCGGCCACCGCGACCCGGCCGCCACAGCGCAGGCAGCCGGTGCGCTGCCGGCCGTACACCCAGGTCTCGCGGCCACGCCGGGGATCGCCGGTGGTGTTGCGGACCGGGCGCGACGCGTTGCGCAGCAACAGCTTCCGAGCGAGGTTCACCGCCTCGTCCGGGTCCACGGCCGACACCGGGGACCACGGTGACACGCCGAGCAGGAAGCACAGCTCGGCCTTGTAGACGTTGCCGACGCCGGCCATCAGGCGCTGGTCGAGCAGGGCCGCACCCACCTCCCGAGTGGGGTCGGCGGTCAGGCGTCGCACGGCCTCGGACCGGGTGGAGTCCGACCAGTCCGCGGCAAGCAGGTCGGGACCGAGATGGCCCACCAGCCGCTTCTCGTCGGCGGTGGCGACGAGGGCCATCTCGACCAACGAGGTGCCGAGCGCGTACCGCTCCTGGGTCGCGAGCACTGCCCTGACCCGGTGGTTGATCGGCGGGCGGCGGTTGTAGACGCGCCAGGAGCCGTCCATGCCGAGATGGCAGTGCAGGCTCAGTTCGTCGTCGAACCGCAGGAAGAGGTGCTTGCCGACGGAGATCGCCCGCAGGAGGACGCGGCCGGCGAGATCGACGGTCGAGAGCCGCGGATGTCGTAGCTCGCCCTTGACGAGCGTGCTGCCACCGAGGGCCTCGGTCAGCCTGCGGGCTGTCGCGTACACGGTGTCGCCCTCTGGCACCTCACCAGCCTAGGCCGTCTGCGGCACGCCGACCGAGGCATGATCGGGCTCTACTGAGGGCGGCTTTGGCCCCGCGCAACCGCCTGACCGGGGGTTACCCGATTGAATGAACGCGCTTACGGAGCGGCTTGACCCTTCCGATAGCCTCGGTACCTTGCTGCATTCGGAGAAATGCACACGGTGAGGAGTGGCACCGTTGGGGGAGGCGCCTACTCCGAGAGGAGGAGCGTTGACCTTCCGTGCGGGGACGCGGGCGCCGTCGATGAACCACCTCTTCTCCGGGCCGCACCCGTTCGTTTCGTCCCCTCCTGATCTTGGCAACAGGTGATCATGACAGCTTCCTCGCCGGTGTCGCCCCGGCACCGGAATACGGGCCCCTGGCTGTGTGTCGGCGCCGTCGCCGCTTACGTCCTCGCCTCGCCGTTCTTCCTGCGTGGCACGCCCGACGGCGCCACGTGGGTGGTGTTGTGGATCGTCCTCGGCATCGCCGCCGTCGGGCTCGCGGCCACCGGTGTCGTGCTGGCCACGCGGTCCGGCCGCGACCACCTCGACGAGCTGCACCACCTCGATGGGGAGAACCACGACCTGGCCGGGCTGGCCGAGACGCGCCGGGTCGTGCTCGAGAACCTCGTGGACCAGCAGCTGCCCGCGGTGACGAACGGCGCCACCCCGCCACCGCTGCCCGACGCGGCCGGCGACGCGGTCACCGCCGACCTGCTCGGCCGCGCCGTCGCCCAGCTCGGCCGGGTACGCGAGGACCAGCGCGCCGGACACGAGGCGGTCCAGGCGGCCGTCGTCTCGCTCGGCCGCAAGGTCCAGGCCTCCGCGCACCGCATCCAGGAAGAGGCCGCGCGGATGGTGCAGCGGCACCCGACCGACGCGGACGTCCTGCACACCAGCATGCGCGTCGACCACGCGGCCGCCCAGCAGGCCCGCAACGCCCAGAGTCTCGCCGCGCTGTGCGGGGAGGCGCCGGGCCAGCAGTGGCACCAGGCCCTCCCGCTCGCCGACACCGTGCGCGCCGCGGCCGGCCGGATCACCGCTTACCAGCGGGTCGAGGTGTCCGGCGACCCGGGCGTGGCCGTCTCCGCACGCGTGGTCGAGCCGCTGATCCACGTGATCGCCGAGCTGCTGGCCAACGCCACCCAGTCCTCGCCGCCCACCACGCAGGTCCTCGTCTCGCTGCGCCACGTCCAGCGCGGCGCGGTCATCGAGATCGACGACGGCGGGGTCGGGCTGGACGACAGCCGGCTGGACCAGGTCCGCGAGATCGCGTCGGGCCGGCGACCGGTCGGGCTGGCCGACCTCGGCCAGATCCCGCAGACGGGCCTGCCCGTCGTGGGCGCGTACGTGCGCCGGCACGGCTTCCGGGTCGACATCACCGAGTCGGTGTACGGCGGGCTGCGCGCGATCGTGCTGGTGCCGGCCGAGCTGACCGAGCCGGTCGCGCCGGGTGGGCTCGTCTCCACCGGCGGCCACGCGCTCACCCGACGTTCCGAGCGCCGGGCGGCCCCGGAGCCACAGCCGGAACCACAGCCGGAGCCGGCCCCTGAGCTGGAGCCGGTGCTCGCCGAGGACCCGGTGGTGCCGGCGGCGAGCTCCGGCGAGCTGCCCGCCCTGCCACGTCGCCGCTCCCGTCGCGCCGAGGCCCGCCGTGCGTCCACTGTGGACTGGCCGGCTGAGCGCGACCCCGAGCCCGTGCAGACCGCCGAGCAGGCCGGTCAGTGGATGGGCGCCTTCCTGTCCACCGCGGGCGACTTAACGGAGCCCGACCGCCGCGACCACGTGCACTACGCCGACGCCGACGAGTCCAGGGAGGAACAGCGATGACGACCCAGTCCGGCGACAACAGCTGGATGCTGGAGTTGATCAGATCGGTCCGCGGCGTCCGGCACGTCGTGGTGCTGACCTCGGACGGCCTGCTCAAGGTCCGCACCGACCACACTCCGCTCGACGTCGCCGACAAGCTCGCGGCCGCCTGCGCGGGCCTGACCTCGCTGGGCCACGGAATCAGCAAGGAGTTCGGCACGGGCATCGGGCCGCGCCAGGTGATGGTCGAGTTCGAGGGCGGGTTCCTGTTCGTGCGCGGCGCCGGCGACGGCTCGCGGCTGGCCGTGGTGACCGAGCCGGCAATCGACCCCGCGCTGGTCGCCCAGCAGATGCAGGCGCAGGTGCTGGTGATCGGCGAGCGGACCCTCGGCACACCGACCCGCACGGGCTGAGCGGGTGGAGGAATACCGCGACAATCCGGTGCGGCCGTACGTCATGACGGCCGGCCGCGCCCACCCGTCACGCAACACGATCCGGCCGGAGACGCTGCTCGTCGTCGACCCCGACACGGCACCCCCGGTGACCGCGAGCCGCCAGCAGCGGGACCTGCTCGACATGTGCCGGGGCGTGCTGTCGCTCGCCGAGGCCTCGGCGCACCTGCACCTGCCGGTGAGCCTGGTGGTGGTGCTGGCCTCCGACCTGGTCGACTCCGGCCACCTCGCGATCCGTTCCGCACTGCCCAAGTTCGCGCGGCCCGACCACGATCTGCTGGAGAAGGTGCTCAATGGTCTCCGCAAGCTCTGAGCCGACCACCCCCGAGCGGTACGTCTCGCCCACGGTGGCCCAGTCGGTCAAGATCCTCGTCGTCGGCGCCTTCGGGGTCGGCAAGACCACGATGATCGGGTCGGTCAGCGAGATCGCGCCGCTGCGCACCGAGGAGACGATGACCACTGCGAGCGTCGGGGTCGACTCGCTCGCCGGACTGGACGGCAAGACCACCACCACCGTCGCGATGGACTTCGGTCGCATCACGGTCAGCCCGGACGTCGTGCTGTACCTGTTCGGCACGCCCGGGCAGCGGCGGTTCTGGGACCTGTGGGAAGGGCTCGCCGAGGGCGCGGTGGGCGTGCTGGTCATCGTCGACACGCGCCGGCTCGAGGACAGCTTCGAGGTGCTCGACCAGCTCGAGATGCGGACCTCGATGCCGTTCGCCGTCGTGGTCAACCAGTTCCCCGGCGCCCCGCAGTACCGGCCCGACCAGCTGCGCGAGGCGCTGGACCTGCTGCCGGACACCCCGCTCGTGGCCTGCGACGCCCGCCAGCGGGACTCCTCGGCCGCCGCACTGATCACGCTCGTCGAACACGCGCTCCGGTTCACCGACACCCCGAAGGCAAACGCATAATGCCCACCACGCATCGTCGCCGGCTGATGGAAATGACCGACTTGACGCCGCTGACGGCCACGACGGGGACCACGGACCCGCAGGCCGCCTACCGGGCACTGCAGGACAGGTGGGGCCTGGTCGCGCCCATCGAGCTCGCGCCGGACGTGCCCGCCTGGCTCGTCATGGGCCATCACGAGATCTGCCAGGTGGTGCGCAACGAGCAGGTCTTCTCCTCCGACTCCAACAACTGGCGGCTGCTGCGGGAGGGCGCCGTGCCGCCCGACGCCAGCATCGGCGCCATGATGCTCCCGCGCGACAGCGCGTTCTTCGCCGACGGCGACCGGCACCGCCGCCTGCGCGCCCCGATCGAGGACGCGCTCGCGAGCGTCGACGAGCACCGGCTGTCCCGGCTCGTCCGGGCGACGTGCGCCGAGCAGATCCGCAGCTTCGCCGACCAGGGCAGCGCCGACCTCATCTCCGACTACGCCGCCGTCGTGTCGATCCTGACCGTGGCCAGCCTCTTCGGCGTGGGCCCCGAGCACCGGCACGCGTTGCGCATGGCACTGATCGCGATGTTCAGCACGGTCGCGGACCAGCAGGCGGCGGGCATGGAGGTGGAGCGGATCGTCGGCGAGACGATCAACTCCCGGCGCGCCGCGCCCGCCGAGGACCTCATGTCGCTTTTCCTGCGCCACCCGAGCCTGCAGGGCGACCTCCAGATCGCCGAGGCGACGGTGCTGATGATGGCCGCGGGCTACGAGGCGACCACGAACTGGATCGCGCACACGCTGCGGCTGATGCTGTCCGACCCGCGGTTCGCCGGGCAGCTGCGCGGCGGCCGGCTCGGCTTGGACGACGCTCTCGACGAGGTGTTGTGGCGGGAACCGCCGATGCCCAACATGCCGGCGCGGTACGCCCTGGTCGACTGCGAGCTTGGTGGCCAGCCCGTGCAGCGGGGCGACGCGCTCATCCTCGGGGTGGCCGCCGCGAACGCCGACCCGCGGGTGCACACCGACGACCCGTGGCTGGAGACCGGCAACCGGGCGCACCTGGCCTGGAGTGCCGGGCCGCACGCCTGTCCGGCGCAGCGGCCGGGCCGGATGATCACCCGCATCGCCGTGGACACCGCACTGCACCAGCTGCCCGACGTGGCCCTGGCGATCCCACCCGACGAGGTGACCGTGCTGCCGTCACCCTGGACCCGCTGCCCGGCGAGCCTCCCGGTGCGGTTCACTCCCGCACCCCGGGTCCCGCTGCCCTGAGCTGTCCCGAGCGGCCGGGCCCGGCCGGCGCTCAGGAGACTCGCAGTGGGATGGCGGCGTCGATGACGCGTGTCTCGGCCGGCACCTGGACCCAGCCGCGGTAGGGCTGACCGCCGACCCGGAGATGGACCAGCGGCTCGAACGTCCGGTCGTCGATGCCGTCGTAGCCGTGACGGATCACCGACCGGTAGATGTGCTCGGAGACGACCAGCACCAGCGGGGCGTCGGTCTGCTGGAGCCTGGTCTTGAGCTCCGGGGAGTCGAGCAGCCTGACGGTCACGTCGATGTCCTCCCCGAACGCCCCGCGGCGGTCGAAGTGGACGTCGCCGGAGTGGATGGCGGCCCGCAGCCGGAACCGGTGCCTCGGGTTGCGGATCGCGTGCTGGGTGAGCAGGTCGCTCAGCTTCGGGATGAACTGGTTGAGCAGGCGCGTACGGGGCGCCTGGTCGACGGGGCGGATGAACACGATGGCCCCGTCCCCTCGGTCGAGGTAGGGCTCGCGAAGGTCCTCGGTGATCTCGGAATCGAGCAGCGCCGCCTCGAACAGGTCGTACATGTCGTTGCGGAGCATGCCCTTGGCCGAGTTGTTCCGCGTCGTGGACCCTTCGATGTCGATGGCCACGATCGTTCGCTGACAGGGCAGGACGGATACTGCGCTCATGGCGACTCCAGTCCTTTGTCAGAATTTCAGTTTAAGTTCACTGAACTCTGGCAAATTTCTCGAGGAACTTCAGCCTACGGGCGGCGTGTCGCTGTGGCAAGATGCAGAAGGCGGTGTAGGAACACGAATGGGCGACAACAGCGTGTCCATCTCAACCCGTGCGTAGCGCTGCGATGACGTCCAGCGATGCCCCAGTCAGTCCGGAGTCCGCCGCCTGTATACTTTGCAGTTCAGCAGCTGAACTGAAGTTCCGCTGAAGGACGTGGTGGTAGTGAACACAGCTGAAGATCCAGCTCATCGCCTCGCGCGCCGGCTCAGGTCGCTGCGCACCGAGGCGTGGCCGGACCGGCCGCTCACGCAGGGGGAGTTAGCAGCGGCGCTGGGCGCCAGCGTCCCGTTGATCTCCTCGTGGGAGAGCCAGACCCATCCCAAGTCCCCACCGCGCGCTCGCCTCGATGCCTACGCTAGGTTCTTCGCCACGGAACGATCAGTGGCGCAGGCCCCGTTCCGTGTGCTGTCGAAGTCCCAGCTGACGAGCGAGGAACGCGCTCGCCACGCCGATCTGTTCCGAGAGCTCACCAGCCTTCGGGAAGGGGCCCAGGGCCACGAGCCGGGTCCGGGAGTCGCCGACGACCCGTTCGCCGGCAGCCACTGGCGCTTCCCGCCCGATCAGGACATCACCATCGTGTGCTCCGCGCTGCCCCAGGACCGTCTCGAGTCGATGCCGTACTCCGATTCGGATGCCCCCGACTACGTGGACCTGTACCGGTTCGGCGACCTGGACGCGCTGCTCGAGCTCCACGGCCACATCCGCGCGGCCAACCCGCTGAGCCAAGTCCGGGTCCGCACGCCCGCGGAGGTTCTGCCGGACGACTTCACGAGCCACCTGGTGCTGCTCGGCGGCGTCGACTGGAACTCGATCACGGCCGAGCTGCTCCACCGCCTGGACGTGCCGGTCACCCAGATCGCCCGGGAGAGCGACGACGAGCCGGGCGGCTTCGTCGTGGAAGCGGACGGCGAGAAGATCAAGTTCTCCCCGACGCTGCGCCGGGAGGACGGCCGGGAGTACCTCATCGAGGACGTCGCGCATATCTACCGCGGGCCGAGCCCGCTCAACGACAAGCGCACGGTCACCATCTGCAACGGCATGTACCAGCGTGGCACCCTGGGCGCGGTCCGCGCGCTCACCGACGTGCGGTTCCGCCGCCGGAACGAGAAGTTCCTGCACCGGCGGTTCCCCGACGAAGGCACGTTCAGCATCGTCTGCCGAGTGAAGGTGTTCCTCGGCGCGGCGGTCACCCCCGACTGGAGCACCAGCTCCGAGGACCTACTCCACGAATGGCCGGTGTGAGCGGTGTGACGAACCAGCTGGACCACTGGCGCACGCACACGCGCCTGCACCACGGTTCCCACCGGCAACTGCTGTCGACGCCGTCGACGCCGTACCCGATGGACGTGGACGCGATCATCGTGCCGACCGGTCGAAACGCGGCCGCGATGCGACAGGCGATGGAGCTGGCCGGCAAGCTCAACTGCACGCTGATGGCGTTGTGCAGCAAGTGGTCCTCGGCGGCAGCGGTCGCCGCCATGCCCGAGGCCAAGGGCGTCAAGCTGATCGCCATCGACGCCGGCAAGCTGCCGGAGGGTGTCGTGCCGGCGTTCCGGACCTGCGAGCTGCTCAAGGGCACCAAGTTCGCGCGGAAGACCGACACCAGCGCGAAACGCAACCTCGGGCTGCTCCTCGCGCGGCTCATCGGCTGGAACAAGGTCGTCTTCCTCGACGACGACATCACCGTGCCCGAGCCGCTGGACCTGCGCGACGCGGCCGGTCTGACCAGCTACTACGCGGGCGTCGGGCTGAAGATCGAGGGCATGCCGGACAACTCGGTGGTCTGCCACGCCTACCGGGAGGCGGGCGGCAAGCAGGACGTGTTCGTCGGCGGCGGCGCGCTCGCGGTCGCGGTGAACGCGACGACCTCGTTCTTCCCCAACATCTACAACGAGGACTGGTTCTTCCTCCTCGACGACGACGGCCTGCAGGCCACGACGCTGACCGGCACGGCGGTGCAGAAGCAGTACGACCCGTTCGCCCACGAGGACCGGGCGCGGCTGGAGGAGTTCGGCGACACCCTGGCCGAGGGTCTGTTCTGGCTGCTGGACCAGGGCCGCACGATCGGCGACGCCGACGAGGCTCACTGGGTGGACTTCATCGCCCGGCGTCGCGGCTTCATCGCGAAGACGGCCGAGATGGTTGGGCAGCTGCCAATCTCCGACCGGCGCGCCCGGATGCTCACGTCACTGGACGCGGCCCGCGGGCGCAGCGAGCTCATCACGCCGCGCTGGTGCGGCCGGTACGTCGAGGCGTGGCGGCAGGACCGTTTCACCTGGCGTCGGCACCTGGGGGAGATGCACCGGTCCCTGGTGGTCAAGAAGCGCAAGGAACACCGGAACCGACGCACGCTGGCCGCGGTCCGCGGGTTGCTCTGCTCACTGGAGCTGAAGCGGTTCCACCTGTCCCTCCCCGTGGAGCGGCTTGACCATGATCCAGCAGATCTCGACGGCCCCCTGGCTGTCGCCGTCGGTGAGTGAGTAGCACCGGACCGTCGAGTGCGGCCACTCCCGGTACCCGAGACGCGCGTACAACCGCGCGGCGCGCCGGTTGGTGGTCTCGACCGCCAGTGCCACCTGGTCGAAGCCCAGCATCCGCAGCCGCCGCTCGGCGCCCTTGATCAGCTTCGTGCCCGTGCCGCCGCCGCGGTAGTCGGGGTGGATCTCCAGGTGGTTCAGGATCGGCGTGCCCAGGATGTGCCGGCGCAGCTCCGGCTCCTCGGCGTCCTCGAGCCAGAGGTAGAGCACCCCGATGGGGCGGGAGCCGCGCCATGCCGTCAGCAGCATGCCGAGGCCCCGCTTCTGTCTGGAGATCCGGTCGTCGAAGAACCGCCGCTGGCCAAGCTCCCGGATGAGGACCTCGCGGTCCGTTGGGCGGGCTCGTCGAATTCGCAGGTTGCCCATCGCTCTGAACTCCACAGTAGCCTGCTGTCGAGTTCCGGGTCGGTGGTTCGTCATCCTCTGCAGAGGAGGTTCGGATGAAGTACATGATGCTGATCTACAACTGCGACCGGCCGGAGCCGGGCGACCCGGGGTTCACCGAGGCGCTCGACCGGATCAACGCGTTCGCCGACGAGTGCCGGCGGCGCGGGGTGTTGGTGGCCGGGGACCCGCTGCAGCCGGAGAGCACCGCCACCACCGTGCGGGTGCGGGAGGGGCGCACGCTGATCACGGACGGGCCGTTCGCCGAGACGCACGAGCACCTCGGCGGCTACTACATCTTCGACTGCGACACCCTCGACGAGGTGCTGGAGCTCGCCGCCATCTGCCCGTTCGCGGAGCTCGGCGGCCTCGAGGTGCGGCCGCTCGCGAGCGTGCCGGGGCTCGACCACACGCCGTCCGCGGCCTTCGTTCGGGAATGACCGCGCCCGGCTCCAGGCTCACTGTCGAGCGGGTCTTCCGCGAGCACCGGGCGCGGATGCTCGCCGCCCTCGTCCGCGCGCTCGGCGACTTCGAGCTGGCCGAGGACGCCCTCCAGGACGCCTGCGCGATCGCGTTGCGCCGCTGGCCGGACGGTGTTCCGGACGACCCGGTCGCGTGGCTGCTCACGGTGGCGCGCAACCGGGCCTTCGACCGGCTGCGGCGGGCGAAGCTGGCCCGCGAGCGGGAACCGGTGCCGGAGACCTCGCAGGGAACGACTATGACCGACTTCGCGGAGAGCCGCCTCGCCGGCGTGGGCGACGAGCGGCTGAGCCTGATCTTCACCTGCTGCCACCCCGCGCTGGCGATGGAGGCGCGGGTGGCGCTCACGCTGCAGGCCGTCGTCGGGTTGACCGCCGGGCAGATCGGGCGCGCGTTCCTCACCGCCGAGGCGACGCTGGCGCAGCGCCTGGTGCGGGCCAAGCGCAAGATCCGCGACGCCCGGATCAGCCTGGACGTGCCCGCCGACCACCTGCTGCCCGAGCGGCTGGCGGGCGTGCTCGCGGTCGTCTACCTGATCTTCACCCAGGGCTACACCACCCACGGCGCCGAGCTGCGGCAGGAGGCGATCCGGCTGGGCAAGCTGATCGCGAGCCTGATGCCCGACGAGCCGGAGGCGTCCGGCCTGGTCGCGCTGATGCTGCTGCACGACTCGCGCAGCGCCGCCCGCCGCTCGGAGTCCGGCGACGTCGTGCTCCTGGAGGACCAGGACCGCGACCGGTGGGACCGCGGCGAGATCGCCGAAGGCGTGCGACTGCTCGACCGCGCGCTGCGGTTCGGCATGCCCGGTCCGTACCAGCTGCAGGCCGCGATCGCCGCCCTGCACGCGCGCGCACCGAGCACCGAGCTCACCGACTGGACGGCCATCGCCGCGCTGTACGCCGAGCTGCTCGCGGTGTCGCCGTCGCCGGTGGTGGCCCTGAACCACGCGGTGGCCGTCGCGATGGCCGACGGGCCGGCGGCCGGCCTCGCGCTGGTGGACGGGATCGAGGGGATCGAGCGCTACCACCTGCTGTACGCGACCCGGGCGGACCTGCTGCGCCGCCTGGGCCGGGCGGACGAGGCGGCGGCCGCGTACCGGCGCGCACACGAGCTGGCCACGAGTCCCGAGGACCGCCGCTTCCTCGCCGGCCGGCTGCTGGCCCTGGACGCGTCATGAGGCTCACCGTCCTCGACCGCGGGCACCGCCGCCGGGTTCGCCTGTTCCTCGCCGCGGTCCGCCGTCTGTCCGGTGTGGACATGCCGGACGTCGTCACGATGTTGTTGTACCGCCCCGAGTTCTTCGGCCGGCCGATGCTCGACCTCACCGCCCACGCCATGCGCGGCCCGTCTTACTGGACAGCCGGTGAGCGCGAGTTCCTCGCCGCCGACACCGCGCGACGGTTCCGCCTGCCGTTCTGCGTCGACACGCACACCGAGCTGACCCGCATCGCCTCGCACGGGGAGCTCGACGCCGACGATCCCGTCGCGGCGCGCCCCGAGCTGGTCGCCGCGGCGGACTTCCTCGCGGTCGTGTCGTTCGAGCCGGACCGGGTGGGGCCGGCGCCGGACCTGCCGAAGCGGGTGCTGCGCGAGGCGCTGCACGTCAACCTGGTCTGGAACATCGTGAACCGGCTGGGCCTCGCGTTCGGCTTCGAGCTGCGCGAGGGACAGCTGCGGGCCGGCACCCGGGCGCTGCACCGGGTCGGCTACCGGATGCCTCGCCTCCTCATCGGACGCCGCCTCGTCGCGGGCGACCGGGTCGAGAACCTGCGCCACGCGGTGTTCGACGGCCCCGGGGTGACGTCCGCGGCGGACCGGGCGGCCGCGGGCACCGGCGGCCCGCTCGCCGAGCCGTGGCGGACCTACGCGGCCGCGGTCCGCGACAGCCCGGACCGGATCACCGACGCCGACGTCGAGCGGCTGCGCGCCGGCCACGGCGAAGACGCGATCTTCGAGATCACCACGGCGGCCGCGGTCGGGGCCGCGCTGCGCAGTCTCGAGGCCGGCCTGCGGGCCGGCTAGGTGCGGGAGGGTTGGCCCCTCCCGCACCGCCGTTCGTCAGGCCGGCACCGGCTGCCACGCGGCCCGGCCGAGGAACGCGAGCAGCGCGGTCTGCTCGTCGGCGCCCGCGGGCGGGGTGAGCTCCGCGCCGAAGAAACCCGGCTGGCGCACGGCGTTCTGCCGCGACCACGCGAACGCGACCGGGACGAGCTCGGCCGCGAACCGAACGTCCATGCCGAGCCCGTGGCCGATGTCCCACGCGTGCGCGAGCTGGTCCGTGACGAGCAGCGGGAGCAGCCCCGCGACCGGGACCTCGCCGAGCCCGGGCAGCGTGACCAGCCGGGCGAGCGACTCGTCGTCGAGCGTCGCGAGCGCCTCGGCCCGCGCGGTGCGCCAGGTCGCCACCGGGTCGTCGCTCGCGAGCCCGCGCGGGTGCGGTGCCCCTGGCGCGCCGGACCTGTCGGCGAGCTCGGCGCCGGTCGCCCAGGCCCGCAGCTGGCGCTGGCCCCAGATCACGTGCCCGGCCACGTCGCGAACCGACCACTCCGCACACGCGGACGGGCGGTCCCACCCGTCGGCGGGCACGGCGGCGAGCACCGCGTCGAAGGTGTCCTGCGCGCGCCGGTACGACTCCATCGTGTCCATCAGCTGCCTTCCGTTCGAGAGATGCGAGAGATGCGTACGAGCCGAGGACGATCCGTGACGTCGGAACTCGACACACCCGAACGGGGTATTCCACAGCGATCGGCCTAACGAATCACGGTGGGCGACGACTGTTCACAGGAGGGTCGGGGAACAGCCGCAAGTGAGGTGGATTTTCAATGACCTATCGACACGCGTGCTACATCCTTCCGCAGGTCGTCCTGCTGGATGCCGCCGACCGGAACTCCGACCTTCGCGAGGCCGCCCTGAACACGGCCGCCGCCTCGGCTTCGCTGCGTACACAGCGGGTCGCGTTCACCCAGATGGTGCAACTGCTCGGCGTACAGGGCGCCCGGCTCGGCGAGCTCACCCCCGCCGGCGACAAGAACACGGTCTACGACGTGAAGAACGGCAGTTGGGACGACCTGCCCGGCACCCGGGCCCGCGGCACGGGCGACGGGCCGGTCGCCGACGAGGCGGTGAACCAGGCGTTCGACAACGCCGGCAAGACGCGCGACTTCTACTCCGAGGTCCTGCAGCGCGACAGCATCGACGCCGAGGGCATGGAGCTCGTCTCGTCCGTGCACTTCGACCGCGACTTCGACAACGCGTTCTGGGACGGCGCGCAGATGGTCTACGGCGACGGCAGCGGGCGGATCCTCGCCAAGGGCAGCCTGACCCGCGACCTCAGCGTCGTCGCGCACGAGCTCACCCACGGCGTCGTGCAGTTCACCGCGGGCCTGCGCTACAGCAAGCAGTCCGGCGCGCTGAACGAGTCGTTCGCCGACGCGCTCGGCTCCGTCGTCAAGCAGTGGGCGGCCAACGAGAAGGCGAGTGAGGCGGACTGGCTGGTCGGCGAGGGCATCCTCGGCACCGAGTTGAAGGGCGTGGCGCTGCGGTCGATGAAGGAGCCGGGCAAGGCCTTCGAGGGCGACCCGCAGCCGGGCCACATGCGCGACTACGTCGACCTCCCCGACGACAACAACCCGCGCAACGACCACGGCGGCGTGCACATCAACTCGGGCATCCCGAACAAGGCGTTCTACGTCGCGGCCACTCGGTTGGGTGACCACTCCTGGAAGAAGGCCGGCCCGATCTGGTACGACGCTCTTGCGAACAAGCTGCGGCCGAACTCGCAGTTCAAGGACGCCGCCGAGGCGACGGTCGCATCGGCCGCGGCGCTGTACGGTGATGACCAGGACGTGGCGAAGACCGTGCGCAGCGCGTGGGAGGAGGTCGGGGTTCTCTGAAGATCTCGGTCGTCCAGGGCGGCGGGTTCGCCGGCCTGCTCAGGACCACGTCGGCCGACGCGGCGGAGCTCGCGCCGGCCGACGCGGAGACGTTGCGCGCGAAGGTCGACGGCGCCCAACTGTTCGACCTTCGGTCGGTCGACGACTCCTCCGGCCTGCCCGACGTCCAGTCCTACGAGATCACCGTCGAGGACGGCGGCCGCCACAACACCGTCGTCCTCGGCGAGCGGAACCTGAGCCCCGAGGTCCGAGAGCTGCTCGGCTGGCTGCGGTCGGTGCCCGGCCACCAGGAGAAGACCGGCCACTGAGTGACCGGCCGCGCCGTGCGAGGGTGGCGGGGTGGAGATCACGACCTGGTACCTGGAGATGCTGGAGCCGGCGTGGCTGCGACCGGCCGCGGCGGTGCCCGTGCCGGTGACGCGGGCCGAGGTGGTGAGCCCGGAGCTGAACCGCTACCTGTACACGGCGGTGGGCGGCGACTGGTACTGGGGGGACCGTCTCGGGTGGACCTGGCCGCGGTGGCGCGACTGGTTGTCCCGACCGGGTGTGGAGACCTGGCTGGCGCTGGACCGCGGCACGCCGGCGGGCTACGTCGAGCTCGACCCGGCCGACGGCGCGGTCGAGCTCGCCTACTTCGGGCTGCTGCCGGACTTCGTCGGCCGCGGCCTCGGCGGCCACCTGCTCACCGAGGCGATCCGCCGGGCGTGGACGCTGGCCGACCGCTGGCCCGACCTGCCACCGACCCGGCGGGTCTGGGTCCACACGTGCACGACGGACGGCCCGGCCGCGCTCGCGAACTACGAGGCGCGCGGCCTGCGGGTGTACCGCACCGATCGGGAGACCGTGACACTGCCGCCGGAGCCACCCGGCCCGTGGCCGGGCGCCGACCGCCCTGGCTGAGACCTAGCGCTGACCGCCCTTGGCCCAGACCTTCCACGGAATCTGCCAGTCGCCGAGGCCGTCCCACGACTCGAGCTTCGCGCCGCCGCTGCGCCGGACCACGAAGACGTCGCCCTTGTTGGAGATGCTCTGCAGCCAGGCGGCGTTCTCGGTGGACATGTTGATGCAGCCGTGGCTGACGTTGCGCTGGCCCTGGTCGCCGATCGACCACGGTGCCGAGTGGTAGAAGATGCCGCTGTTGGAGACGCGGCTCGCGATCTGGACCGTGGTCCGGTAGCCGTCGGGGGCGTCGGCCGGCACGCCGTAGGTGCTCGAGTCCATCGTGTAGTTGGTGTGCTCGCTCATCACCACGTAGGTGCCGTAGGGCGTCTCGTGGCCGGGCTTGCCCATCGAGATCGGGACCTTGCGGACCTGCTTGCCGTTGACCTTGACGGTCATCTGGTGCGTCTGGCCGTCGGCGACTGCCACGACCGAGTCGCCGATGGTGATGTTCGCGGTGCGGTCCTCGTTGCCGTAGACGCCGTCGCCGAAGTTCTTGCCGTAGATGGCCGCCTTGATCGACACCTTGGTGCCGGCCGGCCAGTACGTCTGCGGCCGCCAGTGCACCTCGCTGTCGCTGAACCAGTAGAAGGCGCCGGCGACCGACGGGCTCGTGGTGATCTGGAGGGCCTTCTGGGCGGCGGCCTTGTCGGCGATGTCGACGTCGAAGTAGAACGCGAGCGGCTGGCCGACGCCCACGGTCTGGCCGGCCTGCGGGTTCATCGACAGGTCGGCGCGCAGCCGCGGCTCGACGGTCGAGAAGGAGGACTTCAGCGTGGTTGGTCTGCCGTCCTCGCCGACGCCGGTCGCGGTCGCGCTGTAGATGCGCCCGTAGCCGAGCGGCTCGGCGACCTGCCAGGTGGTGGCGTCGGGGGACAGCTTGCCCCTGACGGGCTCGCCGTTGTCGTTGGTGAGCACGACCTTGGTGAGCTTGCCGCCGATGGCCGCGACCGTGACCGGGTCGCCCGGTGCGACGTTGGCGGCCTTGTTCTTGGGCGTGATCATCATCTTGACGGGTTCGGGCGGCGGCGTGGACTTGGTGGTGCTGCGGTCGTCGTCCTGCTTGCGATCCGGCTTGGTGTCGGCGGCCGTGCTGGTGCACGCCCCCGCCACCAGCACGACGAACCCGAGTACCGCCGCGACGACGAGCCGACTCCGCGGCACGCCCCCAGCCCTTCCCGCCATGTGAACCCCGTCCCGATCGGCTCCGCGCCTGATGCTGATCTCCCTGTATTGTGCCGGACGCCCGCAACGGCCCGAACACGGACCGTCAGATCCCCTCGACCCAATCCGGTTGAGTCCCACCGAAGCGCCCGTGCTACGGTTTCGCCGTCGCGTGGGAGACGCTCCTCCGCACGCGCCGCTAGCTCAACTGGCAGAGCAGCTGGCTCTTAACCAGCGGGTTCGGGGTTCGAGTCCCTGGCGGCGTACAAACCGCAGGCCGACACAAGCGTGTCGGCCTGCGGTTTTTTGCACACAAAGAAGAACGAGAACGAAGAAGAATCGTTACGCAAGAGCACCGACCAGCGCCCGAAGATGATCACTCGACCACGCTGGTCAAGGAGTTGATCGACACCGGCCCCCACGCCGGAAACGAGATGATGATCACGCAACCACAAAGATGATGATCACCGCAACCACGCTGGGTCAAGAGACGATCGCAACGTGGGGGTCTGGGGGCTCGGCCCCCAGAGCCGATGACGAAACCCGACCCGGGGAAGGTGCCCAAAAGCACCGAACACGGGTAGCCGAGGGTGAGTGACGGGACTTGAACCCGCGACTTCCTGGACCACAACCAGGTGCTCTACCAGCTGAGCTACACCCACCATTGCCGCCCGTGAGCGCGGCGGCGCGCACCATCGTAACGTGCCGCCCCTGCGGCTCGGCAATCGGTTACGGCTCCATGGGTTGGTCGGCGCCGAGCACGGCGTCGGCGACGGCCTTGGCCTGCTCGCTGGTGGGGCCGGGAGCCGGCACGAACGCGGTGCCGCGGTAGTAGATGAGCTCGCGGATGGACTCGCGGATGTCGGCGAGCGCGCGGTGGGCGAGGCCCTTGTCGGGCTGCGCGTAGTAGATCCGCGGGTACCAGCGGCGGCACAGCTCCTTGATCGACGAGACGTCCACCATCCGGTAGTGCAGGTGGGCGTCGAGCGCGGGCATGTCGCGGGCGATGAAGCCGCGGTCGGTGGCGATGGAGTTGCCGCACAGCGGCGCGGTGCGTGCCTCGGGGATGTGTTGGCGCACGTAGTCGAGGACCTGCTTCTCGGCCTCGGCGAGGCTGACCGTGGAGACGCGCACGGCGTCGGTGAGCCCGGACTTGGCGTGCATCTCGCGGACGACGTCGGGCATGGCGTCGAGGGTGTCGTCGTCGGCGTGGATGACGACGTCGACCCCGTCGTCGAGGATGTTGAGCTCCGAGTCGGTCACGAGGACGGCGATCTCGATCAGGGCGTCCTTGCCCAGGTCGAGACCCGTCATCTCGCAGTCGATCCACACCAGATTGTCCGTCACGCGAGGGAGCTTAGCCCGGGTAGGCTGGATTGATCTCGGAACCGGAGGCGAGGCCGATGGGCAAGGATGTCGAGCGGACCGAGTTCACGCGTGCGGACCGGCAACGGTTCCGCCAGAAGGTCCGACAGTGTCTTGACGTGTTCGCGCAGATGCTGGCCGAGTCGCGGTTCGACGCCGATCGCCCGATGTCGGGGCTCGAGGTCGAGCTGAACCTCGTCGACGAGGCGGGCGACCCGGCGATGCGCAACGCGGACGTGCTGGACGCGATCGCGGACCCGGCCTTCCAGACGGAGCTGGGCCGGTTCAACATCGAGATCAACCTGCCGCCGCGGGAGCTCGGGCCGGACGGGTTGACGGGGTTCGAGGAGAGCGTGCGGGCGAGCCTGAACGCGGCGGAGGGCAAGGCGACCTCGATCGACTCGCACATCGTGATGATCGGCATCCTGCCGACGCTGCGGCACGAGCACATGAACGCGGAGACGCTGTCCGCGAACCACCGCTACAAGCTGCTGGAGGAGCAGATCTTCGCGGCCCGCGGCGAGGACCTGGAGATCAACATCTCGGGGGCGGAGCGGCTGGTCACCCAGGCCGACACGATCGCCCCGGAGAGCGCGTGCACGAGCGTGCAGTACCACCTGCAGGTGGCGCCGGAGATGTTCGCGCAGTTCTGGAACGCGAGCCAGGTGATCGCGGGCGTGCAGGTGGCGCTCGGCGCGAACTCCCCGTACCTGTATGGCAAGCAGCTGTGGGCGGAGAGCCGGATCGTGCTGTTCGAGCAGGCCACGGACACCCGCCCGGACGAGCTGAAGGCGCAGGGCGTGCGGCCGCGGGTGTGGTTCGGCGACCGCTGGATCACGTCGATCTTCGACCTGTTCGAGGAGAACGTGCGCTACTACTCGGCGCTGCTCCCGCTGTGCGACGACGAGGACCCGGCGGAGGTGCTGGCGCGCGGAAAGACCCCTCAGCTGGGTGAGCTGCGGCTGCACAACGGGACGATCTACCGCTGGAACCGGCCGATCTACGACGTGGTCGCGGGCAGCCCGCACCTGCGGGTGGAGAACCGGGTGCTGCCGGCGGGGCCGACGGTGGTGGACGTGATGGCGAACGCGGCGCTGTACTTCGGGCTGGTCCGCGCGCTCGCCGACCAGGACCGTCCACTGTGGAGCCAGATGAGCTTCTCGGCGGCGGAGGAGAACTTCCACACGGCGGCGAAGGACGGCATCGGCGCGCGGATCTACTGGCCGGGCATCGGCGAGGTCCCGGTGACCGAGCTGGTGCTGCGCCGGCTGCTGCCGCTGGCGCACGAGGGGCTGGACGCGTGGGGCGTGGCCCCGGCGGACCGGGACCGGCTGCTGGGCGTGATCGAGCAGCGCTGCATCAGCGGACGCAACGGGGCGACGTGGCAGGTGGACACGGTCCACTCGCTGGAGCAGACGACGTCGGTCAACCGCGAGCAGGCGCTGCGCGAGATGACCCGGCGCTACGCCACCCACATGCACACCAACGAGCCGGTGCACAGCTGGCCGGGTGTGTGACCGCTGGTCAGTCGCCTTCCTTGGAGGCGTCGAGGACGGCGTCGCGGAGGGCGGCCCGCAGCCGCCCGACGTCCAGGGGCGCGAGCACCGCGGTCTCGCCCGGGGGCGCCACCAGCACCACCCGTCCCTGCCGGACGAACACGGTCAGATCGCGTCGCCGGCCGGCGACGTCGCGACAGACGATGGACCACTCCTTGTGGTTACCCACTTTCCATTCCTCCGGCCGTTGCGGCTGTCTCGCTCGCTGGCGATGCTCAACAGAATGACGCCCGTGGGACGCGAGCGTGACGCTGTTTCTACGATTTCTCGGAAGGCTTGATCGCACATGGTCGAACCCCGTCGCATCGTGATCGTCGGTGCCGGGCTCGCCGGCGCCACGGCCGCGGGCGCGCTGCGAGACAAGGGCTACTCCGGACAGCTGGTGGTGCTGGGTCAGGAGGAGCACCGGCCCTACGAGCTGCCCGCGCTGTCGAAGGGTCTCCTGCTCGGCGAGACGGAAGAGCCGGCCTGGGTGCACGACGAGGCGACCTACGCCGAGCGGGACATCGAGCTGCGCCTGTCCACCGTGGTCGAGGGGGTGCGGCTGGACACCCACGAGGTCGTGACGGCGGACGGCACGGAGCTCCCGTTCGACCGGCTGCTGCTCGCGACGGGGTCCCAGCCGCGGCGACCGGTGATGACGGGTGTGCACCTGCCCGGCCTGCACCTGCTGCGCACCCTGGACGACTCGCGGGCGCTGCGGGCGGAGCTGGTCGAGGGCCGCCGGGTGGTGATCGTCGGCGCCGGGTGGATCGGCTGCGAGGTGGCGGCGGCCGCGCGCCGGCGCGGCTGCGAGGTGATCGTGGTGGAGCCGAACCCGCTGCCGCTGCACCGGTTGCTGGGCGACACGATGGCCGAGGTGTTCCGTGACCTGCACGCTGCGGAGGGCGTGCACTGGGGGCTGGGCTACGGCGTGTTCGGCTTCACCGGCGAGGAACAGGGGCGGGTGACCGGCGTGATGCTGGACGACGGCAGCGAGCTGCCGGCGGACGTCGTCGTGGTCGCGGTCGGGGCGGCGCCGAGGGTCGAGCTGGCGCACGCGGCGGGCCTGGACCTGGCGTCCGCGACATCGACCGGCGGGGTCGAGGTCGACGCGTGCCTGCGTACGTCTGCGGCGGACGTGTTCGCGGTAGGCGACATCGCGTCGCAGCTGCATCCGCGCTACGGCCGGCGGGTGCGGGTGGAGCACTGGGCGAACGCGAAGCACCAGGGCGCGCACGTGGCCGGCGGCATGCTGGGCGACGAGGCGCCCTACACCGCGAGCCCGTACTTCTTCTCCGACCAGTACGACCTGAGCCTGGAGTTCCGCGGGGTGGCGGACCCGTTGGTCGACGAGCTGGTCGTGCGGGGCGACCTGGCCGCCCGCGAGTTCGTCGCGTTCTGGGTGCGTGGCGACGAGGTGCGGGCGGCCATGAACGTCAACATGTGGGACGACGTGGACGCGCTGGCCGCGCTGGTGGCCGGCGATGTCAGAGTGGACAGGGCGAAGCTCGTGGACGGAGACCTCGCGAGCCTCCTGGGATAGGCCGGCGGGGAGGGCGCATGGCGGAACCGAGCGGCTCGATCGACTCGGTGTTGGTACACGCCGCGCGCCTGACCGCGGAGGGCAGGCCGGAGTCGGCGATCGCCGTGCTGCGACCGGCGCTCGCCCAGTTCCCGGAGCATTCGGCGGCGTGGTGCCGGCTCGCCGCGGCGCACCTGGACGCCGGTGCGCCGAGTGAGTCGCTGGACGCGGCGAAGCGGGCGATGACGCTGGGCGAGCGGTCCTGGGGGCACCGGCTGGCGAGCCTCGCGCTGCTCGAGCTCGGCCGGTACGCGGAGGCGGTGGTGTCCGCGCGCGAGGCGGTGCGGCGGGACGCGGTGGACTGGCGGTGCCAGGTGACGCTGGCCGAGGCGCTCGTCCACGACACGCCCGCGGAGGCGGTTCGGGTGGCGCGGGCGGCGGTGGCGCTGGCGCCGGAGGAGGCGCGGGCGCACGAGGTGCTGGGCGACGCGGCGGTGGCGGCGCACGACTGGCCGGCGGCCGAGCGCGCGTACCGGGCGGCGCTGGGGCTGGACCCGGGCAACGAGGACGTGGCCGCGAAGGTGGGCCGGCTCGCGCGGCGGCCGGAGCGTCGTGCCGATCGCAAACCCCGTCCGTCGACCTCGCGCCGGCCGCGGTTCGGTCGCGTGCAGCGGGTGGCGCTGCACCTTGCGGTGCGCCGGGCGGCGGCGTGGCAGTTGGCCGGGACGCTGGTACTGCTGTTCGCCGGGCTGCCGGCGCCGAGCGGGCTGCTGGCGTGGGTCGGGCTGGGTGTCGTGGTGTGGGTGGTGGCGCTCGCGGTGCGTGGCTGGCTGTCGCTGCCGGCGGGTGCGCGGGTGTCGCCGCGCGCACTGTCCACACGGGAACCACGGGTGGTGGCCGGCGCGATGTTGCTCGGCGTGTCCGTGCTGTCGCTGCTCGTGTGGACCGTCCTGCTGGCACTGGGTTCGGCGTCGACGCCGGTTTTGTTGGTGTCGCTGGGGTGCGCGGCGGTCGCAGTTGCGAACAGTTCGTTCGGACTGTGGCGGATCTGGGCCGCGAGCGGCTAATGTGCTCCGGCCGGGAACCGTGTCGGGGTAGGTTGCGTCGGTTACGGTGCCCCATACCCTGCGCTCGCTAGGTGACGATCATGATTCGCTTCGGCACGTTCCTTGCCTTCCTGGGCTTCGGTTCGGCGATCCTGCACTTCACGTCGATGCAGTTCCGCCTGCTGATGTGGGCGGAGCCGATGCAGCCGCTCCTCGGTCTCGGCATCGGCGGGCTGGGCGCGGTGATCCTCATCATCAGGGTCGCGGTGAGCAAGGACTCCGAGGACGAGCCGGCCATGGCCGGGGCGGAGTTCGGTGCGCCCGGACAGTTCGGGCCGCCGCAGGGCGGCCCCGCCTACGGCCCGCCTTCGGGTTCGCAGCCGGCGCAGGCGTTCGGTCCGCCGTCGGGACCGCAGCAGTTCGGTCAGCCCGCGCAGGCGTTCGGGCCACCGTCCGGTCCGCAGCAGTTCGGTCAGGCCCCGCAGCCGGCGCAGGCCTTCGGGCCGCCGCCGAGTCCGCCGTTCGGTCAGCCGGCGCCGTTCGGCCAGCCGGCGGACCAGCAGCCCGCGGGTTGGTTCGGCCAGCCCGCCCCGCAGCCGTTCGGCACGCCGCCGGGCCCGCAGCCGGTGGGTGCGCAGTACGGTCCGCCGGCGGGCCAGGAGCCGGCGGGTTGGTTCGGTCAGCCGGCCGCGCCGCAGGGTGGTCCGCCGCAAGGTTTCGCGCCCCAGGGCAACCCGCCGCCGGCCAACGGCAACCCGCCCGCGTTCGGCCCGCAGCACGGCCAGCAGTTCGGACCCCGAGGCTGACCGTGGCCCCCGCCCGAGAGACACTCGCCGCATGACGAGCTTCGGCGGCTACCAGAACGAGATCTACCTGCAGGGACTCGGCGACCAGGTGCCGATGTTCACCACCGACGGGTCTCGGCTCGAGGAGGCCGCCCGGGCGACGATGGAGCCGGGGCCGTTCGGGTACGTGGCCGGCGGGGCCGGGGCGGGCGCGACGTTGCGGGCGAACCGCGAGGCGTTCGACCGGTGCCGGATCGTGCCGCGGATGTTGACCGACGCCACCAAGCGGGACCTCTCCACGACCGTGCTGGGGACGAGCATGCCGGCGCCGGTGCTGCTGGCGCCGGTCGGTGTGCAGTCGATCGTCCACCCGGACGGGGAGCTGGCGACGGCGCGGGCGGCGGCCGAGCTCGGCGTGCCGATGGTCCTCTCCACCGCGTCGTCGTACTCGATCGAGGACGTCGCTGCCGCCAACAAAGGGTCCAATGGGGACGGTCAGCGGTGGTACCAGCTGTACTGGCCCAACGACGACGACGTGACGATCAGCATCCTGTCCCGCGCGAAGGCGGCCGGCTTCACCACACTGGTGCTCACGTTGGACACCTGGACGCTGGCGTGGCGCACGGTCGACCTCGACCAGGCCTACCTCCCGTTCATCCGCGGCATCGGCACCGCGATCCCCTTCTCCGACCCGGCCTTCCGCGCCGGGCTGGACAAGTCGCCGGAGGAGGACCCGACCGCGGCGATCCTGCGCTGGATCCCGACGTTCACCGGCACCGACAAGCGGTGGGACCGGCTGCCGTTCCTCCGCGAGCACTGGGAGGGCCCGATCGTGCTGAAGGGCATCCAGCACGTCGACGACGCCCGCCGCGCCGTGGACGCCGGGATGGACGGCATCGTCGTGTCCAACCACGGCGGTCGGCAGGTCGACGGGGCCGTCGCGTCGCTGGACGTCCTGCCGGAGATCGCCGCGGCCGTGGGGGACGACCTGGCCGTGCTGTTCGACTCCGGCATCCGCACCGGGTCCGACATCGTCAAGGCGCTGGCGTTGGGCGCGCAGGCGGTGCTGGTCGGCCGGCCGTTCGTGTACGGGCTGGCGCTGGGCGGGCAGGACGGGGTCCGGCACGCCGTGCGATCGCTGCTCGCCGACCTCGACCTGACGCTGGGCCTGTCCGGACACCGCACGTCCGCGGAACTGAGTCCCGACACGCTGCGGCAGAGCTGAGGAGCCCTACTTCGCGTCGGCGTAGCAGTCGACCGCGACCGCCTGCAGGGGGAAGCGGACCGGGGTGTCCGCGAAGACCAGCCGGCTCGCCTCCGCCGCCGCGGTGGACACCGCCGCCACCACCGTGTCGGCCAGCTCCGCCGGGCAGTGCACCAGAACCTCGTCGTGCTGGAAGAACACCAGCTGCGCGGCCGTGCCGGCCAGCTCGCGGCGCAGCGTGGCCAGCACGGTCAGCGCCCAGTCCGACGCGCTCGCCTGCACGACGAAGTTCCTCGTGAACCGGCCCCAGTTCCGGGCCGCCTCGCGGGACCGGCGCTCGGTGCCGGCGTCCGTCTCGGCCGAGCCCATCAGCGCGCGCCAGGACTCGCTCGGCGGCGGGCTCGTGCGGCCCAGCCGGGAGCGCACCACGCGACCCTCCTCGCCGGCCCGCGCCGCCTGCTCCACGTAGTCCACCGCGCGCGGGAAACGCTTGCGCAGCCGGGCGAGCAGCGGACCGGCGCCGCCCGCGGTGCCGCCGTACATCGCCGAGAGCATCGCCCGCTTCGCGTCGTCCCGCTTGCCCTCGAACGCGTCCGCGGCCAGCGACGTGTAGAGGTCCGTCGTCGCCGAGACCGCCGCGAACTCCCGGTCGTCGGACAGCGCGGCGAGCACCCTCGGCTCGAGCTGGGCGGCGTCGGCCACCACCAGCTTCCAGCCCGGGTCGGCGCGCACGGCCGTGCGC
>NZ_JBOHGA010000085.1:0-24991 GCF_050699915.1 Actinophytocola sp.
GGCCATCACCGCCGCAGCGGCGGCCACCGGCACCAGCCAGTGGGTGCGCGGACGCCGCGCGGGCGCCGGGAGCGGAGGCATGGGGGAGTGCGGCACCTCCGCCGCACGCGAGCGCAGCGCGTCCCGCAGCCGCTGGTCGAGGTCACTGGTCATGGGGTTCCTCCAGCGTGCGGCGGAGCGTGGCGATGGCGCGGTGGGCGGAGGACTTCACCGTGCCGACCGAGACGCCGATGGTCTCGGCGGTCTCGGCCTCGGACAGCTCGAGGTAGTAGCGGAGCACGATCACCTCGCGCTGCCGGGCGGGCAGCTTGTCGACCCGGTCGAGCAGCTCCCGGTGTCGCTCGGCCGCGAGCAGCGCGCGGTCCGCGGGCGGCACGGGGTCCTCGGGCCGGGCCTGCGCCAGGAAGCGGTTGACGGTGCGCACCCGGCGCAGCCGCGAGCGGGACCGGTTGAGCACGGCCTTTCGCAGGTACGCAACGAAGTGCTCGGGGTCGCTGACGCGCGGCTGTAGCCGCCAGACCGCCTCGTAGCAGTCCTGGACGACGTCCGGCGCGGCGTCGGCGTCGCCCACGAGCAGCGCCGCCAGCCGGACCAGCGGCATCCACTGCCGCTCGAGCAGCGCGACGAGCGGCGTGCCGCCGGGCCCGGGTTGCGGACCGGCGGGCGGCCTGGCGCGGATGACCGGTCGACCCATGCCTTCAACACGCCCCCGGTCGTCGAAGGTTGACGGCGGCGAGGGTGAGCTGAGTCACAGTCCGAACGCGTCGGGTAATCTTCAACCGGCCGGGGGGCGGATGAGGTGGGGGTTTGGGCGAGGCGTGAACACGGCTGTTGAGCAGCGCCGCGAGCGGGCGGCGACGGTGACCGAGCACGCCTCGCGTGGGTTCCGCACCGACATCCAAGCGCTGCGGGCGATCGCCGTGCTCGCGGTGGTGGCCAACCACATCTGGCCCGACTGGCTCACCGGCGGCTACGTGGGCGTGGACGTCTTCTTCGTCATCTCCGGGTTCCTGATCAGCTCGCACCTCCACCGGGAGATCGTCGCCACCGCACGGGTTCGGCTCGGCCGGTTCTACGCCCGCCGCATCCGGCGGCTGCTGCCCGCGGCCCTGCTGGTGCTGGGCTGCTGTCTCGTCGCGGCCTACTACCTGCTGCCCTACCCGCGCTGGGAGGCGACCGCGTGGGAGGCCCTCGCCAGCGCCACCTACTGGGAGAACTGGCTGCTGGCCGTCCAGTCGGTCGACTACTCGGCGGCCGACGCCTCGGCGAGCCTCGTGCAGCACTACTGGTCGCTGTCGGTCGAGGAGCAGTTCTACCTGTTCTGGCCGCTGCTGCTGCTCGGGCTGTTCAAGGTTCGCCGCCGGGCCGCGCAGCTCGTCGGCATGTTCCTCGTCGGCGGCGCCTCGCTGTACTACAGCGTCTACCTGACCGAGCACTCGCCGAACGAGGCCTACTTCGTCACCCCGGTCCGCGTGTGGGAGTTCGCGCTCGGCGCGATCGTCGCGCTCGCCGGCGCCCGGCTCGCCCTGCCCCGGCTGGCCGCCGGGTACGCCTCGCTGGCCGGCCTGTCCATGATCGTCGCGGCGGCGGTCTTCTACCACCACGAGACCCCGTTCCCCGGCTACCTCGCCCTCGTCCCGACCGTCGGCACCGCGCTCGTGATCGTCGCCGGGAACCGAGGCGAGGGACAGTGGCACTCGGTGGTGACCGCCTCCCGGCCGGTGCAGCTCGTGGGCGACGTCAGCTACTCGCTCTACCTTTGGCACTGGCCGCTGATCCTGCTCGCGCCGTTCGCGCTCGGCGACCTGCTGCCGGCGGGCCGGATGACGCTGCCCTACCAGCTCGCCGTGCTGGCCGCGGCCCTGCTGCTGGCCATCGTGTCGAAGTACCTCGTGGAGGACGGCTTCCGGACCTGGCAGCCGCTCGCCCGCAGCACGAAGCGCACGTTCGTCGCGATGGTGGCCTGTTTGGTCGTGCTCGCCGCGGGAGCCCTCTCGCTGACCTGGACCTACGGCCAGCGCGTCGACCAGGCCGAGCGGGCCGCCGAGCGGCAGGCCGCGATCGTCGCGAAGCGGACGCCGCCGTGCCTCGGCGCCTCGGCGATGATCCCCGACCACGACTGCGCGTCCCGGTTCGGGCCGGCGAAGGTCGTGGAGATGGGGCCGGTCAACGAGTACTACCGGCTCACCGACGGTTGCAGCTCCGTCGACGACTACGAGCTGAACGGCAGGCGGACAACGGTCATCTGCGACTTCAGCGGTGACCGGCCGGACCCGAGGGTCGTCTGGCTCGTCGGCGACTCGCACGCCCAGCAGTGGCAGAGCCCGCTGCTGGACATCGCGCGCGAGCGGGGGTGGGTGCTCAAGCTGAGCTATCTGGGTGGCTGCCCGTTCGCGGCGATCCAGTTCGCCGGCTACCGCGTGCCGGGCGCGGACCGCACGGGCGAGCAGGACTGCATGCGCTGGACCGCCGAGATGGCCGACGTGATCGCCGAGGACGAGCCGGCCGCGGTGCTGATGACCTTCTACGCCCGCAGGGAGTTCGCCGACGACGGCAGCGGCCGGTCGCAGGCCGAGCAGTACCAGGACGGCCTCGAGACGTACTGGCGGAAGTGGACCGACGCCGGCGCCCGCGTGGTCGTGCTGGCCGACCCGCCGCTGAACGGCGCGGTCCGGGAGGTCGACTGCGTGGTGATCAACCCGACCGACCCGAAGGTGTGCGCGGTGGACCGCGAGATCGCCCAGCCGCCGGACCCACTGGTCGAGGCGACGCGCGCGACCGACCTGCGCCGCGTGTCGCTGATGGACCTGACCGACTACTTCTGCGACCCGCGCCGGTGCTACGCGGTGGTGGGCAACGTCGCGGTGTATTTCGACGCCAACCACCTGAACCGCGAGTTCAGCCGCTCGCTGCGGCCGATGATCGAGGACGCGATCGACCGTCGTTGAGTCACCCGGACACGCCGTACGGGAATACTTTCGTCGGCTGTCAACTGGTAAACACTGGTAATTCGTGCGGGCTGACCGTAGGGTACCGAGCCAGTTACACACGTGGGTTAGCAAGAATTGGTGGCGTGTCCCATCTGGGGGGTAGCGGCGCGGGTTTCCTTGCTGATTTCAGTGGCATGTTCGTTGTCCATTTGGCAAGTTCGCGAGGTTTCATGACACGTCCTCGGGCGGCGGTGCATCGAACCATCCTCGTGGTGGATGTGGTGGGCTTCGGTGATCACCGGCGGAACAACGTGGATCAGTTGGCGGTGCGCACCGGCCTCTACCGCGCGCTGGCGCAGGCGTTCGGAGCGGCCGGCATTTCCTGGGCGGACTGTGAGCAGGAGGACCGCGGCGACGGCGCGCTCATCCTGGCCCCGGCGGAGATGCCCAAGGCCCCGTTCGTCGAGGCCCTGCCCGGTGCGCTGGTCGCGGCGCTGCAGCGGCACAACCGCGGTCACCGTGCGCCGGAGCAGGTGCGGCTGCGCATGGGGCTGCACGCCGGGGAGATCAACTATGACGAGCACGGCGTCACCTCGGCGGCCATAAACCTGGCATTCCGGCTGCTCGATTCCGCGCCGTTGAAGGACGCGCTCGCGGAATCCTCCGGAGTGCTCGCGATGATCACCTCGTCGTGGTTCTTCGACGAGGTCGTGCGGCACAGCCGGGTCTGCGATACGGCGGCCTACCGATCGGTGCCGGTGGCCGTCAAGGAAACCACGACGACGGCCTGGATACATCTACCGGCCGGTACCCAAGATCGGAAATTCTCGCCGTGGCGGGAGACTTCCGACCCGAGTTTGTTCGGCCGCGACCAGGAATTGGCTCGACTGCGCCGCGCCGCCGCGGCCGCGAAGTCCGGCCGGTTCACGTTGGCCCTGTTATCCGGCGAACCGGGAATCGGCAAGTCCACCCTCGCGGACGCCATCGCCCGGCTGCTCGCGGCCGACGGGTGGACCGTCGCGTGGGGCAACTGCCCGGAGCGCGAGGGCAGCCCGGCGGGCCAGCCGTGGACCGAGGTGCTGCGCGGGCTGGTCGACCGGTTCCCGCCGCGCGACCACGCGCTGGAGCTGGCGCCGCTGCTCAACGACCACGTGACACTGCGCGGGTCGGGGGACGTGCCGGCCGCGCGGTACCGGCTGCGCACCGCGGTCGGCCGCTACCTCGCCGCGGTGACGCGCGGCAGCCCGCTGCTCGTGGTGCTCGACGACCTGCACCACGCGGACGGCGAGGTGCTGGCGCTGCTCGCGCATCTGGCCGACGACCTGCTGGGCGAGCCGGTCCTGCTGCTCGCCACCTACCGGCCGACCGACGTCGACGAGCAGCTCGCCGAGACGCTCGCGACGCTCGCCCGGCTCGGGCCTGAGCACGTCATGCTGTGCGGGCTGGACACCGGGGCGGTGGCCGAGCTGATCGACGAGCTGTGCACGCAGACGCTCGCGGACCAGACGGTGGCCGCGATCGCGCGGCGCACCGAGGGGAACCCGTTCTTCATCCGGGAGATCGCCCGGCTGTTGGCGACCGACGGCGAGCACGCGGCGGTCGGCGAGGTGCCGCCGAGCGTGCGGCACATCGTGCGCCGCCGGGTGGGCCGGCTGTCCACGGCCGCGCAGTCGGTGCTGCACCACGCGGCGGTCATCGGCCGGGACTTCACCCTCGACGTGCTGTCCGCGGTGACCGGCATGGCCGAGGACGAGCTGATCGAGTGCCTCGACGCCGCGCTGAGGGCGGGCATCCTCGACGAGCCGCACACCCCGACGCGCTCGCTGCGGTTCGCCCACGCCCTGGTGCGGGACACGCTCTACAACGACATCTCCCGGCTGCGCCGAACCGTCCTGCACGCCAGAGTCGGCGAAGCGATGGAGCGGCAGCGGCCGGGGGACGCGGTGGCGCTCGCACACCACTTCGACGCCGCGCAGGCGCCCGTCGCAGCGGCGAAGGCGGCGCGGTACCTGCGGCTCGCGGCCGAGCAGGCGGAGGGCCGCTACGCGCACCGGGAGGCGGCCGCACTCTGGCAGCAGGCGGTGTTGTCCTACGCGCACGCGCCCGGTGCCACCGTGCGCGGCCGGCTCGAGCTCGTGATCGGGACGATCCGCACGCTGTCCGTCGCGGGCGAGCGGATCTCGGCCCGCGCGTTGCGCGACGACACCCTCGCTGAGGTGGTCGGCCTCGGCGATCCCGAGCTGATCGCGCGGGTGATTGTCGCCTACACCGCGCACGACCTGTCTCCGCAGCATCCGACGGGCGAGGTGCCGGTGGAGCTCGTCGACCTGATCGACCGCACCTTGTACAAGCTGCCCCCGGCGGCCCGGGAGCTGCGCTGCCGAATGCTGGCGAGCCTGGCGATCGAGCTGGAGCAGGCGCCGGACCCGCGCGGCGAGTCGGCCGCGGTGGATGCGGTGGTGCTGGCCAGGCAGCTGGGTGACCCGGCACTGCTGGCGACCGCGCTCAACGCCCGCTTCCGGCGCTGCTACTGGACTTCCACGGTCGCCGAGCGCGAGCGGATCGGGTACGAGCTGCTCAAGCTCGGGCGCGTGAACGGACTCATCGCGGTCGAGGCCGTGGGCCGGCAGGCGCTCGTCCGGTGCGCGTGCGCGCAGGGGTACTTCGCTCGGGCGGACGAGCACACCACCGAGCTGGAACGGCTGGCCACGACGTACGGCCTGGTCTCCGCCGGGGCGGCGGCGGCCTGGTACCGCGGCGTCCGGCACATGGTGTGCGGCCGGTTCGCCGAGGCCGAGCGGGCGTACCAGCACGCGGACGAGCTGACGAACCATGCGGGCTTCGGCGAGGTCGCGCAGGGCTTCTTCCCGATCTCGACGCTGGCGCTCGCGCTGTGGACGGGCAAGCTCGCCGACCACGTCGCGCAGTGCGAGCAGGCGTACGCCCGCATGCCCGAGCAGAGCGCCGAGGCGTACGCGCTCACGCTGCACGCGGCCGGGCGAGTGGACGAGGCCCGCGAGGTGGCCGCGCCACGGCACCCGATCCCGCGGGACATGCGGTTCAAGATCGCCATGACCCTGCGCGGCATGGTCGGCCTGGCGCTGAACGACTACGACCGCATCGTCGAGGCGTACAACGGGCTGCGCCCGCTGGACGACGAGGTGGCCGGCGACGACACCGGCGGCTACACCGTGCTGCTGCCGATCGCCCAGCTACTGGGCGACCTGGCCTGGCGCCTCGGCCAGCTCCAGACGGCGAACGCGCACTACCGCAAGGCGCGCGAGATGGCCGAACGCGCGAACGTGCCGCAGTGGATGGTCACCGCCAGGGAGTCTCTCGCCCGCACGGTCACCCGGTTCAAGCCACACCGCGCCTGGTGACCGGGCGATCCGCGAGGAACCTCGTCGCGTAGTCGATGGACGCCCTGCCCTCGGGGGTCTTGAAGAACTGGAAGCCGTGGATCTGGCCCGGCCACAGCTGGACCTCGCAGGGGGCGCCCGCGGCGCGCATCCGGGACCCGAGCAGTTCCGCGTCGCCGGAGATGCACTCGAGGCCGCCGGTTTGCACCAGGATCGGCGGCCAGTGGCTCATGTCCGCGCCGAGAATGTCCAGCCTCGGGTGCGTGAACGGAGTGCCGTTCGCGTAGACGAGGTTGGTCCGCTCGATGAAGTCTGGCGAGAGCATCGGGTCCCGCGTGGTCGCGTCCGTGCGGCGGATGGTGGCCGCGGTCAGGTCCAGCACCGGAGAGAGCAGCAGCACCGCGCCCGGCATCGGCAGCCCTTCCCGGTCGATGTCGCCGAGCAGTCCGGCGACAAGCGCGCCACCGGCCGAAATCCCGGCCATCCGGATGTCCGGCGCCGCGAAACCCTCCGACAGCAGGCCTTTGTACGCGGCCAGCACGTCGTCGGAGGCCGCCGGGAAGGTGTGCTCGGGTGCCCGGCGATACCGCGGCACGAACGCCGGGATGCCGATCTGCTTGCCGTACCCGGCGGCGCCGTGCTGGTCCATGCGTGGCGTGCCGGCCACGAAGCCGCCGCCGTGTACCCAGAGCAGCACACCACGTGCCGCGTCAGTGTCCGAAGTAGATACAAGGCGACCGCGTACGTCGCCGAAGCGATGTTCCCGCGCGCCTTTCGGCGACGCCACGCCTGGCCGAACATCTGCATGGCGAAGCGGTTGATTCGCAGGCTCATCCCGCGCGGCCGCATGCGTGCCTGAAGTTTCCGGTTGCCCGACATGCGCTTGACCAGGCGAGCGCTCTCGGGGCTCGGCTCGGCGGGGACGGGGCTGGGTGCGAAGCCCGAAAGGTGAGCGAACGTTCGTCGACATCGCCCGGCGCGCGCAGCTCATCGAGTGCACGATCGACGCGATCGACGACGTCGGGTACCAGAAGGCGTCGCTCGCCGAGATCGCCCGCCGGGCCGGCATCACGAAGGGCGCGATCTTCTACCACTTCGCCAACCGCGACGAGCTCATCGAGGCGGTGTTCACGCACGTGCTGACGGCGGGCACGGAGCTGATCATGTCCCGCATCCGGCTCGCCGAGACCCCGCGCGCGCAGCTGCGGGCCTACGTCGAGGCGTTCGTGGAGTCGCTGCACATCAACCCGCGCGGGATTCGCGTCCTGTACGCGATCGGCGACCACATCACCGACGAGGAGGGCCGGCCCCGGCTGGTGCACGACCGCAACCTGCAGGAGGCCGCCATCGCGCAGCTCGTGGACATCCTGCGGCGAGGCCAGGAGGCGCACGAGTTCGGTGAGTTCGACACGCGCTCGATGGCAATGATGATCAGGGCCACGATCGAGGCGATGCCGACCTACGCGATCGCCTACCCGGACCTCGACATCGACGGCTACGGTGCCGACCTCATGACGTTCTTCGAGCGCGCGCTTCAGGCGGGTCAACCGCCCAAGCCGCGCAGCAGGGGGAGGTAGATCTCGTCCACGAGCTCCGCGATCGTCTCGTCGGTGATGGGGACCTCGCCGAGCGTCGTCTCGCTGCGGATCAGGTCCAGGGGGAGCCGGCCCACCCGCGGCGGCACCTCGACGTGTGGCAGCTCGCCGCGCGCGGCCGCTCGCTCGACGATCGCGCTGACCCAGCCGGTGAGCGGCGCGGTCCGCAGCCGGTCGCGCAGCAGCGCGGCGACCTCCGGCTGCCGGAAGGCCTCGCCCATCACCCCGGCGATCGCCTCGCTCATCGTGCCCTCCGCCCGCCGGGCGATGCGCTCGAACATCGAGATGAGGTCCGACCGCAGCGCGCCGGTGTCGATCCGCCTCGTCGGCATCGGCGCCCGGCTGCCCCACGCGGTCAGCACCAGCTCCGCCTTGCTCGACCAGCGCCGATAGATGACCGGCTTGCTCGTGCCGGCGCGCGCGGCGACCGCCTCGATGGTGAGCGCGGCGTAACCGACGGCATTCAGCTCGGCCCAGGCCGCTTCCAGGATGGCCTGTTCCAGTGCCGCGCCGCGGCGGCGGGACTTGGTTTCGCTCACGACCGCGCCTCGCAGGCTCGGCCCGGCCGCTCGCGGTCGCCCTGTGACATTGGTTCGCTCGCAAGCTCGCTCACATGGTCTTCTTTACCTTTAGAATACGTTGCGTTTCTTATGGCGCTCGTCTAGATTACACGATGTTAGATACTTGTCGTTTCTTCAAGGGGGACCCCGGTGCTCACGCGCCTACTCCGTACCTACCTGCGCGCCTATCGCGCCGAGCTGACGGCCGTGGTCGTGCTGCAGCTCATCGGCACCATCGCCACGTTGTACCTGCCCAGCCTCAACGCCGACATCATCGACTTCGGCATCGCGCGCGGCGACACCGGCTACATCGTGTCCACCGGGGGGTGGATGCTCATGGTCACGACGATCCAGATCGTCTGCTCGGTGGGCGCGGTCTACTTCGGCGCCCGCACCGCGATGGCCTTCGGCCGCGACGTCCGGTCCGCGATCTTCCACCAGGTCGGCGGGTTCTCCGCCCGCGAGGTGGCCAACTTCGGCCCGCCGTCGCTGATCACCCGCACCACCAACGACGTCCAGCAGGTGCAGCTGCTGGTGGCGATGGTGTGCACGATGTTCGTGACCGCGCCGATCATGTGCGTGGCAGGCGTGATCATGGCGCTGCGCGAGGACGTGGGGCTGTCCTGGCTGCTGCTGGTGTGCGTGCCGGCACTGGTGATCTCGATCGGCCTGATCGTGGTCCGGATGGTGCCGCAGTTCCGGCTCATGCAGGAGCGCATCGACCAGGTCAACCGGGTCCTGCGCGAGCAGCTGACCGGCATCCGGGTGGTCCGGGCGTTCGTCCGTGAGCCCGCCGAGACCCGCCGGTTCGCCGACGCCAACACCGCGCTCACGGACACGGCCCTGCGCGTCGGGCGGCTGCAGGCGATGATCTTCCCGGTCGTGATGCTGATCCTGAACGCGTCCAGCGTCGCGGTCCTGTGGTTCGGCGCGCACCGGGTCGACGCCGGCGCGATGCAGATCGGCGCGCTGACCGCGTTCCTCAACTATCTGTTGCAGATCCTGATGTCGGTGATGATGGCGACGTTCATCTCGATGATGATCCCGCGCGCCGCGGTCTGCGCCGAGCGGATCCTGGAGGTGCTCGAGACCGAGCCGTCGGTGGTCCCGCCCCGCGCGCCGGTGCGCGAGCTCACCCGGCACGCCGACGTGGAGCTGCGCGGCGTCGAGTTCCGCTACCCCGGCGCGGTGGACCCGGTGCTGCGCGACGTCTCCTTCCGCGCCGAGGCGGGGCGTACCACCGCGATCGTCGGCAGCACCGGTTCGGGCAAGTCGACGCTGCTCTCGCTGATCCCGCGGCTGATCGACGTCACCGGCGGCGAGGTGCTCGTGGACGGCGTCGACGTGCGCGAGCTCGACCCGGACGTGCTGTGCACGCGGATCGGCCTGGTCCCTCAGCGCGCCTACCTGTTCACCGGCACCGTGGCGAGCAACCTGCGCTACGGCAACCCGGACGCCACCGACGAGGAGCTGTGGGAGGCCCTGGAGATCGCGCAGGCGCGCGACTTCGTCGAGGACATGCCCGACGGGCTGGAGGCAGCGATCGCCCAGGGCGGCACCAACGTGTCCGGGGGACAACGGCAGCGGCTGTCGATCGCGCGGGCGCTGGTGCGCAAGCCGGAGATCTACCTGTTCGACGACTCGTTCTCCGCGCTGGACCTCGCGACGGATGCGGCTCTGCGCGCGGCGCTGCGACCGCACGTCGAGCGCGCGGCGGTCATCGTGGTCGCCCAGCGGGTGACCACGATTCTCGACGCCGACCAGATCGTGGTGCTGGACAAGGGATCCGTGGTCGGCCTCGGCACGCATCGCGAGCTGATGGGCACGTGCCCGACCTACGTCGAGATCGTCGAGTCCCAGCTGGCCCCGGAGCAGGTGGCGTGAGGATGAGTACGCAGACGTCTGCCCGGCCGGCGGGTGGTGCCGGCCCGCGCTTCCCCGGCATGAACATGCCCGTGGAGAAGGCGAAGGACTTCGGCCCGTCGGCGAAGCGCATGGCGCGGCGCCTGCGTCCGGAGCGGTTCACGTTCGCCGTCGTCGTGGTGCTCGCCGTGATCAGCGTCGGCTTCGCGGTTGCGGGGCCGAAGATCCTGGGCCACGCCACGGACATCATCTTCGACGGCGTGCTCGAGCGGATGGGCGGAGTCCCCGGTGCGGGTGTCGACTTCTCCGCGCTCGCCGGCGTGCTGGGCTGGGTGCTCGGGTTGTACCTGGCCTCGTCGGTGTTCGGCTGGATCCAGGGGCTGCTGCTGAACGGTGTGGTGCAGCGGGTGGTGTACCGCCTGCGCGAGGACGTCGAGCACAAGCTGCACCGGCTTCCGTTGCGCTACTTCGACGGCCAGCCCCGCGGCGAGCTGCTCTCCCGCGTCACCAACGACATCGACAACATCTCGACGACGTTGCAGCAGACGCTGAGCCAGCTGCTCACCTCGCTGCTGACCGTCATCGGCGTGCTGGTGATGATGCTGACCATCTCACCGCTGCTGTCGCTCATCGCGTTCGCGGTGATCCCGTTGTCGGTGTACATCACCGCGCGGATCGGCAAGCGGGCGCAGAAGCGGTTCATCGCGCAGTGGAAGAACACCGGCGTGCTGAACGCGCACATCGAGGAGGCGTTCACCGGACACCAGCTGGTGAAGGCGTTCGGCCGGCAGCGGGAGTCCGAGGCCGAGTTCACCCGGCGCAACGACGACCTGTTCGAGGCGGCCCGGGGCGCGCAGTTCATCTCCGGGCTGATCATGCCGTCGATGATGTTCCTGTCGAACCTGAGCTATGTCGTGGTGGCGGTGGTCGGTGGGCTGCGGATCACGTCGGGCACGATGACGCTGGGCGAGGTGCAGGCGTTCATCCAGTACTCGCGGCAGTTCACCCAACCGCTGACCCAGGTGGCGTCGATGGCGAACCTGATGCAGTCCGGCGTCGCGTCGGCCGAGCGGGTGTTCGACCTGCTGGACGCGGAGGAGCAGTCCGAGGACCCGGCCGATGCCTCGCTGCCGGCGACGCGGCGGGGCCGGGTCGAGTTCGAGAATGTGTCGTTCTCGTATCGGCCGGAGCAGCCGCTGATCGAGAACCTGTCGCTGGTCGCCGAGCCGGGCCAGACGGTCGCGATCGTCGGCCCGACCGGCGCGGGGAAGACGACGCTGGTCAACCTGATCATGCGGTTCTACGAGCTCGACGCGGGCCGGATCACGCTCGACGGTGTCGACATCACCGCGCTGCGGCGGGAGGACCTGCGGTCGCAGACCGGGATGGTGCTGCAGGACACGTGGCTGTTCGGCGGAACCATCCGGGACAACATCGCGTACGGCCGGCCGCAGGCGACCGAGTCGGAGATCATCGAGGCCGCGCAGGCGACGCACGTGGACCACTTCGTGCGCACCCTGCCGGACGGCTACGACACGGTGATCGACGAGGAGGGCACGAACGTGTCGGCGGGGGAGAAGCAGCTGCTGACGATCGCGCGGGCGTTCCTGGCGCGCCCGTCGCTGCTGATCCTCGACGAGGCGACCAGCTCCGTGGACACGCGTACGGAGTCGTTGGTGCAGCACGCGATGGCGGCACTGCGCTCGTCCCGGACGAGCTTCGTCATCGCGCACCGCCTGTCGACCATTCGCGACGCGGACCTGATCCTGGTGATGGAGTCGGGCCGCATCGTGGAGCAGGGCACGCACCAGGAGTTGTTGGCCGCGCAGGGCGCGTACCACCGCCTGTACTCAGCCCAGTTCACGTCGGCCGGCTAGGAGGTAGGGCACCAGCCCGAAGCAGGCGCATCCCAGGACGGCGCGCACCCACGGGCCGAGCACCGCGCCGGATGCGATCGTTTGCGCCCAATCATGCTCGGCAGGGGTCGTCTGTGTCAGGACGTGGGCGTCGGCTCGGGGGTCGTGTCCGTGGTGTCGGGCGCGGTGCCCGTGGTCGGCGCGGTCGGCGCCCCGGGCGCGCAGACCGCGGCCGCGTTGGTCAGTGCGGCCACGAAGTCGTTGGCGGCCGCGCGCAGCTCGGCGTTGTCGACCGGCTGCGTCGTCAGCACGTCCTGCACTCGCTGCAACGCCTGGCCGGCGGTGTCGAGGTCCGCCTCAGCGTCGGGCCCGAGCGCCGTGCGCGCGTCCTCGAACGAGTCGGACAGCCCGCCGGCCGCGGCACGAACCTGCTCGATGGTCCCGTCCCCGGTGGCGAGCCGTCCCGCCTCGGTGAGCAGGACCCGAGCCTTGTCCGCGACATCGAGACATTCACCCCGAAGCGACACAGTCGTGGCGGGTGAGGAGGTCGACGTGGTCTGGGTCGACTCCGTGTTCTGCGGTCCGGCCTGTTCACCGGTGGCCGTACAGCCGACGAAGGCGGGCAGCGCGCAAAGCGTTGCCACAAGGACAAGACGTCGAACGCGTACAGGCTTCATGGGGTTGGGAGTACCCACTCCGCACGGATCATGAACGGATTCGAGAAACACCAATGGTCAATCGCATGTGCATCCGCCAGTGCACTTGACACGTATGCTTTACTTCCTAGGTCGTCCTTTTGACGGCCTGGCAATAGTGGCCAAGGGTCGCCGGTTACGAAGAGTAACCATCTTCATAACCCTCATTTATAGATCACGGGAAATTTGCCGTCGAGTCGCCGATTCGACAGGAGAATTTCGCGTCGAGAGGCGGCGTTCCCGTATATCTCCCCGAGCGGGTCTCCAATAAATTGAAAACAAGTCTGCGGGATCCTGGGAAATGCGACGAGACCTCACTGTGGACCTCGTGGGGTACTCCCGCAGCCTGGAGCTTGCCCTTCAATTTCCTCCCGCCGACCCGGTTCGACCGGGATCGCGACATGATCCGACCCGCCGCGTACCTAAAGGTACTTCTCGAGGCCTAGACTGGAAATCGAAGAAAGCGAAGACCCCGGCGGTCACGATTCTCCATCAGTTCGGGCGGCGACTTTTGCCAGAGCCGCACAGGACGTCGCAAGCGTCGGCCGAGGCCCGCGAGCGCTCCTGGAGGGGCTCCGAGCCGCTGAACACGGCAGGACGCACACGTCTACGACATCGGTCAGTTGACCGATGTCTCCGGGACGTGATGCAAGGAGGCTTGCTGAGTCCAACATTTGGAGATCGCAACGAGACGACAGAGGTCGTGGGGTGAAGTGGTGACCGCTCCGGACTGGCACGACGAGTTGGTACTCGTCGCAGAGCTGGCCAGCGTGAACAACCAGATCGCCAGGTTCGTGCTCAGGCTTCTCGACGCCGACGCCGGCCGACGAGAGCAAGTGGCCACAGGTGACGAGCACAGCCTTGGCGGCCGGCTCGTCGACCTGGGCCACGCGCTACAGAACCGAGCGGCGTACCGCGCCGCAGGCCACAGTGACGATGGTGGGGCCATCGACGACTGTGTAAACCTGCGGCCACGGACGCTGGCGCTGGACAAGATTCTGAGCCATAGCGGAAGTGGCCGCTAACAGGCTCAATTCCGTCCATTAGTTGTAGGTCATCTCCTGGATACTGTTGTACGTCATGTTGTACGTCATATCCTGACCGGCCGAGGCAGTGCCAACCGCCGCAAGAAGCAATAGAATCGAACCAACAAAGGCGGTGATCCATCGCGCGAGTCTCATCTCTGGCCTCCCGAATCGCAACAAAGGGTCAGATATTCACGCGGGTTGGCATGCCCATTCCCGATGTGGGTGGAGAGGTGGCCCAAGCTATTGGGTCAACAAAACTATGACATAAGACCTCGTAATTGACCAAGCACTCTTAGTAACAAACAGCTAACAGACATGTCTCTGCTTCTCAGGTGACTCCGTGCATATGCACGCGCAGTGGTAAGGCACCCGGATGGCCGATGCTCGCGCCAGGGTCACCGCATACTGTCGAGGTATGTCGGGTGATGCGACAGCACTCGTCGGCCGCGATGCGGAACTCGCCCGACTCTACGAATGGATTGTTGATCTCGGTGCCGGCACCGGGCGGGCTCTCTTGATCGAGGGCGAGCCCGGTATCGGCAAATCCTCTCTTGCGCGCGCGGCGATCACGTTCGCGGAGCAACGCGGATTCCAGGGCTTCTGGGCGGAAGGCGACGAGCTCGGGCAGGCGCTGCCGTTGCAGCCGTTGCTGGATGCCTTACGGGACCGGGAAGGCGAGCCGCGGCTGGAAACCATCCTGCGGCTCCTCCGCGGGGAGCTCACCAGCGCGGCCGATCCGACTGTCGCGGCGTCCGAGCAGATGATCACGTTGATCTCGGAGCTCTGCAGCGCGGCCCCCACAGTTCTCGTCGTCGACGACCTTCAGTGGGCGGACGTCGCCACCATCAGCGTCTGGGAATGGCTCGCGCGCACGGTCGACCGTGTGGACCTGTTGCTGATCGGTGTCGTCAGGCCGATCCCGCATCGCGACGAGCTCCTCGCCGTACGGCGCGTGGTCGCCGAGAACCGGGTCATCAGCCTCGGCGGTCTGCCGGGCAAGGCGATCGCCGACCTCGTAACGACGATCTCCGACGGCAAGCCGGGCGAGGAACTGCTCCGGCTCGCTGACGACGCGGCGGGAAACCCGCTCTACGTGACCGAGTTGATGGACGCCCTCGCCCGTTCGCAGCGCCTGACGGTCGGTGAGGCCGGCCTCCTCGAGGTGACCGAAGGTCCGGTGCCCGACTCGCTGCTCGCCGCGATCGCCCACCGGCTCGACTTCTTGCCAAAAGAGGTTCGCACCGTGCTGCAGGGCGCGGCACTGCTCGGCGTGGACTTCCTGGTCTCGGACCTGGCCATCGTGATGGGCAGCCGGATCGCCGAGCTCGTGCCCGCGCTCGACGAGGCTCGCGCCGCCGGAGTGCTCAAGGAAGCCCGCGAACGGCTCGCTTTTCGCCACCCACTCATTCGGACCGCGCTCTACGACGACATCGCGGACGCCGTCCGGCCGGCATGGCATCTGGACGCTGCGCGCGCACTCGCGGAGGCCGGCGCACCACACCAACGCGTCGCCCGGCAGCTGCTGCACGCCTACAGCTCACCCGGCGCGGGGCCGCTGGACGAGTCGCTGCTGGACTGGCTCGTCGACGCCGCTCCCACGCTCGTCGCCCAGGCGCCGAAGACGGCGATCAACCTGTTGAGGCAGGCGACGGGGCGATCCCCGGCGACCACCGCGCGCGGCGCGAACCTCGCGTGCCGGCTCGCCGACGCCCTGTTCCGCAGCGGTGACCGCGCTGGTGCCGAGGAGGTCGCAACCCGGGCCATGGTCGTGGTCAACGACTCCGACCGGCTCGTCGACCTGCACAGCACGGTTTCCCAGTGCCAGGCCCTGATCGGGCGGGCCGACAAGGCGTTCGAGGAACTGGAGGAGGCCCTCGCGCGACCCGGGATGTCGCGGAGACACCGAGCCCGCCTGCTGGTGATGACCGCACGGGCCCGGCGCGATCTGGGTGAGGTCATCGTGGCGGGCAAGGTCGCCGAGGAGGCGCTGGCGACCGGCGAGCAGACCGGTGACCGGTGGGCGGTCGGCTGGGCCTTGCACGTCCTGATCATCACGTCGATGATGCGCGGCGACGTCGCGGCCGCCTTGCCGTTGTTCGAACGGGCGCTGACGGTGGTCGGGGACGATTCCACCCTCACCGATCTCGGGTTGTTGTTGCAGGTCAACCAGGCCGTCGCGCTGGGGGATCTCGATCGGTACGACGAGGCGTTGCATGCGGCGGAGCAGGTGCGCGAGCGCGCCGACCACGCCGGCAGCCTGGTGCGACTCGCGCAGGCGCAGAGTGCGCTCGGCACGCTGTTGTTCGAGGTCGGCCGGTGGGATGACGCGCAGGCCGAGGTCGAGACGCTGTCCGACGAGTTCAAGGACCCCAGCGTGACCTGCTGCGACCGCGGGATCGCGGCGACGATCGCCTTCCATCGTGGGGATCCGGCTACCGCGCGGCAGCATCTGAGCATGGCCGAGCCGAGCGCGGACAAGATCGGCAACCGGGTGGTCGCCTCGCTGACCCTCGCGCGCAGCCTGGACCACGAGCTCGCCGACGACCCGGACGAGGCGCTCGCCGTGCTCACCGCGGGGGTCACGAGCCACGCCGAGGAGCTCGACGAGATGGAGGACCTGCTCCCCGAGGCGGCGCGCCTGGCCGCGAACACCAACGCGATCAGCGCCGCGGTCGACATCGCCGAGCAGGCGGCCACGCTCGCCCGCCGGTCGCAGGTGCCGCACCGGCTCGCCACCGCCGCGTACTGCCAGGGCCTGCTCGACGGCGACCCCTCGCTGCTGCAGGACGCGGCGGAGAAGTACAGCGACGCCGGCCTGCCGCTGCTGCGGGCCCGCGCGCTGGAGGCCGCTGCGGTGAAGCTCGCCGACCGGGGCGACCGCGGTGCCGCGCGAACGGCCTTCACCCGCGCCGACGACGTCTACGACGGGCTCGGCGCGCACTGGGACCTCGCCCACCTGCGCGCGCAGCTGCGCCAGTACGGCATCCGGCGCGGCCCACGCGCGAAGCACCGGCAGGCCCGAGTCGGCTGGAACAGCCTGACGCCGACCGAGTCCAAGATCGCCGGCATGGTCGCGGGCGGGATGTCCAACCCGCAGATCGCCGAGCAGCTGGTGCTGTCCCCGCGCACGGTCGGCACGCACGTGTCGCACATCCTCGCCAAGCTGGGCGTGCGCTCCCGCATCGACATCGCCCGCGAGGCCGCCGAACAGGACAAGGTCCCGACCTGAGCAGCTAGCCCTTGGCGAGGATCTCCCTCAACGCGGCCGTGAACTCGGTCGGCTTCTCGATGTGCGGGGAGTGGCCGGCGTCCGCGATGACGAGCTCGTCGTAGGTGCCGCCCGCCGCGGCGTAGCGGTCCAGCACGGCCCGCGTCTGGGCGATCATCGGCTGCGGCGGATGGGTCTCGGCGCCCGGCCAGTCCGGCAGGGCACCCAGCGCGCCCAGGTTCGCCAGGTCGAACATCGACGCGTCCGACACGATCTGGTCGGCGTCGCCGCGGATCCAGCGGATCGGGGGCTTCGGGTCGACCTCGTGGAGGTCGTCGAGGCGGAAGTGGTTCGGCGCCATCGTGTTCAGCACACCTCGACCACCTGCCGCCACGCCCGGCCAGCCGGACGAGGGCGTGCTGTCGCCCGGGTAGTGGTCCTCGCCGGTGCGGGTCGACAGCATCGACTCCACGAAGATGTCCTCGTGCTCCGGCACGAACGGCGGCTTCACGTAGAACGACCGCAGCACCTGCCGCGGCGACAGCGGCGAGTCCGTCGACCGGTCACCGGCCGCCAGCGCCGCCACGAAATCGGGGTTGCCGCCCCCGCCGCCTGAGCAGGCGCCGGCAGAACCGACGAGCGTGCCCGAGGCGTCGCGGGTCCCGCCGAAGCCGTACGGCGACACCGGCGCCACCAAGGTCACCGTCCGCACCAGGGACGGCCGGTCGCGCAACAGCTGCAGCACCACCCCGCCACCCATGCTCCACCCGACCAGGTGCACGGAACCCAGGGAGAGCGAGTCGAGCAGCGCGAGAACATCGTCCGAGTAGTCGCGCACGCCTCGGGTCGCGTCGACGGGCAGCGGCTCGGTGTCGCCGAAGCCGCGCAGGTCCACCGCCAGCGGCCGATACTCCGAGGGCAGGGCGAGCATCGTCGACTGCCAGAACAGCGACGAGGACACGTTGCCGTGCACGAACAGCACCGGCACCCCGGACTCGCGCACGGACAGGACGTTCACGCGAAGCCGATCCGTGGGCACGGCGCTCGCGGTGACTCCGTCGAGGAGGTTGGACATGCGATAAGTCCTTTCAGGACAGCCAGCCGGCCACGGTGGACGAGACCGACGTGGCCCAGCCGAGCTGGAGGTGGTTCGCCGACGCGATCAGCGTCGTGGCCCCGACGTTCGAGATTCCGGTCGTGGAGAGTGCACTTTGGACGAAAACGACGCCGTCCGAAGGACCGCGGGTCTCGTTCCAGATCCCGACGATCGACGGCGAGCCGCCGGCCAGCAGGTACACCGGTACGCCGGAAGGCGTTGGGGCGCTACGGATCCGCGAGATCAGCGAACCCGCGTCGATCGCGGCCTGGATGCCGGGGCCGTCGGTGTAGAAGCCCCGCCCGCCGTAGTAGGTCGTGTGCCAGTCCTGCGTCGTCGTGTTCACGCCGAACACGCCGTCCCACCGCGCCAGCATCTGCCGCTGACCGGGAAAGGTGTCGAAGCCGCCGGTCGGTGTGATCGACAGCTCCGGATGGTGTGTGAGCGAGCCGAAGCAGGTCATCCGCGTGTGCGGGCTCGGCGCGTTGACCGCCCCGCCGCACTCCGGCCAGATCGAGTAGTCGTGCGCCCAGCCGTGCGCGAACGGGTAGTCGTAGCCGCCGTTCGGGCCGCCCAGCAGGACGAGCTTGCGCACGTCGCCCGCGTAGGACCGGCCCCACGACGGTTTCACCGACGACACGTACATCCGCGCCGACATCATCCCCTTGCTCCAGCCGACCACGTCGACCTGACCGACCCCGAGCCGCGCCTTGATGATCGCGATCGCGTCGCCGACCTGCTGCGCCTGCTGCAGGTTGTCGCCCTGCTTGTGCGCGAAGCCGATCGCGAACACTCGGTGGCCGCGCGACTGGAGCTGCTGCATCAGCCCGGTCGACGGGCAGGTCGCCGAGCCGCAGCCGAACCCGCCGGACTCGTTCGGGTTCGCCCACGCCCGGTCGGGGTTGTCGTTGGCGCCGTGGACGAGCAGCACCGGCGTGGTCTTCGCGCCGGTGTCCCACCCGGGCGCGGAGTACAGCAGGAACCGCGACGACGACGGGCGCGCGACGTTGTCGAAGAACGACTTGCGTTGCCCGTCCTGGTCGCCGCGCCCGTCCGGCGGGTACTGCTCGTCGGCGAAGCCCGCGGTCGTGTCGCGGTAGCGGTCGACCTGTGCCCAGCCGTTGGCGACGCTCGAGTACGTCGCCTCCTTGGTCAGGTAGGCGGGCTCGGCCGCGTCGGCGGAACCCCCGAGCACGACCACGCCGGCGGTAACGAGCGCGGTGACTGACCCCGCGGCGGCGAGGTAGCGGAGTCGGCGCATGGGATGTCTCCTCGTCGAGACGGTCAGGACAGCGACGCGACCACGGCGGAGACGCCGGCGTCGCTGAACAGGATCGAGTAGTGGTTCGTGCCCGGCACGGTCGTGACCTTCAGCCGGGACAGCGCGTCGAGGTCGGGGTAGAGCGCGGTGGGCTGGTCGAGCATGCCGCGTTCGGCCCGCACGAACGGCACGCCGTCCGGCAGCGCGGCGAACGCGTCCCGCCCGGCCGCGCCGGTGTGCAGGTCGAGGAAGTCGGCGCGCATCGCCTCGGCCGAGACCCGGCTGCGCAGCTGTTCGCCGGCGCCGGTCAGGTCGTAGTCGACGTAGCCCTCGACGGCCGGCGACCACTGCGCGAACGACGGGTGCGCGCGCCAGAAGTCGCGGTAGGCCTCGGGCGAGGGGAACCGCATGTCCAGCCGGCGCGCGGCCGGGCCGAGCAGCGCCTCGGGGTCGCCGTCCGGCGGCGGCAGCGGCGCGCCGCCGTCCACGAGCACGAGTCCTGCCACCCGCGACGGATGCCGGTGGGCCAGCACGGAGGCCACGAAGCCGCCCATCGAGTGTCCGACGACCACCGCCCGGTCGACCCCGAGCCCGTCGAGCACCGCGACGCAGTCCGCCGCATGGGCGGCCATGCCGAACGGGCCGGGAATCTCGCCGCTGCCGCCCCGTCCACGCAGGTCAGGGGCGATCACCGGGCCGGGCAGCCGGGTCGCCGTCTCGAGCCAGGCCCGGCTCGACGCGGTGAGCCCGTGGATCGCGAGCACCGGCGGCGCCGTGCCGAGCTCGCCCCACAGCGCGACGGTCAGCTCGCCACCCGCCACCGGGACGCCGACGTCGAACGGCGCGCGGAGATCGGTCGGACTGGCGGGCATGGACCACCTCCGCGGCACGACACTGGGAGCCGGTCATACGGTGGCCAACGCGCGTCCGACCGGCAAGGTGGCCGCCCGACACCTCGGGGTGGCGGCTCATGTGGCCGGGCCACATGGCGCCTCGTCGAGGCGACAAAAAGCATCCCCGCAGTGCTGCCAGGTCGGGGGTCCGTCAGCACTACGGGGACACACGGCCAATCGCGGCCGGCGCCCGGGTCGTTACACCGGCGCCCGGGAAACGCGGTAAGGATGGGGCATGAGGTTCGTCGTGCACCGGCATCGAGCCCGACGGTTGCACTACGACCTGCGGCTCGAGATGGGCGGCGTGCTCGCGAGCTGGGCCGTGCCCAAGGGGCCGACGCTCGATCCGGCGGTCCGGGTGCTGGCCGTGCACGTGGACGACCACGACCTCGACTACTACGACTTCGAGGGCGTGATCGGCGGCGACTACGGCCGCGGGGACGCGATCGTCTGGGACTGGGGTAGCTGGGCGGCCGCGAAGACGCCCGACCCGGTGCGCGCGGTGGCCGACGGCGAGCTGCACTTCGACCTGTGGGGCGAGAAGCTGGCCGGCCGGTTCGTGCTGGTCCGCCGGGACCCGAAGAACTGGCTGCTGATCCACAAGAACGACGAGCACGCCGTCCGAGGCTGGGATCCCGAGACGCTGCCGCGGTCGGTGAAGACGGGCCGCACCAACGAAGAGGTAGCCGCGGGTTGACGGAGCGTGTTCGAGTCGACGACCGACTGCCGACGGAACCTCAGGGGACCGTGACGGCACCCAGCCATAATCAACCGCGCATCCGCACCATCCGCTGGAACGCAACCAACACTTTGAATTCCGGGGAGGCGGCTACTGCATGTGTTCGCCGCCGTTTACGTCTAGTACCGCGCCGGTCACCTCGGTGGCCAGGCTGGACAGCAGGAACAGCACCGCGCCCGCGCAGGCCTCGTCGGTCGGGATGCGGCCCAGCGGGCTGCGGGCGGCGATCTCGTCGTACACGTCCTGCTCGCTCACCCCGCGCTGCGATGCGGTCATCGTCAGGTAGAACCGCACGCCCGGTCCGTCGAGCCAGCCCATGACCGCCTGGTTGACCCGGATCCCGCGCTCGCCGAGCTCCAGCGCGAGGTACTGCGTCGCGCACGCCATCGCGGCCTTCGCCACCGCGTACCCGCCCTCGCCGCGCAGGGGCTTGCGGGTCGACATCGTGCCGACGTTGACGATCGAGCCGCCGGCCGGCATGTGCGGCACGACCGCGAGGGTCATCCCGAGCGCGCCGTGCAGGATGATGTCGAGCGACCGGCGCAGCTGCTTGTCCGGCGTGTCCAGCAGGTCGGTGAAGCCCGGGTGCGAGTACGCGGAGTTGACCAGCCCGGTCACCTTGCCGAACCGGTCCACCGCCGTCCGCACCACCTCGGCGACCTCGTCCGGCCGGCGCACGTCGCACGCGACCCCGACCGCCTCGCCGCCCGCAGCCGCGACCTCCTTCTCCACTGTGGACATCACGCCCGTCGAGCGCGCGGCCATGACGACCCTCGCGCCCTCGCGCGCCGCGCGCAGGGCGAGCTTGGCGCCCAGCCCGGGCCCGACGCCGGAGACGACGACGACCGCACCGTCGAGGATCACAGGTACTCCTCCGAGTAGAAGGCGAAGTCGCGCTCCAGTTGCGCCGCGGACAACCCGAAGTCGGCCGGCGTGTAGGAGTGCGAGCCGTGCCGCTGTCCGCGGTTGCGGTCCAGATAGGACTCCAGCGCGGCCGGGTCCGGTGTGCGGCCGAGCTCGCCGAGCACCCGACACACCTGCCCGACCGGGTCGGCGACCATCGCGTCGTACCGCACGTCGACGAACCGCTCCGGCCACGTGCTCCGCACGCCGGCGAACGCGCGCAGGGTGGCGGCGAACCGCTCGCTCCAGTACGGCCCGCGCTCCGTGGGGTCGACGTCGTCGCTGTACTGGCGGCCGATCGAGCAGACCATCGAGGCGTACGAGGGCACGGCACTGACCGGCGACCGGTGCGTCATGACGATCTTGCAGGTCGGGAACGTCTCGAGCACGGTGCCGACCGCGGTGAGGTGGTGCGGCGACTTGAGCACCCATTCCTCGTTCCGCCGGGCGGGGTTCTGCCACTGCAACACCTGCAGCCACTCGCGCAGCTCGCGGTAGGCCGGCGCCTGGTCGGTCTCGCGGAGCCAGGTGCCGTAGAACGGGATGGCGTAGAAGGAGTCGAAGCTCATCGAGACGAACGTGCGGTCGAGCAGGATCACGTCCTCCTCGGGCCCGTCCCACTCGATCGTGTGGATGTCGGCGAAGTCGGGCGACATGTCGAGGAAGAGCCTCGCGCGTTCGCGGGCCCGGCGCTTGCGTTCCGCGGCGTCGGGGCCTTCGCCGGGGAAGGGGAGCGGGTAGGACGTCTCCCAGGACAGCGTCGAGGTCAGCCCCGGCGAGGCGGCGAGCAACCGGTGCAGCAGCGTGGATCCGGTGCGCGGCAGCCCGCAGATCTCGGCGGCGACGGTGACGTCGACGTCTTCGATATCGGGATGTTGTTTTCTGAGTGCTCTGAGCCGAAGTCGGTCGGCGAGCAGCGCGGCGAGCCGTCGGCGGGTCAGCGCGAGACCGAGCTCGCTCAGCCGGGCCTCGGTGTTGAGCGCCTCGACGAGGACCTTCAACGGTTCGGTGAACCACTCGTCGCCGTAGTCGGTCAGCCCGGTCCGCTCTCTGGCGGTATGGAGAAGATCGTCGACGCGGATCACGGCTGGATCACCTTGCAGCTCGGGACGGGATGGGACTTGGCGCCGAGCCAACGCAGGAGCGCCGTGCCACTGGTGTGCCCGGCGGTGTCGATCCAGTTGCCCCACCCGGGATCCCGCTCGGCGACGACGATCGTCAGCTTCCCCTCGTCGAGCGTCGCGGTGTGCTTGTTGACGGTGATCCGGCGGGCGTGGTCGAGCGACTCCATCCACCAGTTGTCGAGCTGGAAGTTCCAATATGGACAGTCCGGCACGTCGGTCTCGATGACCCACGCCTCGCCGGGGCGCAGCGTCCAGTAGCCGTGCAGGTAGTGGATCTCCGGGTCGCCGCCGGCGCGCTGGAACATGTCCTGCCCGAAGTCGACGAGCTCGTTGGGGTGCCGCATGAACATCTCGGTCCAGCCGGCGAAGGTGGCCGCGGTGCCGTGCACGGCCAGCGCCGCGCGACGCAGGGCCTTGGCCATGAACTCGGGATCGAGCGGCTGCTGTTGCGCCGGCCCGCCGATGCGCTCGATCCGCCACTCGCCGGGCGTCTCGGCGGTGCGGTCGAGGTAGGTCTGCCGGATGACGAGACTGGTCGAGTCCGCGGCGAGGGGCAACCAGTTCCCAACGTGTCGGTCGGCGCTGACGAAGATCTCGACGGTCCCGTCCGGCGCGACCGCGATGTCCTGATCGGACAGTTCGCCGGTGGAGGCCATGGTGCCGTCCTTGGCGTACCGGTTGGCCTTGGAGCCGACGCTGAAGTAGGAGATCGAGCCGCGGGTGCCGGTGAGCCGGTAGGTCCGGTCGCCGCGGACGGTGGCGGTGAGGTAGACGTTGTCGGGGTTGTCGGCGCCGATCTTGGTCAGGTCGAGCTGGTGCAGGCGCGGGAAGTCCGGGTCGGCGTTCTCGACGGTGGTGTAGAGCATCTCGCGCAGCAGCCGGGTGAGGTAGCGATAGCCCTCGGCCCGGTCGAGGGGCGTATCGGGGGCGGCGGGCCGCAGGATGACCTCGCCGGCCTTCTCCAGGGCCCGGCAGAACTCGCTCCACGCGCTGGGATCCATCTCGCCTCCCCGGGGTGAACTAGAACAGGTTCTACCAGATTCGGTGAGGCCCGCGCCAGGGACCACGTCTGCGGCGGCGGTTGGCAAGGAGGTGGTGGGTAGGCGGCGCGGCGGTGGCTTCGAACGCGCGGGGCCCCCGCTTTCCAGCCTAAGCAAATAGCTATTTGGTGACATAACCGTGACCAGCGTGCCTGATGACAGCTCAGCACGGTCGCAGGGCTGTTGTCAGTTGCCTTCGAGCAGTCGCCTCACTGTGTCTCGGGTTGCTCTAGCCGCGTTCAGCAAATCGCCGAACCCGTCTGGCCAGGCCTCGGAAAGGCGTTTGTAGAGTTGGCAGGCGGCCTCGCTGGCATCGAGGGCTTCTGCCAGGGCGCTTGATTTTGGTCCGTCGTGTGTCTGTCCCCAGGCCAGCGCCCACAGGCTCATCGCGAGGTCGGGGAGGTAGGCGGCGGGATCGGCCTCGGCCAGCGCACGCCGGATCGTGACCGCTTCGCGAGCCGATGCCAGGGCCGCCTGCTTGTCCCCAGCCTCCGCCAACCGGCTGCCGAGGTTGTTCAGGCTTGCGGCGAGGTTGGGGAGGTAGGCGGCGGGATCGGCCTCGGCCAGCGCACGCCGGATCGTGACCGCTTCGCGAGCCGATGCCAGGGCCGCCTGCTTGTCCCCAGCCTCCGCCAACTGGCTGCCGAGGTTGTTCAGGCTTGCGGCGAGGTTGTGGAGGTAGGCGGCGGGATCGGCCTCGGCCAGCGCCCGGTAACGCTCAACCGCTTCGCGGACCGGCGCCAGGGCCGCCTGCTTGTCCCCAGCCTCCGCCAACTGGCTGCCGAGGTTGTTCAGGCTTGCGGCGAGGTTGGGGAGGTAGGCGGCGGGATCGGCCTCGGCC
>NZ_JBOHGA010000086.1:0-24629 GCF_050699915.1 Actinophytocola sp.
GGTCGGGCCGGCGGCCGTGGCCGGCAGCCCGGCGCTCGCGCTGATCTCCGCGCTGGCTCATGCGGTGGCAGGCGACCGAGGGCTCGCCGAGGCCGACCTGGCGAGCTGCTGGGCCGCCTGGCCCGCGACCCCGGAAGCCGACCTGCGACGGCTGCGCCAGCTGGTCGTGACCACGCACGCGCTGGCCGACGGAACCGCGCCGGCCGCGGTGTCGCGCGACTGGCCCGACGTGCTCGGCGCGTACGAGGGCACCGACCTGGAGGCGTGGGCACGGCTCGGCCTCGGCTGGACGATGCTGTGCGCGGGGGAGCCGGCGCGCCCCGAGCTCGAGGCGGCCGAGCGGCTCGCCCGCGACCACGGGTTCGACTTCCTCCGGCTGCACAGCCTGTCGGCGCTGGCCGTGCTGTCCGCTCGGGACGGTGCGTTCCCGGCCATGGAGTCCGCGGCCGCGGCGGCGGTCGAGCTCGCCTACGCACTCGGCTGGACGTCGTCGCCGTGGCTGTCCACGAACCACCTCATGATCGGCTTCGCGCGGCTGCTGTGCCTGGATCCCGTCGCGGCGCTGGACGAGGCACGGCACGCGGAGGCCGCCCTCGCCGCGGACGCGCCGAGCCGGTCGCGCTACCTGGTCGGTGTGCTGAGCGGGGCGGCGTGCGTGGACGAGGGTCGCCGGCGGGAGGGGCTGGCGCTGCTGCGTGCGGCGCGCCACGACCACGGCGACGCGAGCGTCCCCGCGCCGCTGCTCGCCGCCGGGGCGCTGATCGAACATCGGTCCACAGTGGACGCCGGCCAGGACGCGCTCGCGCAGCAGCTGGCGGCGTGGGTGCGGGAGCGGGTCGGCAACGTCGCCGAGCTCGGCCTGATGCGGGCGCGGGCCTCGTTCGCCCACGGTGGTCTGGAGGCGACCGAGGAGATGCTCGCCGGCCGGCCCGCGCTGTGTCCGACGACGCCGCTGGAGGCCGAGCTCCTGGCGACGGCGCTGGAGATCCGTCTCGGCCGGCGGACGCGGGCGCGCGACTCGCTCTACGAGTCGCTGGTGCGTGCGGAGCCGGTGTCGCTGATCCGCCCGTTCCACGACGCGGACCTCTCGGTGCGCCAACTGCTCCTGGAGCAGGTGGGCGGCTTCGGCTCAGCGAACGGCTTCGCGGCCCGGGTCAGCCAGACGGTGTCCACAATGGATGCTCGAAGGGCGGACGTGCTGACCAGCCGCGAGCACGCGGTGCTCGTCCGCCTGTCGTCGCCGCAGTCACTGGACGAGCTGGCGGTGGACCTGCGGGTGTCGGTGAACACGGTGAAGACCCATGTGCGCGCCATCTACGCGAAGCTCGGTGTCAACAACCGCCGGGGCGCGGTGGTGGCGGGCCGGCAGCTGGGCCTCGCCTGACACCGAACAGACGTCTGCCCGGTCCGACGGGGGGCCGGACCGGGCAGACGGTTGGTTCCTTACAGACCCGCGGACTGCAGCATCAGGTTCGGCGTGCCGGCCGGCGCACCGACGACCTGGTTCGGCGACGCGTTGGCCGTGATCCACGCGTTCAGCGACGCGCTGTCCACGTCACCCTGCGAGCTCTTGTAGAGCGCGCCGACGCCCGCGACGTGCGGCGAGGCCATCGAGGTGCCGCTGATGGTGTTCGTGCCACCGTTGAGCCACGCCGACGTCACGTCCACGCCCGGGGCGTAGACCTCGACACAGGTGCCGAAGTTGGTGAAGAAGGCGCTGTTGTCGCCGGAGTCGCTGGCGGCGACGGTGGTGACGTTGGCGGCGCTCGCCGGGGTGAACTGGCAGGCGTCGAACGTCGAGTTGCCGGCGGCGACGGCGGTGAAGACGCCGGAGTCGGCCATGCGGGTGGCGGCGTCGTTGACGGTCTGGTTGAAGCCGCCGCCGAGGGACATGTTCGCCACGGCCGGGCGGGCCGCGTTCGCGGTCACCCAGTCCATGCCGGCGATGACGCCCTCCCAGGTGCCGCTGCCGCCGCAGTCGAGAACGCGGACGCCGCGCAGCGCCGCGTTCTTGGCCACGCCCCAGTTCGAACCGCCGATGGTGCCGGCCACGTGCGTGCCGTGCCCGTTGCAGTCCTCACCGTTGCCGCCCATCGCGTCGAAGACGTTCTGGCCGCGGCCGGTGAAGTCCGGGTGGTCGGCGTCCAGACCGGTGTCGATGATGTACGCCGTCACGCCGCTGCCGTCGGCGTTCCAGGTGTACGTGCCGTCCAGCGGCAACGTGGCCTGGTTGATGCGGTCGATGCCCCAGGTCGCGCCCGTCTGGGTGCCGTCGATGCTGACCTCGGCGTTCTGCTCGATGCGAGCGACCGACGAGTCCTTCCGCAGCGCATCGAGCTGGTCGGCGGACAGTGTGGCGGAGAACCCGTTGATCGCCGACGAGTAGACGTGCCTCGGCTTGACGTTCAGGTCGGCGGCCAGCGTGCTGGCGGACTTAATGCCGGCCTGGTCCTTCAGGGTGACGATGTACTGGCCGGACACGCCGCCGGTCGTCGCCTGGATGACCGGTACCGCTGCCGTGGGCTCGGCGTTGGCGGGTATTGCCACGCCGATGGCAGCAGTAGCCGCGGCCGCAAAGAGAACGGCCAGTTTCGTTCGTTTCATTTCATTTACCTCGCAGGGTTTGGCAAGCCGTTCTACGGACCCTCGACTGGAAATTCGGCTTGCGAACAGAATTTTCCAACCACAAGTCGATACGGACAATCCGCCACGAGGAGTAGTAGCGCTGCTACCCGGACGCGGCGGTCATCTTCGTGACGGGCGCGGACGGCGTGACCTGGTGGGTCGGCGACATCACGGCGGACGGCAACACGCTGACCATGCCGATCACCCCCGCCGAGCCGGCGGGACCCTGCAAGATCAACTACGAGGTCGTTTCGGCCGCCGGCGACCCCGTCAGCGGCGAGGTGGCGTTCACCCTGGCTCGGGCGGTCCCGGCGACGAGCACCCCGCCCGCACCGACGGAGTCGGCGGCGGGCCCGATCACCGGCGCCGCCGACTCGGGCGGCCCGTCGGGCTGGATCTGGGTCGTGGTGGCCGCGGTCGGCGTCGGCCTCGTGGTCGGCCTCGTGCTCGCCCGTGTCGGCCGCGCCCGCCCGGCCACCGAGTCCTGATCCTCCGCTGACCTGGCGTCGACCAGGGCGTGCGCACCGTCGAGAAGCTCACCTGACGCGCCGCCGCGCTGGGGTGTGGCGGCGTGTCAGCGATCACCGAGTCCCGGCGCGGTCCAGGATCTCCGCCAGCTCGGCCGGGCGGGTGAACATGGGCCAGTGCCAGGTCGGTAGTTCCTCGAACCGCCACTGGTCGCCGGCCATGTGCCGGAACATCGGCGCGGCCGCCATGCCGCGGGCCTGCTCCTCGGTGAAGCCGCACAGGACGCCCACCCGAGGCAGCTTCTCCCACGCGCCGGTGAGCGACACCGGCGTGGTCGCGGTCGCCCACGGCTGGGGCGTCGACAGTTCGACGAGCGTCTTGACGACATCGCCGTCGAGGTCGACGCCCGCGGCGAGCTGCTCCCACGGCGGTGGGGGCAGCCGCCAGCCGTCGCCGTGCTCCTTGACCAGCTCGGCGGTCGCGGCCTGCTCGTCGGGCTCGTCGAACTCGGACTGCGAGACGCCGTCCGGCAGCGGCCCGGTGTCGACGAACACGAGCTTCGCCACCCGCTCCGGCATCCGGTCCGCCGCGGCGGTGATCACCACCGCGCCGGCGTAGCTGTGGCCGACCAGCACCACGTCGGTCATGTCCTCGTACCGCAACAGGTTCAGCACGTCGGTGACGTGCACCTCCAGGTCTACCTCCGGGCCGGCGAGGTGGGCGCGCTCGCCCATGCCGGTGAGGCTCAGCGGGTACACGTCGTGCCCCTGCGCGCGCAGCGCGTCCGTCACCGGGCGCCAGGCCCAGCCGCCGAGCCAGAAACCGGGAATCAGTACGTAAGTCGTCATGTCCCTGACGCTAATCTCAATACCGGGCAGAATCCGCCCGGTATAATCGGCGGTGTGACCCGGCCCACAGCGCGCGTGTTGGCCCTGCTGGAGCTGCTGCAGAGCGGCGGCACGCACACCGTCGCGTCGCTCGCGGGGCGCCTCGGTGTCGACGAGCGCACGTTGCGGCGCTACGCCCGGCACCTCACCGATCTGGGCATCCCGATCGAGTCGCGGCGCGGCCGGTACGGCGGCTACCGGCTGACCGCGGGCTACAAGCTGCCGCCGCTGATGCTGACCGACGACGAGGCGGTGGCGGTCGTGCTCGGGCTGGTCGCCGGCAGCCGCACCGGCCTGGTCTCGGCGGCGGGCGCGGCGGCCGACAGTGCGTCGGCGAAGGTCCGGCGAGTGCTGCCGGCGGAGCTGCGCCGCCGGCTCGACTCGTTGTTGTCCGCGGCCGACTTCACCGCGCCCGAGTGGTCCGCGAGCCCGCCGGGCACCGCGGAGCTGCTCGTCCTCGCCGACGCCGCCCGGCGCCGCAGACCGGTCACGATCACCTACACCAGCTGGCGCGGCAGCTCGAGCGAGCGGCGGGTCGAACCGTACGGCCTGGTGTTCCACTCGGGACGGTGGTACGTGACGGGGTTCGACTCGCTGCGCGGCGAGGTGCGGACCTTCCGGCTCGACCGCGTCGCGGCGGCGGAGCTGGAGCCCGGCACGTTCGAGGTGCCGGCCGAGTTCGACCCGATCTCGCGCGTGCTGTCCGGGCTCGCGGAGGTGTCCTACCCGCACGAGGTGTCGGTGCTGCTGCACACCACGGTCGCGGAGGTGCGCACGAAGCTGCCGGCCTCTGTCGCGACCGTCACGGAGACGGCCGGCGGCGTCCGGCTGCTCCTGCGCGCGAACCGGCTCGAGTGGGCGGCGGCGGTGCTCGCCTGGCTGGGGTGCACCTTCGAGATCGAGTACCCGGACGAGCTGCGCACGGAGGTGGTCAGGCTGGCCGACCGACTGTCCGCATGCGCCGCACGGTGATCAGTTCGGCGCCGGGGCCTGGCCGCCGGTTGCCCGGCGTAGGTACTCGTCGACCAGTGCGGTGTCCGGCTGGCCCGCACGGAGCTGCTTCGACCGCTGGAGAAGCGGCAGCGCCGTCGCCGCCGGGTCCGCGTCGTCGGGGTCGTCGGCCAGCCGGGCGGCGACCGACGGGTCGACGAGGGCCGCCGCGCCAAGGTGTTGCAGGCAGCGAGCCTGACCCTGCTCCTCGCCGATCGCCTCGAACAGCTGCTGTGCCTCCAGCCACCGCGACACCGCCGCGTTCAGGTCCGTTGTGGACAGTGCGATCCCGCGCAGCTCCACCGCCTGCGCCTGGCAGCCGACGTCGTCCCGCGCGCGGGCCATGGCCTCGGCACGGTCCAGTAACGCCGCCGCGTCGGGTGAGCCGTTCGCCAGGTGCAGCGCCCCGAGGTTGACCATGGCGATGCCGGCACCGGGATGCCGCCCGCCTTCGGCGAGCTCCTCGAGCGCGCGGCGTTCCTCCACACCGTCGCGTGTGGACTCGCCGCCGGCCATCGCGAGCAGCGCCCGCTCCACGCACACGCGGGTCACGAGCTCGGTGGCGAGGTCGTGGTCGGTAGTGCCACGCGCCTCGCCGTCCACCTCCGACAGCAGCCCGTCCGCCTTCGTCCGCTGCCCGACCATCCGGTAGGCGGTGGCCATCCGCGCCGCGGCCAGCGCGGCGAGCCCGCTCCGCTTGGCGCTGCCGGCGAGCACACGCAGTTCGGTACTCACCTTGAGCAGCCCATCAGCCTGCTGCTCGCGCACGTACCAGTACTCCAGCGCGCCGGCGATGCGTGCGAGGTCGTCGAGCACCGCGAGCAGCACCGCACCATCCTCATAGGACTCCGGGGAGAACAGCGGGCGCAGCGTGGGCTCCTCCTCGTGCAGCCACGCCGCGGCCCGGGCGCCGACCGACCGCACGTCGAGCTGGTTCGCCCTGCGCACCACGCGGTCCGCGTGGTGGTTGACCAGCGCGGGCACCGCGATGTGGGCCGGGTCGTCGTCCTCGTCGTCCGCCTGCCCGGCGATCGCCCACCGGATCTCCTGCGGCAGCCGGTACCGCTCGCCCACCTCCTGCACGAAGCCCCGGACCCGCAGTGCCTCGAACGGCGCGGGCAGGGCGCCGACCGGGTCCGCGTCCACGTCCGGGGCGTGGGCCTTCAGGACGGCCGTGATCGCCTCCGTGGTCAGCGCCGTCACCGGGAGCACGGCCAGCGCGCGCAACAGCCAGTAGGCGTCCGGGCCGAGGCTGTCCTTGGTGCGGAGCAGGATCGCGCGCCAGATCCCCACCAGGGGGTTCTCGTCGGTGTGCAGCGACGCGAGAAGGCTGCTCACCTCGGCCTCGCGGTCTGGGCCGGTTATCTCCCGCGCCACGGCCTTGATCGCGCGGGGCCGGCCCCCGCACACCGCCAGCAGCTTGTCGATCGGGTCGGGCGTGACCAGTGGTTGGGTGGGCACCACCTCCGGCGGAGGGCGCAGCCGGTCGAGCACCCACCGTACGAGTCCCGACCGGCGCCGGGTCGGGACCGGGCGGGGCGGCTCCGTCGGCGCCGTGTCGGTGTCGGCATGCCAGATCCTGCGCATCCCGTCCATCGACAGCGGGTCGACCGGTACCTGGCTGATGCCCGGCACCACCGACTCGATCGCCGTCTCGCCGGCGATCACGAGCCATGGCTGACGGTTGTTCCGTTTCGTCCACTGTGGAAGGAGCCACTTGATCTCGTCCACCGCCGCGACGTTGTCCAGCAGCAGCACGGCGTACTGCTTGGCGAGCACGTCGTGCAGCCGCTCCGCGGCGTTGGCCAGCACCTTCGGCGTCCCGTTCGCCGGCTCGTCGAGCCCGAACGTGGACAGGATGCGGCCCGCAGTCGCCCGGGCGTCGTCCGGGCTCCGGGTCGACCGGCTGCGCAGGTCGAGGCGGACCACGTACCGGTCCTCGGTGCGCCGCTCGTCGATCAACGCCTGCACCGCCGCCTCGGCGACCGCGGACGTGCCGACGTCCCGCGGCCCGTGCACGACCGCGATCCCGGTGCTGAGCACGGCCCGCAGCACGGCCGTCACCTCGCCGTCGCGGTCGTAAATCGGGCCGGGCGCGCGCCACTCCGGCGGCTCCGGCCCGACCAGCCAACCCACCTCCGGCGGCGGTGGCAGCTCGGGCGGCGGCGGGTGCCGCCACTTCCACAGCTGGTACCCGACCCACGTCAGCGCGGTCAGCGGCACCACGCCTACCCCGATCACCAGCAGGATCCGCCCGAGGTACTGGCCGACGTCCGTCGCGTTGGCCTGACCGCCGATCAGCTCGCCGGCCAGCGCCCCGAGGAACCACAGCAGCGCACCGAACGTGAACACGCCGAAGCGCGTCAGGAAACCCCGCACCGACTGCGGACCGCCACCGCCCAGCCGGCTCATCGGGTCGCACCCCCGGTGAGTCCGGAGATCACCTTCGGCCAGGTGACCAGCAGCAGGGTGACGGGGATGACCGAGGCGACCACGGCCCCGGCGGCGACCGTGCCGGTCGAGATGCCGAACTGCCGTGCCTCGCCCCACAGCAGCAGGTTGAGCGGGGTCGAGCCCGGTCCGCTGATCAGGAAGCCGACGATGAAGTCGTTCCACACCAACACGAACTCCAGCACCACCACCGCCACCAGCGCACGCCGGTACCGGCCGCGCCAGATGGCGTCCAGCGAGGGGCGGCGGGTGCCGGACGGGTCGGGCGGCGCGAGCTGGAACGCGGTGCGCAGCACCAGGGTCGCGAAGGGCAGGCCGGCCGCCGCGTGCACGAGGGCGAGCGGCGCCCGGGCGCCGGCCAGCCCGAGCTCGCCGAACAGGTTGCCGAGCGGGCCGGCGTACATCTGCACCGGCGCGACCGCCATGACGGCGAGCAGCAGGGTCAGCACACGCGAGAAGCGCTCCGGCAGGCCGCCCCAGGTGAGCAGGTACGCCGCCGGCACCGCGGCCGCCACGACGAGCGCGGTGGCGAGTCCGGCGAGGAAGACGCTGCCGAGCACCGCGGGCCACAGCCAGCTCGCGCTCACGTCGGCGAACGAGCCGAGCCCGAGGCCGGACAGCCGCCACCACCCTGCCGCGCCGGCCGCCCGCGGCTCGTGCAAGGCCGTGGCCAGCAGGATCACCACCGGCAGCAGCCAGAACGCGGCCAGCCCGAGCCCGACCAGCCAGCTGGGCCACCGGCGCTTCGGCGGCGCCGGTTCGGTCGCGACGTCCTCGGCCGGAACAGGCGGGGGGTGCGCATCGTTCCGGCGCTGCCGCATGGACCACAGGCTGAGCGCGCCCACGATGACGAACAGCAGCACCGCGAGCGCGGCCGGCTCGCCGGTGTCCGTGCTGCGCGAGGTCATCCGCCACCAGTGCAGCCCGACCACGTCGACGTCGTCCTGCATGGAGCCCGGCGCCGCGATCAGCACCAGGTCGAACACCCGGATCGCGGCGACCAGCACGGTCAGCATCACGATGCTGGTGACCGGCCCCGGCTTGGGCAGCCCCGGGTGACCGAAGAGCCCCGGCCCGCCCGCCGGCCGCGCGTCCAGGCCGGCGCGGAACAGCACCACGACGAAGCCGAGCCAGGTCCAGGCGAACGACGAGGCGAGCACCAGCCAGACCAGGCCCGGACCGAGCCACACCACGTCCCCGCCGAACAGCGCGCCGGCCAGACCCCGCTCGGGCGCCGGGTCGAAGATCATCCGGAACACCGCGCCAGAGACCAGCGCGGACACCCCGAAGGGGAGGATCAGCAGGTACAGCAGGACCGGCCACGGCCCGTGGAACAGCCTGCTGGCGACGGCGATCCCGTAGCCGAGCGCGACGACGATCAGCGCGATGCCCACCCACAGCACGCTGTTCCGCGCCGACGCGAGGGCGCCGTCGTCGGTGACCACGGCGAGGATGTTGCCGATCACCGGCACGTCGCCGTCCAGCGCCCAGACCACGGTCCACACGATCGGCACCAGCAGCACGAGCAGCAGCAGGAACGCCGGCACGCCCAGCAGGAACCGTACGTGCCCGCCGTGGTCCCCGGTCTGGTCGAGCGCCCGTCCCGAGACCTCGCGCCCGGTCACCTCCAGCTTGAGGCCGGGTCTGGGTTCGACGTGCACCGGGCTCATCGCGCCGCCTCCGCGATCGCGGCCATCTTCCGCGCCGCGTCCCGTGCCACCGTCGCCGGCGGCACGCCGGCGGCGAGCTCGCGCACGAGCTGCTGCAGGACGAGGGCGAGCCCGTCGCGGCCGCCGACGGAGCCGAGCTGGTCGGCGAGCCGGAAGCGGATTCTCTGGGTCTGGTCGTGTACCTCGCGGGCGCGGTCCTTCAGGGTCTCGCTGTAGTGGCTCTTGTCGGTAAGGGGATTCGCCGCGATGAAGCCCCCGGTGCGACGGATCCACGGCAGCGGCGCCCGCGGGTCGGCCAGGTAGCGCAGCAGGTCCTCCGCGGGTTTGCGTGCCGGCTTCACCAACACCAGCAGGTCGCCGGCCACCGCGATCGGGGCAGTGGGCTTGTGCGCCGGAAACGTGAAGGTGTCGTACTCCTCCTCAGGGGTGCCGAACCCGCGGATCACCGACTCGGCGTAGTCCGGCGCGACCACCATCGCCGCCCGCCGGTACAGGAAGACCTCCTGTACCGCGTCCGGGTACTGCAGCACGAGGGCGCGGTCCAACCCGCCCGAGACCGCGCCCGGCACCGACCACATGGTGGCGAGCATGTACAGCGCCTTGACGACATCCCGCCCGCGCCACGACTTCGGGTGGTAGTTCGGGCTGCTCAGGGCATCGTAGGTGCCCACGAAGTGTCGCAACAGGACGTTCTCGAAGGAGACGGCCAGCAGCCAGCCGTCGGCACCGCCGAGCGCGAGCGGCGCGATGCCCGCGCCGCCCAGCCGCGGGTCGTCGATGATCCGCTGGTTCAGGTTCAGCCATTCCTCCCAGCTCGTCGGCTTCTCCAGGCCGTGCTCGGTGAACAGCTTCGGGCGGTACCAGACCACGGACGAGTGGGCGAGCTTGAACGGCAGCGCGTAGTGCGGGTCGTCGGTCTCCTCGCCGGTGATCCGCTCGTACTCGGAGCGCCACAGGTCGTTCGGCAGCGGCTCCAGGTCGTCGATGCCGGCGCTGACGGTGCCGGGTTGGGGCATCGCGACAAGGTCAGGCCGTCCCGCGGTCCGCGCGCCGAGCGCGGAGGCGATGTCGTCGCCGAGCGGGACCAGCTCGTAGCCGCCCGAGTAACCGGCGAGCACCGCTCGGAAGGCCGCGAGCTCGCCGGCGCTCCACGAGACGCCTACCCGCACGTTGTCGCCGACCCCGGCCGTGCTCGCCAGCACGGAGCAGCCGGACAGACCCATGGTCGCGGTCGTGAGCGCGCCCGCGCGTAGCAACGCACGCCGGGAGACGCCAACCGGCGACGCGGCTCCAGGTTCCCCCATCCCACCCTCGCCATTGACCAGTGGACCGAACCTTCCCGCACACCTTACGCGCACGCAGAGTCACGGGAAGCGAGGCCCACCGGTCAACGGCTTCCGGTGGATCCTCCCGCCCCGGGTGGGGTCAGAAGACCTCGTAGCCCGGGGTGAGGAGGTCGTTGGGGTCGTACTTGATCTTGGCGGAGTTGAGCCGGTTGAACTCGGAGCCGAAGTGGGTGCGCCAGTCGGCGCTGGACATGGGGAAGGCGCTGACCGGGTAGAGGGCGCCGCCGGCGGCGCGGACGCGGTCGTAGATCCCGCGGTTGATGCTGACGAGCCGGTTGGCGTTGTTGATGTCGCTGGTGGCGGGGACGCGGACGAAGTTGAACGCGTACATCAGGCTGTCCGACGGCTTGCGCAGCAGCGGGCTGGTGATGGTCGAGCGGCGCAGCGGGGAGAGCACGATCTGCCCGAACTGCCCGAGGTCGGTCGCCGCGTTGGTGCGGCTGACCTCGTCGTTGACGACGGCCTCGACGCGGGAGTCGCCGATGAACGTGGTGAGCCAGGGGTGCGGGTTGAACCACTGGCCGTTGGCGCGCAACGCCGCCTCGAGCGCGGCGAGCCGGTTGGAGTAGTCGAAGTAGGTCAGGGTGGTGAGCACCCGCGCGGCCTGGTTGTCGGTCATGCCGGCGAGCAGCGCGGCGTCGTTCGGCGGGGTGCCGGTGAAGAACTTCGCGCAGTCGAGGCGGTAGACCCAGCCCCCGGTCGGCGGGGAGGCGATCGCACCCTGGACCACGTCGAACCGGTTGTCTCCGGACACCAGGCGAACGTCGTTCAGCATCGCGGCCAGGGTCGGGTAGGTCAGCTGGTAGCGGCGCACCGAGGCCGGCGCGGCGACGAGCTTGAGCGTGGCCTTGGTGATGACGCCGACCTGGCCCAGCCCGGCGCGCACGGCGTTGAACAGGTCGGAGTTGCTGCTGGGGGAGCAGGTGACCCGCTGCGCCTTGCCGGTCACCACCTCCATGGAGATGAGGTTGTCGGACTGGAGGCCGTAGCGCGCCGTCGTGGAGCCGACGCCGCCGACGACGATCGTGCCGCCGATCGACAGCTCCAGGTAGTCGGTGAGCACCGGCGGCGTCTTGCCCTGCGCCAGCGTGGCGCGGAGCACGTCGCTCCACTTCGCACCGGCGTCCACGGTGATCCGGTCGTTCTGCACAGGACCGATGGACCGCAGCGAGGTCATGTCGATGACCCCGCCCTGGCCGTCTGTCATCGCGCGGCCCCAGACCGAGTGGCTCTGGCCCTGCGGTGCCGCCTTGCCGTTGTAACGTCTGGCGTAGTCGAGCGCGGTGACGATGTCGTCGGTGGACCCCGGCTCCAGGACCAACAACGGTGTCTTGTGGACGATGTGGCCGAAGTCGTCGGCGGCCGCGGCGAGGCTGGCGGGGTCGGTACGGACCACACCGTCCAGGTCGGGCATCGGCCAGCTGCCGTGGCGTGCGGGTGCTGCTGCGACGGCCCGGCCGCCGACGGCCACGGACGCGGCCGTGGCGAGTCCGCCGATCAACAGGGCACGACGATTGGCGTCCATGTGTTCTCCTCGAGGACGGTGAAGCGCCAGCGAGCGCGCGATCACCGTACCCAGCGAGTAGCCGCCATCCATAGATCCACCTGGCCGCACCCCACTAGGCGCTTCGGCCGCTCGCGGTCTCGATCCCCCTGCGGCGCAACGGCTTCGGTAGCGAACCGCGTCCACTCAGGCACGGACCGCGACCATCGCCAGGTGACTGTTCCACCGGTTCCAAACGCAGTTGGTTGCGAGGTGGCAGTCCTCAATGGAATGGGCGGCACCCGATCGTCCACTGTGGTCCCGCCGTGGGCGGTCGGGGACGGTCTGCCGGCGCGGCGGGAGCGGTCGGTCGCGACCCGGCCGGCCGTGCTCCGCGGGCCCGCTCGGCGTGGCGCCGCGGCCTCGGCGCGGATCGAGTCACGGATCGAGTCGCGAAATCCGATCGAACCAACTCGGCGCGCCAGCCGTACCTCTCGGTAAGGACCCGACCTGTTCGAAATCTTGGCCGAAGTGATCCGGAGCGGCATGCCTTCCCTCAAACGTCTGGTGTTCGTTGCCGCCGTCGCCCTGTTCGTGCTGCTGGGCGCGGCGCCGTCCGCGGTGGCGGCGAGCCAGCCCACACCGCCAGCACCGCCGGACGGCAGCGGCGTCGCCACGCCGTCGGCCGCGCCCGAGGGCGACCTGAGCGGAGGGCTGGGCACGGAAGGCGAGGCGAAGCCGCCGCTGCTGTCGCCGGCGCCCAAGCCGCAGCGTGCCGAGGACCCGCAACCCGAAGAGGGGCTGCCCGTCTGGCTGTGGGCCGCGCTGGCGCTCCTGACCGGCGGCGTCGCCGCTGTCGCCGTGTTCCTGATGCGGGGGAGCCGCCCGCCGGCGAACTCCGTACCGGTCCTCGAGAGCACCGCCGAGCTCCTCGCGGTCGGCCGTGGCCACCCCCCGATGACCGGCCGCCACCCCGGCAACGACCGATAGCCCGAGCTCGGCCTCAGGGCAGCGAGGCGGGCAGCCCGAACGGCGGGAAGTGGTCGGCGTCGAGGAACGACGCGATCTCCGCGATGTGGTCGCCGCGCAGGCTCAGGACCGTGATCGACCAGGCGGTGTGCGGGCCGGCGGCGTCCGCGCCGACGTAGAACGCGACAGCCGGCTGGCTGTTGGCGCTGGTCAGCAGGTGCCGCCAGCTCGGGCAGCGGGTCATCGGGACCTGCACGGCGAAGTCGACGACGGCCTCGCGGCCCCGGTACCAAGCGGCCAGCGGCGGCATCGACCAGGTGACGTCCTCGGTGAGCAGCGCGACCAGAGCATCGGCGTCGCCCTGCTCGAGGGCGGCGGTGAACCCGGTGACGAGCTCCCGCACGCGGGCGTCGCCGACCGTCCGCAGCGTCTGCTGCTGGGTGCGGGCCGGGACCCGCTGCGCGACGACCCGGCGGGCCCGCGCCAGCGCGGAGTTCACCGAGGTGGTCGACGTGTCCATGATCGTGGCGATCTCGGCCGCGGACAGGCCGAGGACCTCGAACAACAGCAGTGCCGCCCGCTGGTTGCCCGGCAGGTGCTGGCACGCGGCGACGAACGCCAGCTCCACGGCCTCGCGCTGCTCGTAGCGCGCCTCCGGCCCGGCCGCGCCCGCCGCGAGCCCGGCGTCGGGGAAGGGACCCAGCCAGGCGACCTCGGTCCGCGGGGCGTTGCCGTCGAGCACGGCACGCGGGCTGGCCGGGCCGAGGTCCACGGGCATGGCCCGCTTGCCGCGGGCGGCGACCACGTCCAGGCAGGTGCGCGTGGCCACGGTGTACAGCCAGGTGCGCAGCGAGCCGCGGCCCTCGAAGCGCGCCAACCCTCGCCACGCCCGCAGCAGCGCGTCCTGCAGGGCGTCGTCCGCGTCGTGGACCGAGCCGAGTATGCGGTAGCAGTGGGCGCGCAGCTCCCGGCGCAGCGGTGCCACGAGCCGGCCGAACGCGGCGTCGTCCCCACCACGCGCCAGGGCGAGATCCTCGTCGATCGCCGCGTCCGTGAACTGCCCGAAGGAAATCTCGCCCACGAGCGACGATTCTGCCCCACGGCCGCGGTCCCACCTGTGCACGAGTCGACGACAGACTCGACGACACAGGAGGTTCTCCGATGACCACACCCTCGCTCCGCCGGGCGGCCGGGACCTGGCCGCTGGTGCACGCCGAGCGGGCCGCGTTGGCGGCCGACCTCGCCGACCTGACCGACGAGCAGTGGGCGACGCCGTCGCTGTGCACCGGGCTCACCGTGCGCGAGGTGCTGGCGCACCTCACCGCGGCGGCGAGCCTCGACCCGGTGCGGTGGCTCGCGGGGGTGATCCGGTGCCGGTTCGACTTCGACCAGCAGGTGGCCATGCGGCTGGCCGAGCACCTGGGTACGACCCCGACCGACACGCTCGCCCGGTTCCGCCGGGTGGTCACCAGCACCACGAAGCCGCCCCTCCCTGTCGTGGCGATGCTCGGCGAGTCGATCGTGCACGCCGAGGACATCCGCCGGCCGCTGGGCATCCACCGCGCCTACCCGATCGCCACCATCACCCGGCTGGCCGACTACTACCGGGGATCCGATCTCGTCGTCCTCGCCAAGGGCCGCATCGGCGGACTGCGTCTCGTCGCGACCGACGGCCCGTTCGCCACCGGCGCCGGGCCGCTGGTGTCCGGCCCCACGCTGGCCCTGGTCATGGCGATGACCGGCCGGCCGTCCTACTGCGCCGAGCTGGCCGGCGAGGGCGTCGCCATCCTGCGCGACCGCGCCACGACCCCGTGTTAGCGTGAGCCCGATGTCTGGGATTGCGGATGCGACGACGATCGATCTGGTCGCACAGGACGCCGCGGGCGAGTACATGGTCGTGATGGTCGAGGACCGGCCGTGGGACGCGGGGCCGGTGCAGCAGCTGCAACTGCGCGACAAGATCAACCTGTACGCCGACTTCATCAACAGCGGCGACCTCGTGCGCGAATACCCGGAGACGGCCGGCAAGCCGGTTCGCATTCACCTGGACTGTGTCGAGGAACCGACCGGCGACATCGCCACGGTTGTCGAGTACGCCGCCGGCCAGCTGCGCGAGCTGGGCATCGACTTCACCGTGAACGTCCGCGGCTGAGACGGAGCCTCCGAAACCCGTTGGCGGACCACAACAGCCGCTGCTAGCTTTCCGGGGGCCGTGCGAGAGAACGAGGAGGTGGTACCCGTGAACGTTTCGACGTGGGTGCTCCCCTCCGGGGTCATGGTCGGGCGATAGGTCGTCCGGGAGCGCTGTTCACGAGCACTCCCGAAAGGCACGACCATGCGATTCACTTCCGAACAGCGTCTCGACGACGGCGTCCTCGAGCGCGAGTTCACCCTCGGCGAGATCCCCGGCATCCTGTGGACTCCCGGATCCGCCTCCGCACCGGCCCCGCTGATCCTGCTCGGCCACCCCGGCGGACTGCTCAAGATGTACCCCCGACTGCTGGCCCGGGCCCGGCACTGCGCGGCGGCGGGCTACGCCGCGGCCACCATCGAGCTCCCCGGCAGCGGTGACCGGCCCCGTTCCGCCGCCGCCGAGCAGGCCGGCGCCGACCTGCGCCGGGCGCTGAAGGCCGGAGAGCCGGTCGACGACGGGATCGTCGACCGGCTCGTGCTCCCGCTGGTCGACAAGGCGGTCCCGGAATGGCGGGCCGCCCTCGACGCCCTCCTTGCGCTGCCCGAGATCGGCGGCCCGGTCGGGTACGCGGGAGGGGTGATCGCCATCGGCATCCGGCTGGCGGTGGTCGAGCCGCGCATCTCGGCCGCCCTTCTGTTCGCCGGGAGTTTCGTGCCCCGCACCATGTTCGAACAGGCCCGGCAGGTCACCGTTCCGCTGCTGGTCCTGCTGCAGTGGGACGACGAGGGAAACGACCGGCAGCTGGCCCTGGACCTGTTCGACGCCTTGGGCTCCAAGGAGAAGACGCTGCACGCCAACATGGGCGGGCACACCGGCGTCCCGCGGTTCGAGGCCGACGACGGGAACCGGTTCTTCGCCCGGCACCTGAGGTGAGGAAGACCAGTTCTAAGCCGCCGCCTCCCGGAACCGCTCGGCGAACCGCCGGTAGTAGTCGGCGGCCGCGTCCTGCCGGTCGCCGAGGGAGTCCAGCTCGCCGGTGAGCGCGGTCATCGCCCGGTCGTGCTCACCGGCGAGGAGATACGCCACCGGCAGGCGGTACTCCGGCATCGTGCCCTCCGCGGGCCCGGACTCCAGCTGCCGCGTGATCGCGGCCAACGTGGCGTGTCGGCGGAGGAACGGCAGGCCGTGCTCGCGGACGTTCTCGACCAAGTCCTGCGCGGTCGCCGCGAGGTCCTCGGCGCGGAACAGCCAGACGCGGAAGGTGTTCTCCGGCATCAGGTGGCCCAGCGGGATGGCGACGGTCGCCGGCTTGTAGGCATGGAACTTGTCGTCCCGGAGTCGCGCCACGGTTCGCTCGATCGACTGGTGGCGCAGGCCGAGGACGGGGTTGACCTCGATCTCGCCCGTCCGGGTGTGTTGCGTCGCCTCGTTGAGGCCCAGCCAGCCGAGCACGTCGTCGGCCAGCTCGACGGTGAAGATCGTGCCCGCCCGCTTCCGGAAGCCGTCCCCGGCCAGCAGCGCGCCTACCTCGTCGCCGAGCTCCTTGCTTGTCACCACTTGCTTGTCACCACGCCGATATCGTCGCCTCAGGGCAGGCGGACCACCCACACCGGGGTCGGACCGATCGGCACGCCCGACTCCAGCCCGGGAGTCTTGTCGGCGTTCGCCCCGCGGGGCACGCCTCCCTGGGACCGGATGATCGGGAAGGCCTTCTCCTGGTTGGGCGTCAGCCGTGCGCCCGGCCCGTTCTTGACCTCGACGAAGGACAGCTGGCCGCCCGGCAGCCGGGCGAAGAGGTCCGGCCGGGTGCGGACACCGCCGGCGTCGACGGTGATCTCGCTGCCCAGGACCCGGCCGCCGGCGGCCTCGATGTCCCGCCGCACCTGCGCGACACCGTCGGCGCCCTTCTTGACCGGGCCGGCGCCGCCGCGTCCTGACGGGCCGCCCTTACCGGCGTCGGTGCCCTTGTTGCCCTTGTTGTCACCGGGACTCGCGCTGTTGCCACCGCGATTGGGTCCCGCGCCCGGTCCGTTCGATCCCGCGCCGGGGGACTGGGGCCGGTTTGCGTTCGGGCCCGACGGGGACCGGTCGGGCGCGCCGATCGCGGCCGGCCGGTCGTCGTCGTTCCGGTCGTTGTCACGCCGCGATCCCGGGGCTCCCGGCGTCGCCGGCACGGCCGTCGCCGAGTCGCGGTCGTTGTCGCGGTCGGGCGGGTTTCCGGGGCGCTGCGGCGAGTTGGCCGACGGCGCGTCCGCGTTCCCGTCCTGGCCCGGCTGGTTGGGTCGGGCATCGGGCGCGCCCGACGGGCCGGGCTGGGCGGGCGGCTGAGGGCTCGGGTCGGCGTTCGTGTTGCCGCCCTGCGGGGCGTTCGGGTCGGGGTTGGACCTGTTGTCGTTGACGGTGTCGAGCGTCTCGCTGAGGGCGCGGCGGCCGAGGCTGCCCGGAATACTGGCTCCCCGGGTCGCCGCGGCGATGGCGGCCTCCGCGGCGACGACGTCCGCCTGGCCGTGCAGCTCGCCCAGGTAGGTGGCCGGATCTTCTTGGAACCGCCGCCACTCGTTGGCGACGAACTCCCGCGTCGCGGCCTCCGGATCCTCGGCGACCTTCCGGATCTGCTCGATCTTCGTCGTCCAGGACTTCTGGACCGCGGTGACCATCTCGGACATGCTGCCGTTCCAGCCGGCCCGGTCGAGCAGGAACCGTTCGGGTCCCAGCTCGACGCGGAGCTTGCCCAGATCGACCAGGTCCCCGGCGGCGTCGACCCATTGCTCGACGCGGGCCTGGCCGTACTTGCCCAGCTGCTCGCCGACGTCCCCGATCAGGTCATCGAGCTCCCAGTCGTACTGACTGGCCGTCGGGTCGACCCGCTGACCGTTGCGGATGTCGTAGCGGTAGGCCAGGTCGTGGGTGCCGCCCTGCGCCTTGGGCTTGCGCTTCTGCGGCACCCAGGGCTGGAGCTGACCCGTGGGGGTGCCGCTGGCGGCGTTGCGGCCCGGGACGGCCTGCGGCACGCTCGGTCCCATGATCGGCGCGGCCCGCCGGTCGCGGTCGCGATCGCGGTCCTGGGTCGTGGGCGTGCGTTCCTGCGGCGAGACCTTGTTCGGCCCGCGGTCGTCGGGCCGGTCCACGCCGAACGTCGTCTTCGGGCTGGTGCCGGCGGAGCGGCCGGAGGCCGAGTTGCCGGTCTGCGACGACTGCGAGGTCCGGTTCGGCGAGAACTTGTGCGGGTCCCGGTCCGGCGGCTTGTCCTTGCGCTGCGCGGGTTTCGGCGCGTGCGCCGGCCCCGCCGCCGACGGCCCGGACGAGGACGCCCCGGCCGACGACTGCGAGTTGGCGCTCGAGGACTGCTGCGGGTTGGAGTTCGACGGCCCGGCGGTCGTCTTCTGCCTGGCCTGGACGTCGTCCCGCCTGTTGGCGGTGTCGTTCGGCGACGACCGGTCGCTGTTGTTGTTGACCGCCGCGGCGTCGGCGGGCGCCGCCGGGGCGACCAGCGAGACGGCGAGCGCGCCGACCACCGCCGCGAAACCCGTCTTCAGACGACCACTGCTCTGCCAGCCCGCCATGCTGAGGACCCCCAACAGGAACTCGTGCCCGACAAGATTCCAACAGTGTCGGAAGCTAGCACGCGAGTTCCCGTCAGGTCTCCGATTTCGGAAGATCTTTCACACTCCGTGACCGGCGTCAGCAGCCCCCGAAGTCGGTCAGCGACCCACGTAGGCCGCGAGGTGTTCGCCGGTCGTGGTGGAGCGGGCGGCGACCAGGTCGGCGGGAGTGCCCTCGAAGACGATGCGGCCGCCGTCGTGGCCGGGGCCCGGCCCCAGGTCGATGATCCAGTCCGCGTGGGCCATGACCGCCTGGTGGTGCTCGATCACGATGACCGACTTGCCGGAGTCGACGAGCCGGTCGAGCAGGCCGAGCAGCTGCTCGACGTCGGCGAGGTGGAGGCCGGTGGTCGGCTCGTCGAGGACGTAGACGCCGCCCTTCTCCGCCATGCGGGTGGCCAGCTTCAGCCGCTGCCGCTCGCCGCCGGACAGCGTGGTGAGCTGCTGGCCGATGCTGAGGTAGCCGAGCCCGACGTCGGTGAGCCGGTCGAGGATGGCGTGCGCGGCCGGCGTACGAGCGTCGCCGGCACCGAAGAACTCCTCGGCCTCGGCCACCGACATCGCGAGGACCTCGCTGATGTCCTTGCCGCCGAAGGTGTACTCGAGCACCGCGGCCTGGAACCGCTTCCCCTCGCACTCCTCGCAAGTGGACTCGACGGTCGCCATGACCCCCAGCTCGGTGTAGATGACGCCGGCGCCGTTGCAGGTGGGGCAGGCGCCCTCGGAGTTCGCGCTGAACAGCGCCGGCTTCACGCCGTTGGCCTTGGCGAAGGCCTTGCGGATCGGGTCGAGCAGACCGGTGTAGGTGGCCGGGTTGCTTCGCCGCGAACCGCGGATGGCGCCCTGGTCGATCACCACCACACCCTCGCGGCGGGCGACCGAGCCCTGGACCAGCGAGCTCTTGCCGGAGCCGGCGACGCCCGTGACCACGCAGAGCACGCCGAGCGGGACGTCGACGTCCACGTTCCGCAGGTTGTGCGTCGACGCGCCGCGAACCTCCAGCGAGCCGGACGCCGAACGCACCGAGTCCTTGAGGCTCGCCCGGTCGTCGAGGTGGCGGCCGGTCGTGGTGTCGCTGCGCCGCAGCCCGTCCAGGGTGCCCTCGTAGCTGACCGTGCCGCCCGCCGTGCCGGCGCCGGGGCCGAGGTCGACGACGTGGTCGGCGATCGCGATCGTCTCGGGCTTGTGCTCGACCACGAGCACGGTGTTGCCCTTGTCCCGCAGCTGCACCAGCAGCGCGTTCATCCGCTCGATGTCGTGCGGGTGCAGGCCGATCGTGGGCTCGTCGAAGACGTAGGTGACGTCGGTGAGCGACGAGCCGAGGTGGCGGATCATCTTGGTGCGCTGTGCCTCGCCGCCGGACAGCGTGCCCGACGGCCGGTCGAGCGAGAGATAGCCCAGCCCGATCTCGTCGAACGAGTCGAGCAGGTGCTGCAGTCCGGTGAGCAGCGGGGCCACCGACTTGTCGTTGAGGCTGCGGACCCAGTCGGCCAGGTCGCTGATCTGCATCGAGCAGACGTCGGCGATGTTCTTCCCCCGGATCTTCGAGGACAGTGCCTCCTGGGCGAGCCGGGTTCCGTCGCACTCGGGACAGGTGGTGAACGTGATCGCCCGGTCCACGAACGCCCGGATGTGCGGCTGCATCGCCTCGCGGTCCTTGGCGAGCATGGACTTCTGGATCTTGGGGATCACGCCCTCGTAGGTGAGGTTGATGCCCTCGACCTTGATCTTCTCCGCCTCGTTGTAGAGGAGCTTGTGCAGCTCCCGCTTGGTGAACTTGCCGATCGGCTTGTCCATCGGCAGCCCGGCGCCGGCGAAGATGCGGCCGTACCAGCCGTCCATGCTGTAGCCCGGGATCAACAGCGCGCCCTCGGCGAGCGACTTGGTGTCGTCGTACAGCGCGGTCAGGTCGAAGTCGCTGACCGCGCCCATTCCCTCGCAGCGGGGACACATGCCGCCGAGCCGGTTGAAGGTCGCCTTCTCGGCCTTCGTCTTGCCGCCGCGCTCGATGGTGATCGCGCCGCTGGCCCGCACCGAGGGGACGTTGAACGAGAACGCGTTGGGCGAGCCGATGTGCGGCTTGCCGAGCCGGCTGAACAGGATGCGCAGCATCGCGTTGGCGTCGGTGGCGGTGCCGACCGTGGAGCGGGGGTTCGAGCCCATCCGCTCCTGGTCGACGATGATCGCCGTCGTCAGGCCGTCCAGCATGTCGACCTCGGGGCGAGTCAGCGAGGGCATGAACCCCTGCAGGAACGCGCTGTAGGTCTCGTTGATCATCCGCTGGGACTCGGCCGCGATCGTGTCGAAGACGAGCGAGCTCTTGCCCGAGCCGGAGACACCGGTGAACACGGTCAGCCGGCGCTTCGGAATCTCGACGCTGACGTCCTTGAGGTTGTTCACGCGCGCGCCGTGGACGCGGATCAGGTCATGCGTGTCGGCGATGTGCGGCTCGGACTTCTGCGTGCGCGTCGTGCTCATCGGTGTCTCCCCTCGGGTCGGGCGGTGCCGGCGTCGCGTGCCGGCTCGCTCAGCGCGTCTCCTGGATGCGGATCAGGTTTCCCGCGGGGTCGCGGACGGCGCAGTCGCGCACCCCGTAGGGCTGGTCGGTCGGCTCCTGGATGACCTCGGCGTCGCTGGCCTGCAGGCGCTCGAAGAGGTTGTCGAGGTCCTTTGTGGCCAGGTTGATGCCGGCGAAGGTGCCCTTGGCCATCATCTCGGCGATGGCCTGCTGCTCCTCGTCGGTGATGCCGCAGCCGGGCGACACCGGCGGCTGCAGGACGATGGAGGTGCCGGGCTGGCCGGCGGGGCCGACCGTGATCCAGCGCAGACCCTGGTAGCCGACGTCGTTGCGGACCTCGAAGCCGAGGACGTCGCGGTAGAAGGCGAGTGACTCCTCCGGGTCGTCGTGTGGGAGGAAGCTCGAGTGAATGCTGATGTCCATGCAGGTCACGCTAGCGACGGCTGGGTGCCGGACGCTTCTCGATTCCTGATCGGTCTGGTCACCCGTTTCGCCACGCACGCCGGCATCCCCGCCGTCGCGGCGGCCGCCTGGCTTCGGTAGGTGCTGGGCGGCACGCCGACCAGCTCGGTGAAGCGGGTGCTGAACGTGCCCAGCGACGAGCAGCCGACCTCGAAGCAGACGTCGGTGACGCTGAGGTCACCACGGCGCAGCAGCGCCATCGCGCGCTCGATGCGGCGCGTCATCAGGTAGCTGTACGGCGACTCGCCGTAGGCGCGCCGAAACTGGCGGCTGAGGTGTCCGGACGACATGTTCACGCTGCGGGCCAAGGCCTCGACGTCCAGCGGCTGCGCGTACTCCCGGTCGATCCGGTCACGGACGCGGCGCAACAGCGCGAGGTCGCGCAGTTGCGTCGCGGTGGGTCTGCTGCTCACCTGCGCGATGGTGCCACAGAAGTCCGACATACGGCGTCGGCAAAGTGCGGTGTGGCGGCCGCGGCGCCCCATTTCCACCGCCGCGCCGGCTGGCTACGCTGGTTTCCTGGACCTTGGGGGGTTGATGCGTGATGTCGGATTCCAGCCGAAGAACGTTCCTTTCCTGGATGTCGAAGAGCGGGCTGGTGCTCGCCGCGGCCGGGGTGGCCGGTGCCGGGCAGACGCCCGCCGCGGCCGACGCGCGAGACGTGCTCGTGTTCACCGACGCGACCTTGATCGACGGCACCGGCGCCGCACCCCGGCCGAACACGACGATCGTGGTGATCGGCGACCGGATCGTGGCCGTGGGGCGGCACCGGTCCGCGCCGCCGGCCGGCGTGCGCGTCGTGGATCTGCGCGGCAAGTTCGTCCTACCTGGACTGTGGGACATGCACAGCCACACGTTCGGGCTGGAGCGGATCCTGCCGCCGCTGTTCATCGCGAACGGCATCACCCGGGTCCGGGAGATGTGGGGCAACCCGTTCGTTCGTGACGTGCGCGACCGGATCCACGCGGGCGAGCTGGTCGGGCCGCGCATGGTGGTCGCCAGCAACATCATCGACGGGCCGCACTCGATGCTGGCCACGTTCGGCGAGCCGACCGAGGTGGAGACGACCGCCGCGGCCCGGGCCGCGGTGCGGCAGGCCAAGCGCGACGGCGCCGACTTCGTCAAGTTGTACTCGTTCCTGCGGGACGACACGTTCAGCGCGGCCGCCGACGAGGCGAGGCGCCTGGGCCTGCGGATCGCCGGGCACGTGCCGGACCGGATCTCGGTGGTTCGCGGCAGCAACCTGGGCATGCGCACCCAGGAGCACCTCTATGCGCTCTACGTCGACGTGTCCCGGGACCGGGACCGGATCCGGGAGATCATCCGGACCACGCCGGTGGACCCGGCCGACCCGGTCAGCTGGTTCTTCCTGGTGCGCACGCTGGAGATGGAGGCGGCCAAGTCCTACGACCCGCGGCGAGCGGCCGGGGTGTTCGCCGCGCTGGCGCGCAACCGGACCGCCCTGTGCTCGACGCTGACCGTGCTGCGGCTGTTCACCACCCCGCCCGAGCTCATCCGCGACGATCCGCGGGTCAGGTACATGCCGGAGTGGGTGGTGCGTCAGGTCTGGGAGCCGGCGCTGGGCCCGCCGTGGAGTCCGGAGCAGGTCGTGGCGGCCCGCGAGTTCTTCGACGCGTCGGCGCTGCTGCTGCGGGACGCGGACGCCGCGGACGTGCCGCTGGTCGCCGGCACCGACTGCGGGATGACGGCCCCGTACATCTTCGCGGGCTTCGGCCTGCACGACGAGCTCGAGCTGATGGTGCGGGTCGGGCTGAGTCCCATGCGGGCCATCCTGTCGGCCACCCGGGACGCCGCCCGCTTCGCCGGCCAGCGGCACCTCAGTGGCACCGTCGCGCCCGGGAAGGCCGCGGACCTGCTGGTCCTCGACGACGATCCGCTGGCCGACATCCGCAACACCCAGCGCATCCCACGCGATCGTCGCGAATGGACGGTACATCGACCGGCGCGCCCGGGAGCGCATGCTGGCCGAAATCGAGGCCGAGGCCGCCGCCAGCACCCCGCCGCAGGCCACGGTCGCGGTGGTGCCGTGCTGCGCGCTCCCGCACAACTAGTCCGAACCGGACGCGCCTGCGACACTGTGCTCAGGTTCGGGGGGAGCGGAGACAGCCCTGGAGCACGGACGGAACCAGCTCGTCGGCCGGACGCGGGAACGCGCGCTGCTGGCCGGCCGGTTGCGCACGGGACTCGACGGCGCCGGGCAGGTCCTGCTGGTGGCGGGGGAGCCCGGCGCCGGCAAGACGCGGCTCGCCGAGGAGATCGCCGGCGAGGCGGTCCGGTTGGGCATGCGCGCCTGCTGGGGCCGCGTCACCGACGACGAGGGCAGCCCGCCGTACTGGCCGTTCCGCCAGCTCGTGCGCGCGCTGCACCGGGCCGGCCCGGAGCCGGCCGGTGACCTGGCACTCGTCGCGCCCGAGCTCGGCGGCGCCCCGGAACTGTCCGAAGTGGAGACCACCGCACCGGAGCAGCGGTTCCGGGTCTTCGAGGCGGTGACCGGGTTCCTGCGTGCGGCCGCCGGGGAGGACGGTCTGCTCCTGGTGCTCGACGACCTGCAGTGGGCGGACCCGGCGTCGTTGCGGCTGCTGATCCACCTGGCCCGCGGGACGGCGGACGCACGACTGGTCCTGCTGGCGACCTACCGCGACACCGAGACCGTGGGCCGCGAGCCGCTCCGGCAAGCGCTTGCGGCGCTCGCCGGTCAGCCGTCGGTGACCAGGCTGCGCCTGGTCGGACTGACCGAGCCGGAGGTGGGCGTCCTGCTCACCGGGCTGGCGGGCCGCCCGGTCGCGGCCGCGACGGCGGCCGCGGTGAGTCGGCGCACCGGTGGCAACCCGTTCTTCATCACCGAGCTGGCCGGCGTGCTCAGTGGCGAATCCGGTGGCGACTCCGGTGGCGACTCCGGTGGTGAGTCCGGTGTGGACCTTCCCGACGGCGTGCGCGACGCCGTGCGCGGCCGGCTCCGGCTGCTGTCGGCGCAGACCCGCCGGATCGTCACCGCCGCGGCGG
>NZ_JBOHGA010000087.1:0-24393 GCF_050699915.1 Actinophytocola sp.
GGCCGGCTGCGCGTGGCACTCTCGCTGCGCCCGGCGTTCTCGCTGGTCCGCGGGATGCGGCTGGACCCGGAGGTGCGCGCGGCCGTCATCGGCGTCGCGCGGCGGCTGCACGAGCTGGGCCACGAGATCGTCGTCGCCGAGCCGCGGTACGGGATGATCGGGCTCAACTTCCTCCCCCGCTCGCTGGCCGGCGTGCACGACTGGTGCGGCATGACGCCGGACCAGGAGCTGCTCGACTTCCGCACCCGCGACGCCGGTCGGATGGGCTCGCGGCTCGCCGGCCGCGCGCTGCGGTTCTCCACCCGGTCGCTGGGGTTCTTCCAGCGGAAGGTGGGCCGGATCTTCGACCGGGTCGACATGGTGCTCGCGCCCACCGCGGCCGCACCCCCGCTGCCGGTCGGCGCCATCGACGGGCTGACCGGCTGGGGCACCGACCGGACGGTGATCACGGCCTGCCCGTACACCTGGCCGTGGAACGTACTCGGCTGGCCGGGCATGAACGTCCCGGCCGGACTGACCGACGCCGGCCTGCCGGTGGGCGCGCAGCTGCTCGGCCCGGCGGGCGGCGAGGAGCGGCTGATCTCGCTGGCCGCGCAGCTCGAGTCGGTCCTGCACTGGGCCGACCGCACGCCGCCCGTCTCGTGACCACCCGGGAGCGGATCCTCCACGCGGTGCTGCGGGTGATCGGCACGGACGGCGTCGCGGGGGTGACCAACCGGCGGGTGGCGCGCGAGGCGGAGGTGTCGCTCGGCTCGATCACCTACCACTTCGCGACGCAGCACGAGCTGCTGCGGGAGGCCATGCTGCTGTTCGTCGCCGAGGAGACCGCGCGGCTGGCCGCCGTGGCCGAGCACCACCTCGGCACACCGTCGCTCGCGGAGGCGGCCGCGCTCGTCGAGCAGGTCGCGCTGCACACCCGGTTCGGCCACGAGGAGATCGCCCCGCTCGAGCTGTACATCCAAGCCGGCCGCGACCCCAGCCTGCGCGACGCGGCGGCCGAGTGCTTCGCCGCCTACGACCGGATCGCCGTCACCATCCTGCGTGGCCTGGGCCTACCCGAGCCCGAGCGCACGGCCGGACCGGTCGTCGCGCTGCTCGCGGGCATGCAGCTGCGCCGGCTGGCCACCGGCAGCACGGGCGAGACGAGCATTGCCGACGCCGTTACGATGCTCGTGCGCGTCTAGGCAGTGATTCACCACCTACATCTGGAGTCCGCCATGAGGCCACAACCCCCGACGGACGTGCCGAAGATCGACATGAGCAAGCCGAACGCCGCTCGCATGTACGACTTCCACCTGGGTGGCGCGCACAACTTCGAGCCGGACCGCGTGCTCGCGTCGCAGGTCGAGCAGTTCGCGCCGTGGGTCAAGGACGTCGCCCGCATCAACCGCGCGTGGCTGCACCGCGTCCTGGACTTCATGCTGGCCCAGGGCGTGCGCCAGTTCCTCGACCTCGGCTCCGGGATCCCGACGGTCGGCAACGTGCACGAGATCGTGCAGCGCGCCGACCCGAGCGCGCGCGTGGTCTACGTGGACAACGAGCCGGTCGCCGTGCATCACAGCTTCGAGCTGCTGAAGGACAACGACGACGCGACGATCGTGTGGGCCGACGTCCGCGACCCTCGCGCCGTGCTCGACCACGCGGAGGTGGCCAGGCTGATCGACTTCTCCCAGCCGGTCGGGCTGCTCATCGTCGGACTGCTGCTGTTCATCGACGACGAGGCCGACCCGGCCGGGCTGGTGAAGACCTACCGCGCGGCGTGCCCGGCGGGCAGCTACCTCGCGATCTCGACGATGAGCCAGGACGAGGCGGACGCCGAGACCAAGGCCGAGCTCGCGAACCTGTTGCGGCTGTACGAGAGCGCCGACGAGCGGATCACCGCGCGCGACCGCGCCACGATCGAGAGCTGGTTCGCCGGCACCGAGCTGGTCGAGCCGGGGCTGACGCTGCTCGACGAGTGGCGGCCGGATCGCGCCTCGACGCCGTCAGCGGCTCGCCTGCTCGGCTACGGCGGCGTGGGGCGCGTGCTGGGCTGACTTCGGCCTGATCACCAGCACCAGGATGCCGGCCAGCACGTAGATCGCGGCCTGTGCGTCGAGCAGGACGGTGTCGCCGGCGACGTCGGCGAGCATGCCGGCGAGCAGCATGCCGACGGTGTTGCCGAGCGCGAGCGTGGCGTACGCGGAGCTCATCAGCCGGCCCGTGGCCGCGGGCGGCACGGCGGTCTGCAACGCCGACAGCAGGCCCGACTGGATCACGACCCCGGGCACGCCGCTCGCCGCGAACAGTCCGATGTAGACACCGAGCGCGACGGTGACCGACGGCCCGTTCCACACGACCGCTGACAGGAGTCCGAACGCGACCGCGCCCCAGCCGAACAGCCGATGCGGCGCGACCCGGCGGGCGAGCACGACGATCCCGACGCCCGCGACGAGCCCGCCGACCGCCTGCACGCCGCGCAGCAGGCCGACGCCCTCGGGGCCGGCGCGCAGCACGTCGAGCACGAACGGCACGAAGAGGACGAGGAACATGCCCTGCGAGATCGCGCCCAGCAGCATCGAGGTGCCGGTGACCCAGAGGCCGCGGTCGCGGCGGATGAGGTCGAGGCCGTCGAGCCATTCGCGCCAGGGCGAGCGTCTCTCGGCAGGTTCCCGCCGTTTTGTGTGGAACGGCCTGAGGAGGGCGAGCGCGGCGACCGTGAGGACGGCGGCGTAGGCGAGGTAGACCGTGTCGATGCCGCCGGTGGCGAACAGGACGCCGCCGAGCCAGGCGCCGGCGAGCCGGGAGACGTTGGTGCCGGAGCCGAGCAGGCCGTTCGCGGCGGTGACGCGGTCCGGGCCGACGAGGTCGGGAACGAGCGCGTTGCGGGCGGGTTCGAAGAGCGCGGCGAGGCTCGCCTGGCCGGCCATCACGAGGTAGGCGGCGCCGTCGGTGACGAGCAGCGGGGCGGCGACCACGGCCTGGCCGACGCAGACGGCGAGGAGGAGCTTGCGCCGGTCGAGCCGGTCGGCGAGGACGCCGGCTGCGGGGCTCAGCAGGACGGCCGGGACCAGCCCGAGGATCATCATCGCGGCGGTGGACGCGGCCGAGCCGGTGGCCTGGTAGACGAGGATCGGCAGGGCGATCTGGAGCATCCACTCGCCGGTCTCGGAGCAGACGGCGGCGAGCCAGAGCCGGGTCATAGCCCGCCCGTCGCCGTCTCTCGTGCGCGTACGTCGGGTCATCGCTCGAGCCGGGGGAAGGCGCGGAAGCCGGCGTAGACGGGTCTCGCGTCGGGCGGCGGGTCCGCGCGGATGGTGCTGACGTAGGGGCGGAGCAGGGCGTCGACCTGCCGGGTCAGGTCGGCGAGCTCGTCGGCGGTGACGGTGAGCGAGTAGCTGTCGAGGGCCGCGGCGTCGCGCCATTCGGGGCCGAGGTCGTCGGAGCGGTCGAGGTAGCGCTGGGTGAGCGTCTGCTCCTCGGCGTGGGCGGTGCCGAAGACGGCGAGCTGGGCGGCGCGGGCGGTCGGGTCGTCGGACAGCGCGCCCAGCTCGAGCCCGACAACGGCGGCCCGCCATGGTCGCTGCCGACCGTCGGCACCGTCGGTGGGCTCGACCAGGCCGAACTTGGCGAGCTGGCGGAGATGCCAGCTGCAGTTGGAGGCCGTCGACCCGACCGCGTCGGCGCACTCGCTGGCGGTGCGGGGCCCGACGGCCATGAGATAGCGCAGGAGGCCGGCGCGCAGTGGGTGGGCGAGCGCGCCCATGAGCTCGAGGTCGCGGACCTTGCGGCGGGGCGGCAGCTCGCTCATCGCGCTGACCTCTTCTCTGAAGGAACTCTTTCGAAAGTATCCTTTCAAATAGTTGGGTACTTGTCGACCCTGACCGGGATGGCGTTGCCGCGGCGGCGCGCGCAGAATCCGCGCCATGACCGAAGCCCTGACCGACCTCGGCACCTCCTTCGCGAGGGCGCTGGCGGCGAAGGATCCGGCTGCCGTGCGCGCGGTGATGGCATCCGACCTGGACTTCCGGGCGATGACACCGCGGCGGTTCTGGGAGGCGAACGACCACCAGGAGCTCCTCGAGGTGCTGTTCGACCACTGGCTGGACCCGCAGGACGAGGTGCTGGCCCTGCTGTGGACGACGACCGGGGAGGTGTCGACGCGCCGGCACGTCGCCTACCGCCTGCACCTGCGCACGCCGTCGGGCGAGGCGCTGATGGAGCAGCAGATGTACTACGAGACGAGGGGCGACCGGATCCATTGGGCGCGGCTCATGTGCTCGGGCGCGGTCCCGCTCCGGTGAGTTCGGTCGCGGCGGTGGTCAAATCGTCCATGGACCTGTACAGCGTCATGTGCGTGCGCGACCGGACGAAGGCGGTCGAGTGGTGCGGGATGTTCTTCGGACGGCCGGCTGTCGAACCGCGGGGCGCTGCTTCGACGTGTCGGTGAGTCCCAGTTCGCCACCACGAAGGAGTTCGGTTCCCATGACCAAGGTCGTCACCGGCGCCACGATGTCACTCGACGGCTACATCGCCGGCCCCGACGAGAGCGGCTTCGACCTGCTGTTCCAGTGGTACGGGAACGGCGATGTCGAGATCCCGTCGGCCAGCCCCGCGGTGCCGCCGGTCCGCCTCTCCGCCGCGAGTGCCGAGCTGGTCAGGCGCGAGTGGGGCAACGCCGGCGCGCTCGTGGTCGGCCGCTACCTGTACGACATGACCAACGCATGGGGCGGCCGCCACCCGATCGACGTGACGACGGTCGTGCTCACCCACCGCCGCCCCGACGACCGCCCGGAGGACGACGAGAACTTCGCCTTCGTCACGGGCGGCATCGAGGCGGCGGTCGCCAAGGCGAGGGAGCTGGCCGGAGAGAAGGACGTGATCGTCAACGGCGGCGAGATGGCCCGGCAGTGCCTGGAGGCGGGCTTGCTGGACGAGGTCGGCGTGGAGCTGGTGCCTGTCGTGCTGGGCGCCGGGAAGCCGCTGTTCCCCTCGCTCGCCAGCACGCCGGTGGAGTTCGAGGGGCCGACCGCGGTAGTCCAGGGCACCGGCGTGACCCACCTGCGCTACCGCGTCAAGAAGTGACCTGACAATCGTCGATACCTGCCCGGTGCCGGCACGGGCAGGACAGCGCCCACTTCCAGGAGGAAGGCTTCACCGTGGTCACGACCGACCTGTCGACGGCGATGGTCGAGCGCTGCCGGGCCAAGGGCATCGAGGCCTCGTTCGACGCGGTGTTCGCGATGAACTGTCTGCTGCACGTACCCAACTGCGACCTGCCCGCGGTCCTGGCGGCGGTTCGGGCGATCCTGCGCCCGGGCGGGCTGTTCTTCGTCGGCGTGTACGGCGGGAACGAGAGTGCCGAAGGCCCCATCGACGACGAGCACGAGCCGCCGCGCCTCTTCTCGTGGCGCACCGACGAGCAGCTGCGCAGCCTCGCCATCGTCGCTGCAGTGCTCTGACCTGCCTCTTTGTGTCGCTCCGCGGCTCATTCCGGGCGCTTGTTCCGTGATGGTTCCGCGCTGCCGCGATTCCGATGAGTTTCGATGGCTGTCGTGGTCCAACCATGCGAGACGACGGGAGGAGTCCTCGTGGACCTGTACAGCGTGATGTGCGTGAGCGACCGAGCCAGGGCGGTGGCGTGGTTCGAGGTGTTCTTCGGGCGGCCGGCGGACGAGGTCATCGGCGAGGAGTACCTGTGGCAGGTCGGCGAGAACGCGTGGATCGTCATCGACGACCGCGACGTGCGCGCCGAGCGGGTCGGCGGGGCGATGGTCACCTTCGGGGTGACCGACCTCGACGACATCCTGGCCCGCCTCGCCGCGAACGGCATCGAGCACGAGCCGGTGGAGACCTACGGCAACGGCGTGCGCCACGTGGACGTACTCGATCCGGACGGCAACAGTCTGTCGCTCGCCGAGTCGCCCCCCGAGTGGATCGCGAAGTTCGAGCGCTGAGCGATCTCCTCCCCCGCTCCCTCGTACAGGCCGTCCCGGAGCCGGCGTTAGACGATCGAGGCCGAGGGAGCACCAGTCCGGCCGAGGTGCCGAGATTCTGTAGCGCGGCTGTAGCCGAACGCGTACGCCGTTGCGACGGAGCTCCGTCTCTAATGGGGGCGTGAAGCAGAGCGCATCCCTGTCAGCACCGCCCCGCCGTACGCGCAGGATCGTGCTAGTCAGCCTGGCGATCCTCGGCCTGGCGGGCGCGGTGTACGCCGTGCGGCGACCGCTCACGATGGCCGCTCCGACGTGTATGGCAGGACGGTGGCACGGCTGCTTCGACACGTTCAACGGCGTGGTGCTCATGACGCTGGCCGGGCTGCCGCTGGCAGGGCTGGTGGTGTGGGTTCTTGCGCGCCGTCGACGTGCCGCTGGCGTCGCCTCGGCGTGGCGGATGTCGCTGGCCGAGGTGGGTATGGTCTACGGGACGGTGCCGTTGGTGTGGATGACCACGATGCCGGGCTCGGGGGCCGGCATCGTCCCCGGCCGGGTGAGCCTGGTGCCGCTGCGGGACCTGCTCACGATGGGCCCGATCGGGATCGCCGGCAACCTGCTGATCTTCGCGGCACTGGGGTTCTTCGCCCCGATGCGGTTCGCGGCGCTGGCGTCCGTGCCGCGGATCCTGGCGCTGGGGGCGGGCTGCTCGGTTCTGGTCGAAACGGCACAGTACGTCCTGCGGCTTGACCGGGTTTCCTCCGTGGACGACGTACTCGTCAACGCCGCCGGCGCCGCACTGGCCGCGGTGGCATCGCGTCGCTGGTGGCGCACCGTGGCTGAGGTGCCGTCGGACCAGTCTCGCACCGCGTCGGTATCGGCAGACTAAGGAACTGAACGCGCCGCCGGTGGTGGCGCTACCGTCGCCAGCTCGCGGGCGGCGGCGCGCCTGATGGCTCCCGTTCGGCGTCCAACGAGCGGATTGACCGGCTGTTTGCGCAGGTCAGAGAGTTAGCGATTTAGTCCCGAAGTTCTAGCGTGCAGCACTTTGGGCCGCCGCCAGACTTGCGTAGTTCGGAGATGTCCACGAACGACGGTTCGTAGCCGTGGTTGATCAGCTGGTCCGCCAGGTGCGTGGCTTCCATCGGGAGGACAACGTTGCGGCCGTCGGACACCGCGTTCAGGCCCAGGCACTCCGCGTCCGCGGGGGTGGCGATGATCGCGTCCGGGAAGAGGCGGTACAGGACCCGTTGGGAGCCTGGGGAGAACGCCTCCGGGTAGTACGCCACGTGTGCCGCGCGGCCGGCGCGGGCGGGAGACAGGACGCACAGCGCCGTGTCCAGGTGGTAGAAGCGCGGGTCGACGAGGTGCAGCGACACCACCGGCACGCCCAGGATCTCCTGCGCCTCGGCGTGCGCGCCGGGGTCGGTGCGGAAGCCGGTGCCGGCCAGCAGCACCTCGCCGGTCCAGGTGAAGTCGCCCTCGGCCTCGTTGGTCTTGGTCGGCATGATCACGTCGCGGTAACCGTGGTCCAGGAACCAGCGGCGGAAGTAGTCGGCCTCGGCGGCTCGCTGTCGGGCCCGGAAACGGGCGCCCAGCACGTGGCCATCGACCACGGTCCCCGAGTTGGCGGCGAACACCATGTCCGGCAGGCCCCGCTGGGGCTGGATGAACTCGACCTTGTGGCCCCAGCGGCGGTAGGTGTCCGCCAGCTCGGTCCACTCCTTTACGGCCAGCTCAGTCGACACGGGCTGGCTCGGGTCCATCCACGGGTTGATCGAGTACTCGACGGTGAAGTACGTCGGCTCGCACATCAGGTAGCGTCGCTCGGTCGACTCGCGCATGATTCCAATGTAGACGCGCGCATGACCAGCGAACAATGTCGCATTGGCGCCGTCAGACCGGCAGAATGTTGCGCGTGGACACGATAGATCAGCGAATCATTTCTCAGCTCGTGGCCGACGCGCGCTCCAGCTACTCCGAGATCGGCAAGGCGGTCGGACTGTCCGCGCCGGCCGTCAAACGCCGCGTCGACCGGCTGCTCGACACCGGCGTCCTGCGCGGCTTCACCGCCGTCGTCAACCCCGAGGCGCTCGGCTGGGGCACGGAGGCGTTCGTCGAGGTCCACTGCATCGGCAACGTCACCCCGGACCGCATCCGCGCCCGCCTGCTCCCCCTCCCGGAGGTCGTCGCCGCCTACACGGTCTCCGGCGCGGCCGACGCCATCGTGCACCTGCGCGCGGGCAGCATCCACCACCTCGAGGACGCCCTCGAACGCCTCCGCGCGGTCGACATGATCGACCGGACCGTCTCCACGGTCGTGCTCTCCAGGCTGCTCGACCGACCGCCGGCACCGGAGGTCGACCCGCGGTCGTCCCGCTAGGTGTAACGGAGCTCCCACGATCTGAGACGTCCGTGTGTGAGCTGAGCCGCGAACATTCCGTACCCGGCAACCTCCTGGTGCCGGCGCGGATAGGGTTGAGGGCGTGAGCACGAAGTCGTGCGACGGAGGGACCGAGAGGATCATGGATACCAGCGGGAACGAGGAGAACGGGGGAAACGGCGAGCTGGCGAGTACGCGGGCCACCACCGTTACCAAGCTCGACCGGGTGGTGGTGAGATTCGCCGGCGACTCGGGCGACGGCATGCAGCTGACCGGCGACCGGTTCACCTCGGAAGCCGCCGCGTTCGGTAACGACCTGGCAACGCTGCCCAACTTCCCCGCCGAGATCCGCGCCCCAGCGGGCACTCTCCCCGGCGTCTCCAGCTTCCAGATCCACTTCGCCGACTACGACATCCTCACGCCCGGCGACCGGCCCGACGTCCTCGTCGCGATGAACCCCGCCGCGCTCAAGGCCAACATCGCCGACCTGCCCGTCGGCGGCACGGTCATCGTCAACACCGACGAGTTCAGCAAGCGCAACCTGACCAAGGTCGGCTACGACAGCAACCCCCTCGAGGACGACTCGCTGTCGAACTTCCAGGTCTTCGCGGTGCAGATGGCGACGCTGACGCAGGGCGCGCTCAAGGAGACCGGCCTCTCGAAGAAGGACGCCGAACGGTCGAAGAACATGTTCGCGCTGGGCCTGCTGTCGTGGATGTACCACCGGCCGACCGAGCGCACCGAGCGGTTCCTGCGGGAGAAGTTCGCCCGCAAGCCCGAGATCGCCGAGGCCAACGTGCTGGCGTTCCGCGCGGGCTGGAACTACGGCGAGACCACCGAGTCCTTCACGGTCACCTACGACGTCCCGCCGGCCGAGTTCCCACCCGGCACCTACCGGCAGATCACTGGCAACATGGCGCTGGCCTACGGGCTCGTCGCGGCCGGCCAGTGCTCCGGGCTGCCCGTGCTGCTCGGCAGCTACCCGATCACGCCGGCGTCGGACATCCTGCACGAGCTGTCCAAGCACAAGAACTTCGACATCACCACGATGCAGGCCGAGGACGAGATCGCCGGCGTGGGTGCCGCGCTCGGCGCGGCCTACGGCGGCTCGCTCGGCGTGACCACGACGTCCGGCCCGGGCATCGCGCTCAAGTCGGAGACAATCGGCCTCGCGGTGATGTCGGAGCTGCCGCTCGTCGTCATCGACGTGCAGCGCGGCGGGCCGTCGACCGGGCTGCCGACCAAGACCGAGCAGGCGGACCTGCTGCAGGCGATGTTCGGGCGCAACGGCGAGTCGCCGGTGCCGATCATCGCGCCGCAGTCACCCGGCGACTGCTTCGCCGCCGCACTGGAGGCGACGCGGATCGCGCTGACCTACCGGACCCCGGTGCTGCTGCTGTCCGACGGCGCGATCGCGACCGGCTCGGAGCCGTGGTTGATCCCGAACGTCGAGAACCTGCCGGACCTGCGAGTCACCTTCGCCAAGGAGCCGAACGCGCTCGACGGCGGCGACGAGCACTGGCCGTACGTCCGCGACACCGACACGCTCGCCCGCGAGTGGGCCATCCCCGGCACGGCCGGACTGCAGCACCGGATCGGCGGGCTGGAGAAGGCCGACGGCAAGGGCAACATCTCCTACGACCCGGACAACCACGACCGCATGGTCCGGCTCCGTCAGGCCAAAGTGGACGGTATCGACGTGCCGGACCTCGAGGTGGACGACCCGACCGGCGACGCCCGGCTGCTCGTGCTCGGCTGGGGCTCGACCTACGGCCCGATCGGCGCCGCCTGCCGGCGGGTGCGCGGCCAGGGCCTCACGATCGCCCAGGCGCACCTGCGTCACCTGAACCCGTTCCCCGCCAACCTCGGCGAGGTGTTGCGCTCCTACGACCGCGTGGTCATCCCGGAGATGAACCTGGGTCAGCTCGCGCTGCTGATCCGCGGCCGGTTCCTCGTGGACGCGGTGCCCTACAACAAGGTCGCGGGCCTGCCGTTCAAGGCCGAGGAGCTGCAGCACGTGCTCACCGAGCATCTGAACCAGTTGGAAGGAGTTCCGGCATGACCGCCGTGGACCTCGGACTGCCCGAGCTTGGCGGGCTGGTCAACGTGCCCACCACCGACGAGCCGCAGAAGGCCAAGGACTTCAAGTCGGATCAGGAGGTGCGGTGGTGTCCGGGGTGTGGTGACTATGTGGTGTTGAACGCGATGCAAGCCTTCCTCCCCAGTCTGGGGTTGAAGCGGGAGAACATCGTGTTCATCTCCGGGATCGGCTGTTCCTCGCGGTTTCCGTACTACATGAACACCTACGGCATGCATTCCATCCACGGCCGCGCCCCCGCGATCGCCACCGGTCTCGCCGTCACCCGCCCGGACTTGTCGGTGTGGGTGGTCACCGGGGACGGTGACGCGCTCTCGATCGGTGGGAATCATCTGATTCACGCGTTGCGCCGTAACGTGAACATGACGATCTTGTTGTTCAACAACCGGATCTACGGGTTGACCAAGGGCCAGTACTCCCCCACGTCGGAGGAGGGCAAGCTGACCAAGTCCACCCCGATGGGCTCGCTGGACCACCCGTTCAACCCGCTGTCCCTCGCCCTCGGCGCCGAAGCAACCTTTGTGGCCCGCACCCTGGACAACGACCGCACACAACTCACCGAGATTTTGGCCGCCGCTGCGGCGCACCGGGGGTCGGCGTTGGTGGAGATCTACCAGAACTGCCCGATCTTCAACGACGGCGCCTTCGACGTGCTGAAAGAACCCGGCCAGAAGGAACAACGCCTCATCCCGCTCCAACACGGGGAACCCATCGTGTTCGGCACTGATGGTGATCACGCGGTCATCCGCACCGACTACGGCCTGGACATCACCAAAACCGCCGACATCGGCCAACACGAGATCGTCGTGCACGACGCCACTCTCGACGACCCGTCCTACGCCTTCGCCCTGTCCAGGCTCTCCACCCAGGACCTCGGCCACGTCGTCACCGGCATCTACCGCAACATCAACCGCCCCAGCTACGACGACGCCGCACGAGCCCAGGTCACCCACGCGGCCGAGGCGAAGCCGCCGAACCTCCAGGCGCTGCTCAACGGGAACGACACCTGGACGGTCAGCTGAGCTAGCTACTTGGCGGCCGCCTTCTTCTTGTGGTTCCAGGCGGAGAAGCCGGCGCTCTCGGCGTCGGCCGGCGTCTTGAACCAGACGTCGGCCTTGGTGCGGCCGAAGTAGGGCGACGCGGCCGTGTGGAAGAGCTTCGAGGAACGCTTGCCCTTCACGGTGAACTCCTCGCCGGGCGCGCTGCCGTCGGGCAGCGGCTTGGCCGACCCGGGTCCGAAGGGGCCTTCCTCGCCGGCGGCGGGCGCGTCCACGACCTCGGCCACGGTCGAGCCGGCGGCCGGGGTCTCGGCGACGGGCTCCGGGGCGACCTTCTTGCCAGCGGCGGCTTCCTCGGCTGCCGGGGTGTCCTCGGCGGCCGGGGTCTCCTCCGGCGCCACGGCGGGCTCGGCGGCGACCGGCGCGCCGGCGGAGAAGGTCGGCGGCTCGGCGGACTTCTTGCCGGCGGCGGCTTCCTCGGCTGCCGGGGTGTCCTCGGCGGCGGGAGTCTCCTCCGCGGTGGAGGACTCGGAAAGCAGCGCGGCCTCGCGCTCGCGGTCGAGCGTGCTGATCGCCGGGCCGGCGGGCAGCTCCGCGGGCTCGTCGGCCGGCTCTTCGTCCTTGACCGCTTCCGCCGTCTCGGACTCCGACTCGGACGCAGTCTCGGAGACCGGCTCGGTGGCCGTGGTCTCGGCTGACGCGTCCGACTCTGGTGCCGTTGCCGGCTCCGGGGTCGGTGTCTCAGCCGGCTTGGCCGCCGTGGTCGGGGTGTCCGGCACCGCGGACGACTTGCGCTTGCCGAACAGCCGAGTGAACCACTTCACGGCGCCTGCCTCCTAGCGAACGACGGGCTGGGTCACGATCACCGATGTGGCGAGAACAATAGGGCACCAGGTGATCGCGACTTTTTCCGGCGTCAATCTCAGCCAACCGGGCGGAAACCAACCCGCTCCGCGTCGGCCGGAGACTTGAACCACACCTCGGCGACGGTGCGGCCGAACTGCGGCGACTCGGGCGTGCAGTACCGCAGCGCGCTCACGCTCGCCTTGATCGTGAACTCCGGCGACGGCGACGCGCCGCCGGGCAACGGCATGGCCGAGCCGGGGCCGAACGGACCGCGGCCGTTGCCGTCGCCGCGGATCCGGTGTGGGGGCGGCACGACCGGCGAGTCCTCGGCCGGCACGATCGGCTCGAACAGCGCCCGGGCGGACTCGCCCTCGGGCAAGGGCTCCGGCTTGGCCGTCTCCACGCCGAACGGCGTGTGTCCGCGTGGCTTGTTCGGTACGCGCTTCGGTAAGGGGTTGGCGCTCCCCTGGTCGGCGCGGACGGTCACTCCAGGCATGATCTTCGGCTCGTCGGTCCCTTGTCGGCTCTGCTCGGCGCCGGACCGTCGTCCGCTCGGTGGCATCACCTCGGGAGGCGCTTCGGTGATGCGAGCCGCAGGCATGACCTCGGTCTGGCCCTGCGCGCCGTCGGCCGCTGCGGTCGGCGTCGACACTGCTCCCGGCATCGGCTGCGAGGTTACCTCCGGAGTCCGACGAATCTCGGTTTTCGGCTCCTTCGGCGTGGCGACCATGTCGGAGCCGAGGGTCGGCGCCACCGGGCTCGCGGCGTCCTCGTCGGCGAGGTCGTCCACGAGCGCGTCCGCCGGCTCGTCCACGCGCGGCTCGGCCGGCGCGGACTCGTCGAGCCGGCGGATCACCTCGCCCGGGATCGGATGGGTGTGCTGGGTGAAGACCGTGCCCGCGGGCGGCGCCTCGGCGTCGTCGTCGACCAGGCGCCCGTCGACGTCGGGCGGCTCTGCCGCGCGCAGCCGGCTCATCGCCTCCAGCGGCTCGCGTTCGCCGGACCTCTCGTCGTCGTCGAACCAGCCGCGGCGGTCGGGCTGAGCCGGCACTTCTGGTGGCGCCTCGATCCCGCCCGCCCCGGACGCGATGCCGAGGTACTGGGTGGTCTCCGCGCGCGAGGTGTCGGCGAGCTCGGTGTCGGCCGTGTCCGTCTCGGGCGGCGCGGACAGGCTGTCGAACGCGGAGCGGATGCGGGGGACGTCGGCCGGCTCGCGGCGGGGCAGGGCGTAGGCGCGCGCGAGCGGCTCGTCCTGCGGGCTCGGCACGGGGGCGCGGTCCTTGTAGTCGTCGTACCGCCCGTACTTGTCGTACTCGTCGTCGCGCGCCCGGTGCCTGGACTCGGACTGGTCCGCGGGCTGGCGGCGGAACCGCGTGGAGAGCTCGGCCTCGAGCTCACCCACTCGCCTGCGTGCCGGCAACGCGACCAGTGCCCAGCAGAGGAGCGCGCCGAGTAGGAAGGCCAGCGAACTCCACAACCAGACCTGCCCGAAGATCGGCATGGGTATAACTCCCTCCGCGCGCCGCCGCGACGCTGCAAGCGGTGCTCAGGCTACTGCGGTCGGCGGGACGACCGACACCAGCCGGTCGGTTTTCGCACCCGCGACACGCTGCGTGACCACGGGAGCGTGGCTCACCGGGTACGGGCTACCACGTAGCGTGCCAGCATGTCCAGTGCCTCGCGAGCCGGGCATTTCGGCAGCCCGGCCAGCTCCGCACGGGCGCGGTCGGCGTACTCGCTGAGGGTGCGGCCCGCCTGTTCGAGCCCGGGCGACTTCCTGAGCAGCGTCAACGCCTCGTCGACGAGGTCGTCGTCGGTGATCGGGGCGGCGAGCAGCTCGCGCAGCCGGGGGTCGGGCTCGGTGCCGGTGTACTCGGCCGACAGCGCGTAGAGCATCGGCAGGGTGAGCACGCCCTCGCGGAGGTCGGTACCTGGGGTCTTGCCGGACTCGTCGGCCGGTGACGCGATGTCGATGATGTCGTCGGAGATCTGGAACGCGGTGCCGATCAGCTCGCCGAAGCGGTGCAGCGCCTCGATGTGCTCGGCCGACGCGCCGGAGAACATGCCGCCGTAGCGGCCGGCGGTGGCGATGAGCGAGCCGGTCTTCTGCCCGATGACGGCGAGGTAGTGAACGACCGGGTCGTCGCCGGGGAGCGGGCCGACGGTCTCGCGCATCTGCCCGGTGACCAGCTCGCCCATGGTCTCGGCGATGATGCGCGCGGCCTGGCTGCCGAGGTTCGCGACGAGGCCTGACGCGTGGGCGAAGAGGAAGTCGCCGGTCAGGATGGCGATCGTGTTGTCCCAGCGGGCGTTGACGCTCGCCTCGCCGCGGCGCATGGTCGCCTCGTCCATGACGTCGTCGTGGTAGAGCGTGGCGAGGTGGACGAGCTCGACCGCGGCCGCGGCGGTGACGACGTCGTCGTCGATCTCGCCGGACACGGTGGCGGCCAGCAGGGTGAACAGCGGGCGGAAGCGCTTGCCGCCGGCCCGCACCAGGTGCGTGGCCGCCTCGTTGACGAACTCGACGTCGCTGCGGACGACGGTGTGCAGCAGCTGCTCGACCTTGACGAGCCCGCCCCCGACGGACTCGACGAGCGCTGGGTCGGCCCGGTCCAGTCCGAGCGACGCGGGTAGCCGCGGCACGGCATGGTCTGCTGTCACGTCGGCATCGCTCCCCACCTCGAATTCCTGGTCACAGCCTAATGTCCGGGTCATTCGAGGAGGCGTTTCGGGCGCCTCGGGGTGGCGGTTCTCACCACCACGACGAGCCAAGGTCCGGCTACTGCAGCGCGAAGTTGCCCGCGTTGGCCCAGTCCAGCGCGAACGCCGGGACGAGGCCCAGCAGCAACGTCACCACGACCCCCAGGGTGATCGCCGCCGTGGTGAACGCGCCCGGCACGGTCACCGTCGGACCGTCGGGTGCCGGCTCGCTGAAGTACATCAGCACGATCACCCGCAGGTAGAAGAACGCCGCGATCGCGGAGGCCACCAGCGCGACCACCACGAGCGGGGCCATCCCGTCCGACAGGGCCGCCGAGAACACCACGAACTTGCCGATGAAGCCCGAGGTCAGCGGGATGCCGGCCAGCGCGAGCAACAGGAAGGTGAACACGGCCGCCACGAGCGGCGACCGTTTCGCCAGGCCCGCCCATTGGGACAGGTGCGTCGCCTCGCCGTCGGCGTCGCGGACCAGCGAGATCACGCCGAACGTGGCCATCGTGGTGAAGCCGTAGGCCAGCAGGTAGAACAGCGTCGACGAGACGCCGTCGGGCGTCAGCACGATGGCGCCGATCAGCAGGAAGCCGGCGTGCGCCACCGAGGAGTACGCGATCATCCGCTTGATGTCGGTCTGGGTGAGGCCCAGCACCGCACCGATGATCATCGACACGATCGCCACGCCCCAGAGCACGCCGCGCCACTCCCAGCGCGTGGACTCCAGGCCCACCGACAGCACCCGCAGGATTCCGCCGAACGCCGCCACCTTGGTGCAGGCCGCCATGAACGCCGTGATCGGCGTCGGCGCGCCCTGGTAGACGTCCGGGGTCCACGCGTGGAACGGGCCCACCGAGCCCTTGAACAGCAGCCCGACGACCAGCAGCGCCATGCCGCCGAACAGCAGCGTGTCCGACCGGTCCGTGCCCGCCGCCGCGTTGGCGATGTCCGCCAGCCGCACCGAGCCCGAGTAGCCGTACAGCAGGGCCAGCCCGTACAGGAAGAACGCCGACGCGAACGCGCCGAGCAGGAAGTACTTGACCGCCGCCTCCTGCGACAGCAGCCGCCGCCGCCGCGCCAGGCCGCACATCAGGTACAGCGGCAGGCTCAGCACCTCGAGCGCCACGAACATCGTCAGCAGGTCGTTCGCCGAGCAGAAGACCATCATGCCGCCGAGCGCGAACAGCGTCAGCGGGAAGACCTCGGTCTGCATCTGGTACCGGGCCGCGTCGCGCCGGGCCGGGTGCGCGCCCAGCCGCTGCTCGCGGTCCTGCACGGTGCCCGGCCGGATCGCCGCGGTGGCCACGAACGCGCCGCCGGGCTCCACCGAGCGGTCCGCGATCATCAGTACCGAGCCGAGCGCGAGCGCGAGCAGCGTGCCCCACAGGAACAGCGCCGGGCGGTCGACCGCGATCGTGTTGGACAGCGTCGTCTCGCCGGCGGACGGCGCGTCGGTCACGTAGACCGCCATCGCCAGGCCGGCGCCGACCAGGGCCAGCAGGGTCAGGAAAACCTGCGCCTGCCAACGCTGGTGACGGGGCAGGAACGCCTCGAACAGCACCCCGACGCAGGCCGCGCCGAGAATGACCAACATCGGCAGGATCGCCGGGTAGTTGATCGGCGCGAGCGTCTCCTTGCCCTCCTGGGCGAGGAAGACGCCGGTGGAAACGAGTGCGGACAACTCAGTTGCCTCCGTCCGAAATGCCGACCGCCTCGAGGGTGGCGTCCACGGTCGGAGTGATCACGTCGAGCAGTGGCGCCGGGTAGAAGCCGATGCCCACGACCAGCGCCAGGAGCGGGGCGAGCACGAGCTTCTCCCGGACGTCGAGGTCCAGGATCGCCTTGCGCGCGCCGACCTCGGGGGCGATCGCGGTGCCCGGCCCGCCGGCGACGCCGACGAGCGCGTTGCCGCGCACCGGGCCGTGGAACACCCGCTGGTAGACCCACAGCACGTACATCGCGGCGAGGATCATGCCGATCGTGGCGAGGATCGTGTAGACCGGCTCGTTGCCGTAGGACCCGACCAGCACCAGGAACTCGCTGATGAACGAGTTCGTGCCGGGCAGCGACAGCGTGGCCAGGGCGGCGACCAGGAACACGCCGCCGAGCACCGGGGTCAGCTTGGCCATGCCGCCGTAGTCCGCGATGAGCGTGGAGCCGCCGCGGGCGATGACCATGCCGATCACCAGGATCAGCATGCCGGTCGCGATCGAGTGGTTGACCATGTAGGTCACCGCGCCGACCTCCGACTGGGCCGTGAACGCGAAGATGCCGAGCGCGATGAAGCCGAAGTGCGCGATCGACACGTACGCGATGAACCGCTTCATGTCGCGCTGCATGGTCGCCAGCAGCGCGCCGTAGAGGATGCCGGCCACGCCCATCACGAGCACCAGCGGCGCGAGCGTCGTGCTGGCGTCCGGGGTCATCGGCAGCAGGTAGCGCAGGAAGCCGAACGTGCCGACCTTGTCCAGGATGCCGACCAGCAGCACGGCGACGCCGATCGGCGCCTCCGCGGCGGCGTCCGGCAGCCAGGTGTGCAGCGGCACCAGCGGCGCCTTCACCGCGAACGCGAGGAAGAAGCCCAGGAAGATCCAGATCTGGTTCTCCAGCGGCGCGTCGCTGACCACCTCGACGAGCGTGGCCCAGTCGAACGTGCCCGAGCCCAGCTCGTCGGACGCCATCGAGTAGGCGCCGATCACCGAGGCCAGCATGATCAGGCCGCCGAGGAAGGAGTACAGGAAGAACTTCATCGCCGCGTACTGCCGGCGCGGGCCGCCGTAGTTCCCGATCAGGAAGTACATCGGGATCAGCATGATCTCGAACAGCACGTAGAACACGAAGACGTCGGTCGCGGCGAACACGCCGACCGTGAGCGCCTGCTGCAGCAGGATCAGCGACAGGAACCCGCCCGCGCTGCGCTCGGCCGGCAGCTTCTCCGTCCAGCCGGCGCCGATCACCAGCGGCACCAGCAGGCCGATCACCGCGATCATGACCAGCGCGATGCCGTCCACGCCGAACGACAGGTGCACGCCGAACGCGGGGATCCAGTCGACCGAGAAGTACTGCTGCAGGCGCGCGCCGTCCGGGTCATAGGAGAACCAGGCCGCGATGGCGACGCCGAACTCGGCGATCGAGAAGCCGAGCGCCGTCTGCTTGGCGAGCGTGTCGTTGTCCCGCAGGAAGGCGACCACGAGCGCGCCCAACAGCGGAACCAGCAACAGCAGGACCAGCAGCACCGCAGAGGAAGAGGAGGTCATCACGCGTACCTCACTGCCAAGAATGCGATCAGTACCAGGATCGAGCCGCCGAGCATGGTCGCCGCGTACGAGCGGACGAACCCGGTCTGCGTCCTGCGCAATCGGCCGGAGCTGCCGCCGAGTGTGGCGGCGATGCCGTTCACCAGCCCGTCAACTCCCTTGTTGTCCACGTAGACCAGTGCGCGCGCGAGCCAGGTGCCCGGCCGGGCGACCAGCGCCTCGTTCAGTGCGTTGCCGTACAGGTCCTTGCGGGCCGCGCGCACCGGGAACGACACCCGCTCCGGCGCCTCGACCGGCACCTCGCGGCGGCCGACGACCAGCCACGCGATCAGGACGCCGAGCAGCGACAGGCCGACCGTCAGCCACGGGATCAGGCTGTGGTCGAGGACGGTGTGCTCGGCCTCCTCGAGCGCGCCCAGCGAGGGCGAGAGCCACTCGGCCAGCAGGTCGCCGCCCGCGAAGAACCAGCCCGCGCCGACCGAGCCGACCGCCAGCAGGATCATCGGCACGGTCATCACGGCCGGCGACTCGTGCGGGTGGAAGTCCCTGCCGTCGGAGGACTTCAGCTCCTTCCACCGCTGCTTGCCGAAGAACGTCATCAGCATCAGGCGCGTCATGTAGAACGCGGTCAGGCCGGCCGCGAGCAGCGCCGCGCCACCGAACACCCAGCCACGCCAGCCCTCCTCGCCGAAGGCCGCCTCGATGATCGCGTCCTTGGAGAAGAAGCCGGAGAACGGCGGGATGCCGATCAGCGCGAGGTAGCCGAGGCCGAACGTGGCGAACGTGACCGGCATGAGCCGCGCCAGCCCGCCGTACTTGCGCATGTCGACCTCGTCGTTCATGGCGTGCATGACCGACCCGGCGCCGAGGAAGAGCCCGGCCTTGAAGAAGCCGTGCGTGAGCAGGTGCATGATGCCCAGCGCGAACCCGAACGGGCCGAGGCCGACGGCGAGCATCATGTAGCCGATCTGGCTGACCGTGGAGTACGCGAGGACCTTCTTGATGTCGTCGTACGCGCAGCCGATGATCGCCCCGAGCAGCAGCGTGATCGCGCCGATGATGACGACGACGAGCCGGCCGTCCTCGCTCTGCATGTAGATCGGGTTGGCCCGGGCCACGAGATAGACGCCGGCGGTGACCATCGTCGCCGCGTGGATCAGGGCCGAGACCGGGGTCGGGCCCTCCATCGCGTCCGGCAACCACGCCTGCAGCGGGAACTGGCCGGACTTGCCGCAGGCGCCCAGCAGGAGCAGCAGCGTCAGCGCGGTGAGCGTCGCGGGCGAGAGCTCGTCGAGGCTCGCGAACACCTCGGTGTACTGGGTCGTGCCGAGCTCCGCGAACATGATGAAGATCGCCAGCGCCAGGCCGACGTCGCCGACCCGGTTCATCAGGAACGCCTTCTTGGCCGCGGTCGCCGCGGACGGGCGGTTCGTGTACCAGCCGATGAGCAGGTACGACGCGAGGCCCACGCCCTCCCAGCCGAGGTAGAGCGTCACGAACCCGTTGCCCAGCACCAGGATCAGCATCGCGGCGACGAACAGGTTGAAGTACCCGAAGAAGCGTCGCCGGTCGGCGTCCTCGGCCATGTAGCCGATCGAGTAGATGTGGATCAGCGCGCCGACGCCGGTGATCAGCAGCACGAAGCTGATCGACAGCGGGTCGATCCGCATGCCGAACTCGACCTGCAGCTGCTCGACCGGGATCCAGTCGAACATCGAGACGTTCTGGACCCGCTCGGACTCGGCCATCCCGGTGCTGGAGAAGAACAGCAGCAGGCCGTAGACGAACGACGCGACGATGGTCAGGCAGCCCAGCAGGTGGCCCCACGCGTCGGTGCGCCGGCCGCCGAGCAGCAGCACCACGGCGCCGATCACCGGGAACAGCACCAGCAGCCAGGCCGACCCGGCCAGACCGGTCGCCTCGGTTACCTCGGCGACCTGCTGTGCCGCCAGGTGTGTTGCAGTCACGGCCTTCCCCTCAGTACTTCAGCAGGTTGGAGTCGTCGACCGAGGCCGAGCGGCGGGTGCGGAAGATCGACATGATGATCGCGAGACCGACCACGACCTCCGCTGCGGCAACCACCATCACGAAGAACGCCATGATCTGGCCGTCGAGCGAGCCGTTGATCCGCGCGAACGTCACCAGGGACAGGTTCACCGCGTTCAGCATCAGCTCGATGCACATGAACACCACGATGGCGTTGCGCCGCACCAGGACGCCGACCGCGCCGACGGTGAACAGCAGCGCGGAGAGCAAGAGGTAGACGGTAGGAGTCACAGTGCCGCCTCCCCGGAATTCAAACGCCTGGTCTCGTTGGGAAACAACATTCCCGTCGACCACGTACCTGTGGCCGGTTTGCGTCCCGTTCCCCTTAGGCGCGGTTGGCAGACACGCGGCTCAGACACCGGAAGGGTCATGCGGACTCTCCGTCCGTCGTGGACGAGGGATTCAGCGCGCGGCCCTCGGCGGTGGGGCCGGTGCCGGCGACGGCCCTGCGCTCCTCCTCGAACTCCTCCGCGGCGGCCGAGTCGATCAGCCGGGACAGCGACTCCGGCGCGACCGAGCCGTCCGGGAGCAGCGCCGGCGTGGCGACCGAGGACGAGGTGGCGAACACGCCCGGGCCGGGCAGCGGCGACGGGCGGTCGTGCTCTCCGCGGAAGCGGGCCTCGACGAGCTCGCGCTGGGTCTTGCGGCCGCGGGTGTGCCGGTCGACGTAGCCGAGCACCATCGCGCCGACCGCGGCGGTGATCAGCAGTGCGGAGGTGAGCTCGAACGGGAACAGCCAGTCGGTGAAGATCGAGCGGCCGATGTTCTCCACGTTCCCGTTGCCGCCGTTGGCCTGCTCGCCGGTCAGCCCGACCGGCGTGACCGAGGTCAGCGACCGGGCGATCGCGCCGACCACGAGGGCGGCGAGGGCGACGCCCAGCACGGTCGCGGCGAACCGCTGCCCGCGCAGGACCTCGACCACCGAGTCCGAAGAGTCCTTGCCGACCAGCATCAGCACGAACAGGAACAGCATCATGATCGCGCCGGTGTAGACGATGATCTGCACGAAGCCGAGGAACGGCGCCTGCTGGACCATGTACATCACGCCGAGCGAGAGCATCGTCAGCACCAGGAACAGCGCCGAGTGCACCGCGTTCTTCGCGAAGATCATGCCGAGCGCGCCGAACAGGGCCAGCGGGCCCAGCACCCAGAAGGAGACGGCCTCACCGGTGGACATGGTGTTCTGCACGCCCTGGGCGAGCACGGCGTCGGCCAGCAGCACTGCCGGGGTCACTTGACCTCCCCCTTCACCGGGTCGGGGTAGCCCCACTTGCGGGCCAGCTGCGGCGCGTCGACGTAGTAGTCCTGCTCGGTGTCACCGAGGCGCATCGGGTGCGGCGGCTGCTCCATCCCCTTCAGCAGCGGGGCGAGCAGGTCCTCCTTGGTCCAGATCAGGTCCTGCCGGTTGTCGTCCGCGATCTCGTAGTCGTTGATCATCGTCAGCGACCGGGTCGGGCAGGCCTCGATGCACAGGCCGCAGCCGATGCACCGCAGGTAGTTGATCTGGTAGTCCGCGCCGTAGCGCTCACCGGGCGAGAAGCGCGCCTCGTCGGTGTTGTCCGCGCCCTCCACGAAGATCGCGTCGGCCGGGCACGCCCAGGCGCACAGCTCGCAGCCGACGCACTTCTCCAGCCCGTCCGGGTGCCGGTTGAGCTGGTGGCGACCGTGGTAGCGGGGCGCGGCGGGTGCGCCGATCTCGGGGTACTCCTCGGTGACGACCTTCTTGAACATCGTCGAGAAGGTGACCCCGAAGCCCTTCAGCGGATCAAAGATCCCCATCGTCTGACTCCTTCCCGGCGTCCGGCCGCGCACCGGTGCCGGTACCGACGGTGGCCGGCCGGCGCCGCGCCGACCGGCGGCCGCGGACCGCCTTGCGCTTGGTCGGCTCGGGTATCTCCAGGTCGAGCGGCGGGACCGGATAGCCGCCGCCGGTGATCGGCACCTGGTCGTCGTCCTCCACGCCGCGGGTGCCGCGGTCGAACACGAAGCCCAGCGCCACGACCACCAGCAGCACGATGCCGCCGTAGGTGAGGATCTGGCCGGTGGAGACCTCGCTCTCGCCGCGCAGCGTGCGCAGACCCGCGATCAGCACGATCCAGACCAGGTTGGCCGGCACCAGGACCTTCCAGCCGATCCGCATGAACTGGTCGTAGCGGTACCGGGGCAGCGTGGCGCGCACCCAGATGAAGCAGAACAGCAAGAAGAAGGTCTTGCCGAAGAACCAGAGGATCGGCCACCAGCCGGTGTTGAAGTAGTTGTCGTTGATCAGCGAGATCGGCCAGGGCGCCATGTAGCCGCCGAGGAACAGCGTCGTCGCGAACGCGCAGACGATCACCATGTTCACGTACTCGGCGAGGAAGAACAGCGCGAACTTCATCGAGCTGTACTCGGTGTGGAACCCGCCGACCAGCTCCGACTCCGCCTCCGGCAGGTCGAACGGCGCCCGGTTGGTCTCGCCGACCATCGAGACGAGGTAGATCAGGAAGCTCGGTATCAGCAGGTAGAAGTACCAACCGCTGGCCTGTGCCTGAACGATGTCGCCGGTGGACAGCGACTGCGCGTAGAGCACGACGGAGACGATCGACAGACCCATCGCGATCTCGTAGGAGATCACCTGCGCGGCCGAGCGCAGCCCGCCGAGCAGCGGGTAGGGCGAGCCGGACGACCAGCCGGCGAGCACGATGCCGTAGACGCCGACCGAGGAGCAGGCCAGCACGAGGAGCACACCGACCGGCAGGTCGACCAGCTGCAGCACGGTCTGCTCGCCGAAGATCGACACCTGCGGGCCGAACGGCATCACCGAGAACGCCATGATCGCGGGGATCACCACGATGACCGGGGCGAGGAAGTACACCTTCCGGTCCGCGCCGGCCGGGATGATCTGCTCCTTGAACGGCAGCTTGATCGCGTCCGCGATGGACTGCAGGTAGCCGCCGGGGCCGACCCGGTTCGGGCCAGGCCGCTGCTGCATCCGACCGATCGCCTTGCGCTCCCAGATGATCAGGAAGATCGTCAGGATCGGCCCGATCAGCAGGACGATGACGACCTTGATCAGGATCAGCCAGAGCGGATCGTCGGCAAGTAGCTCGGCGCGAGTCATCCCGCCTCCCCGGAATTCAAGGTGTTGGTTGCGCTGGGAAATGACCTCACCGTTGACCACGTACTTGTGGCCGGTTTGCGTCCCGTTCCCCTTAGGTGCGGATGGGGAGCACTCGGCCTTGTGACAATGCCTGTCACGCTGACTCGCCCCCATCAGTACTCGTCGAGCCGGTCAGCAGGTTCTCCGCGCTGACCGAGACGACGTCGCCGTGGCCGGCGACGAGCGTGCGCCGGGTGGTGGCCGGGCCGGAGTTGGTTGGCAGCCAGACGACCCCGTCCGGCAGGTCCGCCAGCTCGGCCGGCAGGGTGATCGAACCGCGCTCGGTCTTGACGGTCACCGCGGGATTGCCGCCCAGGCCGATCCGCTGCGCGGTGGCCGGCGAGAGCCGGGCGACGGTGGGCCGTGCGGTGCCGGCGAGGTGCGGCTCGTCGGACTGCAGCGCGCCGTTGTCCAGCAGCCGCCGCCAGGTGGCGAGCAGCGCCTGGCCATCGGCGAGCTCCGGTGCCGGAGCCACGGTCGCGGTGGGCGGGGATGCGGCACGTGAAACCGCGGGCAGCCGGGCGAGGTCCGCGGCGGCCGCCTGCGGGGTCTGGGTGAACAGGTCGACGTCCATCTCGACGCCGAGCGTGTCGAGCACTCGGCAGTCCGACAGCGAGCCGGTGCCCTCGATGGTTGTGCCGAAGTCGCGGCGGCGGCCCTCCCAGTTGAGGAAGGTGCCGGACTTCTCGACCGCGGGCGCGACCGGGAGCACGACGTCCGCGCGCTCGGTGACCGCGCTGGCCCGCAGCTCGAGGCTGATCACGAAGCCCGCCTTGTCCAGCGCCGCCTCGGCGAGCGCCGGGTCGGGCAGGTCGTCGGTCTGCACGCCGCCGACCACCAGGCCGTCGAGCTTGCCGGCGGCCGCCGCGGCGACGATCCCCGTGGTGTCCAGGCCGGCTCGTCCGGGCAGCGCACCGGCCGGCAGGCCCCAGGTCCGCTCGACCTCGGCGCGCGCGTCCCGGTCGGTGACCAGGCGGCCGCCGGGCAGCAGCGTCGGCGCGG
>NZ_JBOHGA010000088.1:0-24274 GCF_050699915.1 Actinophytocola sp.
GTACACGACCATGCGCGCCGCCGCGGACAACGCCATCGCGGCGTGGCGGTCCCGGCCGGCGGGCCTGGACGGCGCGGCGCTCACGGCGCTGGCCGACCGGGTCAACCGGGCGCTGACCACGGTGCGCGAAGGCTACGAGCAGACCCTGCGGGCCTACGCCGGGTCGCTCGCCGGCATCCGACCGGCGTTCGCGGAGACGGCCAGGGCGGACGCCGCGTGGCTGGCGACCGCGCCGACGGCCGGCCCGACGGTGCCGCCGCCGGGGTCGGATCCGCGCGAGGTGGCCGCGTGGTGGCAGGGGTTGTCCGCGGCGGAGCGGGACTCCTTGCTGGCCACGCGGTTCGACGAGCTGGGCCGGCTGCGCGGGCTGCCGGCCGAGGTGCTGGACGTCGCGAACCGGCGGCGGATCACTGCGGACCAGGAGCGGCTGGAGGCGTCGCGTTCGTCGCTCGATGGACAGATCGCCTCGCAGGCCGCGTCGTTCGGTCTGGACCCGGCGGACGAGGGCGCGCTGCGGTCGGAGCCGGCGTTGGCGGACCTGCTGGACCAGCGGCAGGACGTGAACCGGCAGCTGGAGAACGCGGCGGCCGCGGCGGAGCGGGTCGCCGAGGCGGAGGCGCGGGCGCCGGACTCGGTGTACGTGCTGTCGTACGACCCGGTGGGGCCGGGCAACGGGGACGGCGCGCTGGCGGTGGCGTTCGGCAACCCGGACACGGCGGATCACCTGGCGATCGCCGTGCCCGGCGTGGGGACGACGCTCGAGAACGGGTTCCCGACCGGGCAGGCCGTGGAGCTGCGGGAACAGATGGACGCGGCGGCGCCCGGTGCCAGCAACGCGACGGTGGCTTGGCTTGGCTACGACGCGCCGTCGTGGGACCTGAGCGTGGTGTCGACGGACAACGCCCGAGCCGGCGGTGAGCTGTTGGTGTCCGATGTGGACGGTTACCGGGCGGCGGCCGAGGCGGCCGGGCACGACCCGCACGTGACGGCGCTGGGGCACAGCTACGGCAGCACGACGGTCGGCTACGCGGCGATGAACGGTCTGGCCGCCGACGACGTCGCGTTCCTGGGTTCGCCGGGAGTGGGCGCGTCGTCGGTGTCGGAGCTGTCGGCGGGCGCCGGCCACGTGTGGGCGGGGATGACCGAGCACGACCCGATCGTGCAGGCCACGAGCGGCGACTGGTTCACCGCGGACGGTTCGTCGACCACGCCGTACGACGACGCGTTCGGCGCGAACCAGTTCGGCACGGCGACGTCGGAGGACCTGCTGGACGCGCACAGCATGTACTACGCCGACGGTTCCGAGTCGCTGCAGAACCTGGGCAACATCGCGACGGGCAACTACGACGCGGTCACGGATCCGCGCTGGGAGGACTCGCCGCTGCCGCCGTCGCTGCCGGGCTCGGACCTGCCCGTGGTGGGCCCGGCCATCGACGCGGTGGCCAACCTGGGCAAGGAGACGGTGGACATCGTCGGGGACGTGGGTTCGGGCCTGTCGTCCGCGGCGGAGGAGGCCTTCTCCGGCGACTGGGACGGGGCGTGGGACGAACTACGCGCCACGGGCGGCGAACTCCTGAACGACGCGGGCGACATCGTGGTCGGGACTGTTGGGGACGTCGTGGAGGGCGGTCGCGACTTGGTGGAGGCCGGCAAGTCGTTGTACGACAACACCTTGGGCCGGATCTTCTGATCGGCAGGTGGCCTCCGGCCCCCGGTTTCCAGCCTACCGCCACCCACTGACGGTCCCGACCTCACGAACCGTCACCTGTGGACAACCCGGCGACAACGCAGGTGGACTCCAAACCGGATCCGACCTCATCGCACACACCGTCCCACGCGACCGACATCCCAACGCGAACCGACTATCGCAGCGGGGCTCACCCCAGTCCGAACCTGGCCCCCGCGAACCAGCCCACCACGGCGAACTCACCTCGCCGAACGCGACATCGCTGACGCACCAGCCCGCCGCGACGCCCGATCCGACCTCGGGATTCGCCCGCTCATCAGGCCCGGCGGCCTCGGCAAGCCGAGCCCGCCGCCCGCGAATCCCAACCACTCCAACGAATCGGCGGCGAGAACTCCCCCGCGCGCACACGCGCGTGCAGAACCAGACTCCCAAAACCCCCACCCTCTCCGGGGGCACCCCTCATGCCAGTCTACCGAGGAGCACCGACGAAAGCGGCGGTGTGGATCTTGCCTGTGGACAACTCCAGCTTGTGGACAACCGGTGACGTCGCAGGTCAGGGGAGGCGGACGACCGGGAGATGGTCCGACAGGTCGGCTCGTTGGCCGGAGGCGGTGATTCGTCCGGCGGCGACGGCGGCCGGCCAGTCGAGCAGGCCCGTTGCCAGCTCGAGCCAGGTTCGCGGGTCGGTTTCCACCACGTTCGGTGGGGTGCCTCGGGTGTGGCGGGGGCCCTCGATGCACTGCACGGCCGCGAAGGGCGGCACTCGCACCTCCACGCTGCGGCCCGGCGCCACCTGGGCCAGCGTGCGCAGACTCAGCCGGACCGCCGCGGCCAGGGTCGGGCGCGGGGGCGTCGGGCCACCGGTGAGCCAGGGCGCAACCGCGAGTACGGCCGACCGGAGTTCGTGGGGGTCTACGGGTTTCGCGGTCAGGACGCGGCCTCGCGGACGATCTCGTCCAAGAGTTCCTGCACGTGGTGGGTCAGGTTGCGGGTGTCGGCCGGCGAGATCGTCGTCCACATGGTGCCGTCCTGGGACGGGCGGCGAATCTGCACGTAGCGACCGTCCTCGGTGTCGAAGAACGACACCACTCGCTCGGCTCTTCGCCGCCGGCCGAGCTTGTCGCGGGCGGCCGCGCCGAAGTTGCCCAACCCCGACACGTCCTTGATCATCTCACCGAGCACGACCGCGTCGTCCTTGCGGATCCCGTGTCCCAGCAACGCCGCCTGGAACCCGTCGCGGGTACCCACCGACGCGTGCGCGGCCGCCTCGAAGTCCGAGGTGCGCAGCGTGACCGACTGGCCCGGACCCGGCACCGCGGTGGGCAGCGCGGCCAGCACCGCGCTTGGCAGCCCGCTGGCCGACACCCGCCGCAACGTCACCTGGCCGTCGCTCAGCTCCGCGACCCCGGCGACGTCCCCACCGGCCGCGGCGAGCACCCGCGTGCCGCGTCCCGCGTACGCCCGCAGGTCGACCTCGCGCTCCGGCTTCGCCAGCGCCGACAGGATGTCCTCGATGTCCGGGTTCACCTCGACGGGCCGCCCCAGGCCGCGCCCCTCGAGGTCCGTCCACGCCTTCTCCTCGAGCTGCGCGCGCTCGTCGTTCGTCTTCCCCGGCGACGGCACCTTGACCACGAGCGGCAGCTGGCCGAGCCGCAGATGCTCCCACAGCACATCGAACTCGAGGGCCGACAACGTGATCGGCTGAGTCTCTTGCTCACCGATCGAGAACGTGCTGGTCACAAGCACAACCTTACTCAGAGAAACGGGGCGGGACGCCGCACAACGCGACACCCCGCCCCGACTTCGTTCAGCTGTTACTCCTGCGGCGTCGACTCCCCGATGACCGTCGGCGCGACCCGGCGGTCATCGCCGAACACGTCCTCGGTCTCGAGCAGGTAGTCGGGCGCGAAGCGCTCCTCGTCGTCATCGTCGTCGGCACGGCGGCCGCCGGCGCCCATCGGGCCCGCGACACCGCCGCGGCCACCGGTCACTCCGGCACCACGACCACCGGCCGCGCTCGCGGCACCGGGACCCTGACGACCCGCGACGCTTCCACCCGGCACGGCACCTCCGCCCGGCGCGCGGCCGTACGGCGAGGCACCACGCGTGGTGTCCGCGCCCGCACCGCCGACGCCGCCGGGACCGAACGCACCGGGCCCGCCCAGACCGCCGCCCGGCAGGCCGCCGCGCACCGGCAGGCCACGGCGAGCCACGTCGCCGGCGTTGCCGGGGATCGGCTGGACGCCACCGGGGCCGAGCGGGCCGCGGTTGGCGCCGTTCAGCGGGCCGTTGCCGCCGGTCGTCGGGTTCGTGTTGCCGGTGTTGCCGAAGGGCGGCAGAAGCTGGCCGTTGGCCGGTCCCGGGTTGGTCGGGTTGACGGGCGGGATGCCCGGACCCGGCTGCACCGGCGGGCCGCCGACGGGTTGGCCGGGCGGCGGCACCAGACCCGAGGGAGTGGTGACGGCCGGCGGCGCGAACACGCCCGCACCCGGGAGCGGCTGCCCACCGGCCGGGGGCGTCGCCCCGCCGTTGGCACCGATCGGGGTGAGGGTCGAGGGGCTGCTGCCGCCGCTACCGGTCGGGATCGTGGCGGTACCGCCGGCCGAGGCGGCCTGCGTGCTGCCGCCCGCGTTCGGGCCGGCCTGCGACTCGGGGCCGGTGACGACGCCCGCCGTGCCGCCCTGCGGAGGCGGCGTCGAGACGACCACGTCCGGCGGCGTGACGAAGGTGCCCAGCGTGTCCCGGTTCCAGGTGCTGCTGCTCTCGTAGTTCTGCATCGTCTGGACGGCCTGTTGCTGAGCCTCGCTCTGCGCGGCCTCCTGCGCCTCGTGGTCACCGGCCTGCATCGCCACCGCGACGGCCGGACCCGGGTTGCCGGTGGCCATGCCCAGACCCGCCGCGGCCATCTGCCAGCCGGACGGCGCCGGCGTGGTGACCGCGACCGGCTCCGGCATGTTCGAGCGCGCCGTGGAGATGTAGTCGGCCTGGTTCTCCGACGAGATCCGCATCACGGACGACGCGGTCTCGGCGTCGGTGGCCCACTCGGCGAGCGGCGTCAGACCGGTCTGCGCGCGCTCCGCGGCCTCGCCCTCCCAGCTCGCGCCGATCGTCTTCAGCTGGCTGTTGAGCGCCTCGTCGACCTGGGTGAGCTCGTCGGTCAGGCTCCGCCAGTACTGCGTCTGCGGCTCGGACGCGGCCGAACCGGGGCCGCTGTTGATCATGTCGTAGAGCTCAGGGTGTTCGAATCCCCGCCATCGGTAACCCATGGAGTTCAATCCTTCGCGTGCGGACTGGAAGTCGGCCTAGTACTTGCCCCAGCGGGCCGTCTCGGTGCCTTCGATCGCCAGGTAGTCGGCGTGTGCCGAGCTGAGCGACTCGATCGCGTTCGCGAGCTGATTCTGGTAGCCGGTGAGGCACTCGATGGCCGACTCGGCGCCGGCACCGTTGGATCGCTCGGTGAACCGCTGTGCCGTCTCGCCGCTGACCGGGTCCCCTGCCCAGTCGCGTACCGGCAGTCCGCCGAGCTCCCGAACCTTGGCCGACACCCGCTCGTGGGCCTCACGGAACGCCTTCAAAGCCTCGGGGATTGCCCAAGGCTCGATGCGCAAGTTTTGAGTACCAGTGAAGGTGGGTCCCGCTGGCGCGATTCCCCCGCCACCACCATCCGCAGCAAACACGGCACGTCTCCCTCAGTCTGTGCGATTGCGACGACTGTATCTCTGATGCGGCCGGCCGTGTGGCGGTTCCCACGAGCAACTGGCCAACATCGAAAACTTTCTTCAGGGACGTCGGCGTGTCGTGACCATGACGTCAGCCGAGCGCCGAGATCGCCGATGCGGCGATCTCGGGCACTGTGTCACACAGCCGTTTCTGCGGCGTGACCGGCTCGCCTCTGGGGTTGCCCATGCCGTAGGAGATGAAGAGGAGCTGGCCGTCGTGCACGTCCAGGACGCCGAAGCAGTTCTCCGGCTGCGCGGGCTTGAGTACCGACAAGGGGTAACCCTGCGCTTCGAAGTCCGTGACCTCGGCGTTCGCGGTATCGACGAACTCGCGGGCGTCCTCGTCGGGGACCGCGATCAGGGTGAGTGACAGGTTCTTCTGGATGCCGTTGGCGAAGCAGTCCTTGGCGCCGGGGAAGATCACCGAGGTGCCGCCGAGCGGTGGCCGGTCGCCGTCGAGGCCGTACTCGCGCCGCGGCAGGCCGGCGACGACCTTGCAGATGTCGACGCCGGCCATGTCGATGTCCTTGGGCCGGTCTCGCGGCGCGGAACTGGTCGGCGGCGGCACCGTGGACGAGGTCGGTTCGTCCGGTTGGTCCGTTTGTTCGGTGCTGGTGGGCGGTTGGTCGGCGGCCCGCGGCTCGCCTGGCTCCGCGGTGGAGCAGCCCGCGACGAGCAGCAGGGACGCGAGCGCGATGCGTAAGGTCCGCATGGTCGCCAACCTACCGATTGGGCCGAACGGACCTACGATGTGGCCATGTCAGAGCAGTCGTCAGGCCAAGTCACCCCGCAGATCACTCCGGAGATGCGGGTGAGCGCGCGGGCGAACCCGGGCACCTGGCTCTACGTGATCGATCCGGCCTTCGACGCGGACGCCGACATCCCGCCGTGGGGCGTGGTCGGCGCGTACCCGGTCGACGCGAACGGCGAGATCAGCGCGGCGTTCCGGCGCAACACCGAGTATCGCCCGTCGCCGGCCGCGCTGCGGATGCCGGAGCCGACGACCGACCTGGAGCGGACGCTGCAGCTGATCCGGTCCGGCCACGTCGACGAGGCGGTCCTGCCGGCCGCGGTGCTGCGCGCGACGCTGCTGCTCTACGCGACCTCGCCGCGGGACCGCTCGGTGACCGGCTTCCCGGCGCGGCAGGGCACCGTCATGGTGCCGGCGTGCACGTCGGTCGCGTGCGTGCCGCCGGTGTGGCCGGGGTGGCGCGAAGTCTCAGGCCGCGAGCTGGTGCCGCTGCTGTACGGCCATCCGCTGGTGCTCAACCCGGCCGGCCCGGTCTCGGCGATGATCCCCGCCGAACACCTCAGGCGAGCCACGGGTTGATCTTCGCGGGCGGGCCTGGTCTGGCGTAGAGCCAGCCCTGGGCCTGGTCGCAGCCGATGGCCCGGAGGCGGTCGGCCTGGTCGCGGGTCTCGACGCCCTCGGCGATCACGTCCAGCTTCAGCGAGTGCGCCAGCGACACCAGCGCCGTCACGATCTGGGCGTCCACCGAGTCCGCCTCGTCGGCGCGCAGGCCCTCGACGAACGCGCCGGCGATCTTCAGCGCGTGCACCGGCAGGTGCCGCAGGTAGGACAGGTTCGAGTAGCCGGTCCCGAAGTCGTCGATCGCGATCCGGACGCCGAGCTCCACGAGCTTGTGCAGCGCGCCGAGCGGCTCGCCGGTGCCCATGATCGCGCTCTCGGTCAGCTCCAGCTGCAGGCTCGTCGGCGGCAGCCCCGCGGTGCGCAGCACCTGGACGATGTCGTCGACCAGCCCCGGCTCGGCGACCTGGCGCGCCGCGAGGTTCACGCTCACCACCGGCTCCAGCCCGCCCAGCCGCGCCCACCCCACGGCCTGTTCGCACGCCTCCGCGAGCACCCAGTGGCCGAGCGGCACGATCAGCCCGGTCTCCTCGGCGAGCCCGATGAACCGGTCCGGGCCGAGCCGGCCGAACTCCGGGTGCGCCCAGCGCACCAGCGCCTCGACGCCGAGCAGCTGGCCGTCCGACAGGCGCACGATCGGCTGGTAGTCGACGTAGAACTCCCGGTTCTCCAGGGCGGCCGGCATCGCGGCGGACAGCGTGATCCGGGCGATCTCCCGCGCGTTGCGCTCCGGGTCGTAGCAGGCCCAGCGGTTCTTCCCGTCGACCTTCGCCCAGTGCAGCGTCACGTCCACGTCCCGCATCGCGTCCGAGGGCGTGGAGGTGGCCACCGGGCGCTCGACGATGCCGACGCTGGCCGACACGGTCAGCCGGTGGCCGGCGATGTGGACCGGCTCGGCGACGGCGGCCAGGATCCGCTCGGAGAGCGCGGTCAGCTCGGCCATCCCGTCGGTGTGCTCGACCAGCACCACGAACTCGTCGCCGCCCATGCGGGCCAGCAGCCGGCCGGGCGCCCGCACCAGCCGGTGCAGCCGGTCCGCGATCTCGACGAGCAGCTGGTCGCCGACCACGTGGCCGAGCGTGTCGTTGATCGCCTTGAAGCCGTCGAGGTCGAGATAGCACAGGCCGATCCGCTGCCCGTCGCCCGCGGCGAACGCGGCGTTCAGCCGCTCGGTGAACAGCGCGCGGTTGCCGAGCCTGGTCAGCGGGTCGTGGTTGGCCTGGTGCCGCAGCTTCTCCGAGAGCACGTGCCGCTCGGTGTTGTCCTCCACCATGCCGACGAGCAGCTGCGGCGCGCCGGTCTCGTCGCGCACCAGCGAGACGGTCACGTTCGTCCACAGCGGAGTGCCGTCGCGCTTGCGGAAGCGCCGCTCGATCCGGTAGTGGTCGCGCGTGCCGGCCACCATCTCGTCGAAGTAGTGGCGCAGCTCAGGCGGGTCGTCGGGGTGCAGGAACTCGACGAGGTGGTGGTGGTGCATCTGCTCGGGCCGCAGGTCCAGCATCCCGGCCATGGCCGCGTTGACCTCGAGCAGCCGGCCCTCGGTGTCCGTGATGCCGATGCCGATCGCGGCGTCGGAGAACATCGCGCGGAACCGGGCCTCGCTCGTGCGCCTCGCCGCCTCGGCGCTGTCGCGGGCCTCGAGCGCGGAGCGCCGCAGCGTCTCCTGTTCGGTGAAGATCCGCTCGTGGGCGGCCCGCACGAACCCGGCCGCGAGCGCGGCCTGCGCGGCGTCCCGCCGGTCCGACCCGGCCAGGTGCCCGGCCGCCAGCCGCAGGGTCGCGGCGAGCGCGTCAGGGGCGAAGAAGCCCAGCCGGACGATCTCCGCGCCGGCCCGCTCGACCGGGGCCGGCTCCCACTCCCGGGCGGCTACCGATGCCGTCAGGAGGTCGGCGAGTTCACCCACCCGTTCGAGTAGTGCCGACCGTTCGGTCGGCACGAACGCGGTGTCTGAGAGCGCACTGGCCCACGCCGCCACGAACTCATCGCGGCCGGACCCTGCAGCGCCTGCCACGGTCACACCTTCCGGCACAGTTCCCCGTCGGACAACCTGCTCCGAGGTATCCCGAAGGATACGGTGGTCCTCACGCTCCGTCCACGTGCATGCTCCGACCGTTAGTACTGGTCACACGACCAGGGCGGAGCACCAACCTCCGACGCAGAGCTTAGGGCGCCCAAGTGACCAACGACCGGCGGCTCAAAACGTTATCGAAGTAGCCGTTACTAATTAACCAGACAACGTGACAAATCGGTACTACGCGACCACAATCTGTATCTTGGCAGCTCCAGCCCGTGAGCCGCCAACGCGAGGGCGATTCGGAAAGGGCGATCCCATGAACCGTTTCCTCCGCGGCAGACGTCGCGGACTGATCGCGGCCGGTGCGGTGGCCGCAAGCCTGATCCTCGCCGGAGCAGCTGCTCCGGCCCTGGCCGACCAGGCCGCCTCCCCTGCCGGCGGTCATGACTCGGTCGACGCGATGGTGCAGAAGTACGACCACCCGATGGGTTCCCAGATCCGTCTGCACGAGGGCACGGCGCAGATGCCGCCGCGCTCGTTCGACCCCGAGGACGTCACGGCCCAGGCCTCCGTGCCCGGCATCGACGTCAGCGGTCACCAGGGCAACGTGGACTGGCCGGCCCAGTGGAACGCCGGCAAGCGGTTCGTGTGGGCCAAGGCGACCGAGGGGACCGGCTACCGGAACCCGTACTTCGCCCAGCAGTACAACGGCTCGTTCAACCAGGGCTTCATCCGCGGCGCGTACCACTTCGCGCTGCCGGACCGGTCCAGCGGCGCCACGCAGGCGAACTTCTTCTCCAGCAACGGCGGTGGCTGGTCCGGTGACGGCAAGACGCTGCCGGGCGCGCTCGACATGGAGTACAACCCGTACGGCGCCACCTGCTACGGGCTGTCCAAGACCTCGATGACCAACTGGATCCGCGACTTCAGCAACACCTACAAGGCGCGGTGGGACAAGTACCCGGCCATCTACACGTCCACCAGCTGGTGGAACCAGTGCGTCGGCTCGAGCTTCGGCTCGACCAACCCGCTGTGGGTCGCCCGGTACGCGTCCTCGGTCGGCCAGCTGCCGATCGGCTGGAGCGTCTACACGGTCTGGCAGTACAGCTCGTCGCCGATCGACCAGAACTCGTTCAACGGGGCCTACGACCGGCTGCAGGTACTCGCGCGGACTCCCGACTAGACACTCGGCTCAACCCCCAGGAGGGGGCTTTCGCCCACCATCGGGGCGAAGGCCCCCTCCGTCCATTTAAGCTCCCGCGTGAGGCGGGAACGAAGCCCCCCGAGAGCACGTCGGACTCCGGGCAGGGACTGTTCTCCGGGGAGGGAACCCAAGGCGATGACGTACCCACAGCAGCCGTATGGCCAGCAACCCGACCCGTACGGTCAGGGCCAGCAGCCGGGCCAGTACGGCCAGCCGGGCCAGTACGGTCAACCCGACCAGTACGGGGGATATCAGCAACCGGGCGGCTATCAGCAGCCCGGCGGCTACCCGCAGTCCGGCGGCTTCCAGCAGCCGGGTGGGCAGTACGGCGGCTACGACCAGACCGCGCAGTACCCCGGCGGCTACCCCAACTACGGCGGCGGTTACGGCGGCCCGCCCCCGCCGAAGCGGAACACCGGCATGATCGTGGCCGTCGTGGCTATCGTCGTGCTGCTGCTCGGCGGCCTCGGCGTCACCGGGTTCGTCGCGCCCGGCTTCTTCCTCAGTGATGACAAGAAGTCCGCGTCCGGCAGCGGCGACACGTCCACTTCGGCCAAGCCGTCCAAGACGGACGACGCGTCCGCCGGCGCGGAGGAGTTCATCGACGAACTCGTCCAGGCGGCCGACGGGCAGGACGGCAGCGCGCTGCAGAGCCTCACCTGCGCCGACGCCGATGCCAACGTCCAGTCGGCCATCGACGACATCGACGAGATCTCCGCCGCGGAGCTGAAGGAGACCAAGGAGGTCTCCGACAACGAGGTGACCGCGGTCCTCGACATCACCCTCGACGGCGACGCCGTGCCCTATGACGTGACGGTCGTCAAGGACGGTACGGAGTGGTGCTGGAACGACATCCTCCCGAGCGATGGCAGCGGTGGTCTGCCGACCGGATCGCCGAGCGAGCCGACCGACCCCACCGACCTGCCGACCGGCGGCGGCTCCGGCGGCGACGGCGAGGAGTTCGTGCAGGGCTTCCTCGACCAGGTCAACGGCGGCGACGCGGCCGGCGCGAAGGGCAAGCTGTGCCCGGACAGCACGAGCCAGCGCGACATCGACGACGCCGTCACCGGCAAGGCGAACCTGCAGTTGGACACCGCGGGCATGGAGTCCCAGTCGGAGTACATCGGCGTCGACCTCACGGGCACGCTGAACGGGGCGCCCACCTCCGCCGCGAGGACGAGCGCGTTCCTCGAGGACGGCGGGTGGTGCATCTTCACCTTCTACGCGTTCTGACGCGCCGGGTGAGCATGCTGATGCCGTCGGCCGGTCGCGGGCGTCGCCGATGAACGCCCTGTTCATCGGGTTCGGCGCCGCCGCGCTGGCTGGCGGCGTCGCCGTCTTCGTGGTCTGGAACGTGTGGCGTCGCCATCGGGACCACCTGCGGCTGCTCGGCACGGTGCTGGTCGCGTTGGGCGTGTTCGCACTCGTCGCCGGCTGGCTGCTGACCGGTCCTGCCGCCAGCCGTGGCGATGCGTTGAAGACCGGTGGGCTCGCGGCGGGCTCGGTCGTGGCGCTGTACGCGTTGTGGCTCAACGACCGCCGGCGGCGCGTGGAGGAGAGCCGGCAGGAGCTCGAGCGTGCGCGGCAGGACCTGGAGAGCGGTCGGGCCGAGCACGACCGCGAGCGCGCGGCGGACGAGCGGTTCCTGCGGGCGGTGGAGCTGCTCGGCGACGACGCCGACCAGGTGCGGGTGGGGGCGCTGCACGCGCTGGCCGGGTTGGCGCGCAGCCGGCCGTCGTACACACAGGACGTGCTGGACGTGATCTGTTCGTACCTGCGGCGGCCGTTCGACCACCCGCGGTACGCCGCCCGGCGCGGCCTCGAGCCGCCGCCGGAGAGCTACGAGGAGCGGAAGGCGCGCGAGGCGGCGGAGCGCTGGTTGCAGGTGCGGCTGACCGCGCAGCGGCTGATCGCGGACCTGCTGCCTCGTGTCGACGATCCGGCCGCCGCGGCCTACGACCTCGACCTGCACGGGGCGACGCTCGAGTACTTCGACCTGTCGTACCGGGTGATCGGCCAGCTGCGGGCGCGGGAGCTGAACCTGTACGAGTCGAACTCGTTGCACCACTGCGAGGTGCGGGGCCCGGCCTGGTTCACGGGCGGCCGCTCGTGGGGCCGGCTGTACGCGCAGGACACGGTGTTCCGCGAGCGGACGTGGTTCAGCCGCTTCACCGCCCACGGACTCGTGGACCTGTCCCGAACGACGTTCCAGGGCGACACGAAGTTCGCGTCGTCGACATGGAACGACCGCGTCTCGTTCGCCGAAGCCGACTTCGCCCGCGAGGCCGACTTCACGAAGGCCACCTTCCGCGCCGAGGTCACCCCACCACCCGGCTGGCACTACTCCCCCGAGACGGGCCTCGCCCGCCCCTGAACTGCGCAAACTGCCGCGCAAGTTACACGCTGACCCCCACCCTCTCCGGCAGGGCTCCGGCAAAGTCGATCATCCCGGCGGTGGGGCGTGCACGACTCGTTGATCATGTGATTGTCTAGGTCCCATGGTCATGTGAGAGAGCCGTGCCCGTTGTTGAATCTTGCCTGGTTGCTGGTGTGGTGGTGGGTGTGGCCCGCTCGAGGTCTGCCCGTTCGGGTGCTGGTGATCGCGTGTGGGTGGTTGACCTGGGGGTACATCTGCGGGTGGTGCCTGATCCGCGATGTCGGCGGGGTGTGCGGCATTCGGTGATGTCGGTTCTGGGGTTCGCTGCGGCGGCGGTGGCTGCCGGGGTGTCGATCGTTACCGGGATCGGGGAGTGGGCTGCTGACGCGCCGCGATCGGTGTTGCGGAGGATGGGTGTGCGGCTTGATCGCCGCAGACAGCTGTCCCTGACCCTCTCCAGGGGCGTCCCTGTTCCAGTCTACCGGTCGCGGGGCACGGGGAGATCAACTCTGGGTCTGCTGTGGACAACCTCGGCGGTTGTGGACAACTAGTCGAACAGGGCTGGCAGCGTGCCCTCCCAGACCGTGCGGAGCTCGGTCAGGAGTAGCGGGGCCAGGCCCTCGATCTCCAGCGTGTCGGTCGGCTCCGTCGTGCCCAGGCGGGTCCACGGCAGACCCGCCGCCGTGCAGCGGTCGGTGAACTCGACCGCCTCCGTCGGGGACAGGGCGACCAGCACGCGCGCCGACGACTCGCTGAACAGCGCCACGAACGGATCGCCTTCGAGTGCCACCCGGCAGCCGTGGCGGCTCAGCAGGCAGCCCTCCACCAACGCCTGCGCGAGCCCGCCCTCGGATAGGTCGTGCGCCGCCGACACGCCGCCCGACCGCAGCACCGACCCGATGAGCCGCTCGCGCTCCAGGTCGACCGCCGGCGGCCGGCCGCCCAGGTGGCCGTGTGCCACGTGCGCCCACTCCGAGCCGCCGAGCTCGTCGGCCGTCGAACCCAGCAGCACCAGCGTGTCGCCGGGGGCGCCGAGACCCGTCGGGATCCGGTGGCGCACGTCGTCGATCACGCCGAGCACGCCGACGACCGGGGTCGGCAGGATCGCCGTGGCGCCGGTCTGGTTGTAGAAGCTGACGTTGCCCCCGGTCACCGGGATGCCCAGCGTCGCGCAGCCGTCCGCCAGGCCGCGGACGGCCTGCTGGAACTGCCACATCACGCCCGGGTCCTCCGGCGAGCCGAAGTTGAGGCAGTTCGTCACCGCCATCGGTCGCGCGCCCGACGCCGCCACGTTCCGGTACGCCTCCGCGAGCGCGAGCTGCGTCCCCACGTACGGGTCCAGTCGCACGAACCGGCCGTTGCAGTCGCACGACATCGCGACTCCGCGGCCGGTCGCCTCGTCGATGCGGATCATGCCCGCGTCCGCCGGCTGCGCCAGCACCGTCCCACCGCGCACGTACCGGTCGTACTGCTCGGTGACCCACCGCCGCGACGCCAGGTTCGGCGAGCCGGCCATCCGCAGGATCTCCGCGCGCAGGTCAGCCGGCCGGGCCAGCTCCGCCGGCGACGCGGCCAGCAGCGCGTCCTGGTCGGCGGGCCGCGCGACCGGACGCTCGTAGACCGGGCCCTCGTGCGCGACCGTCCGCGGCGGCACGTCCACCACGGTCTCCCCGTGCCAGGTGATCACCAGCCGGTCGCCGTCGGTGACCTCGCCGATCTCCGTCGCGGTGACGTCCCACTTCGCGCACACCCGCAGGAAGGCGTCCACATCGGACGGCCGGATCACCGCACACATCCGCTCCTGCGACTCCGACGAGAGGATCTCCGCCGGCGTCATCCCCTTGGCACGCAACGGAACCCGGTCGAGCACCACGTGCATGCCGCCGTCACCCGCGGAGGCCAGCTCCGACGTCGCGCACGACAGGCCCGCGCCGCCGAGGTCCTGGATGCCGACGACGATGCCCTCCCGGAACAGCTCCAGGCAGCACTCGATCAGCACCTTCTCCGTGAACGGGTCGCCCACCTGCACGCTCGGCAGCTTCTTGCGCCCGGCGCCGCCCTCGGCCGACGAGTCACTGGCGGCGAACGTGTCGGACGCCAGCACCGAGACGCCGCCGATGCCGTCGAGACCCGTGCGCGCGCCGAACAGGATGACCTTGTTGCCGGTGCCGGACGCGTGCGCGAGGTGCAGGTCCTCGGCCCGCATCGCACCCACGCACAGCGCGTTGACCAGCGGGTTGCCCTGGTAGGACGGGTCGAACACGACCTCGCCGCCGATGTTGGGCAGACCGAGGCAGTTGCCGTAGCCGCCGATGCCGGCCACCACGCCGGGCAGCACCCGCCGGGTGTCGGGCGCGTCCGCGGCGCCGAACCGCAGCGGGTCCATCACGGCGAGCGGCCGCGCGCCCATCGCGAGGATGTCGCGCACGATGCCGCCGACCCCGGTCGCCGCCCCCTGGTAGGGCTCCACATAGGACGGATGGTTGTGCGACTCGACCTTGAACGTGACCGCCCAGCCGTCGCCGATGTCCACGACGCCGGCGTTCTCCCCGATGCCGGCGAGCATCGTCGCGCGCATCTCGTCGGTCGTGGTCTCGCCGAAGTAGCGCAGGTGGACCTTCGACGACTTGTAGGAGCAGTGCTCCGACCACATCACCGAGTACATCGCGAGCTCGGCGTCGGTCGGCCGGCGACCGAGGATCTCGCGGATGCGCGCGTACTCGTCGTCCTTGAGCCCGAGCTCGCGGTAGGGCTGCGCGACCTCCGGCGTGGCCGCGGCCAAGTCGACGGTGTCGGTCTGCACGGTCGCGGTCATGCCGACACCACCGCCTCCAGGACCGAGCGGAACAGGCCGAGCCCGTCGGTGCTCGGGCCGGTCAGCTCGTCGATCGCGTGCTCGGGGTGGGGCATCAGGCCGACGATCCGGCCGTCGGCCGAGCAGATCCCGGCGATGTCACGGACGGACCCGTTGGGGTTCGACCCGGAGTAGCGGAACACGACCCGGCCCTCGGTCTCCAGTTCGTCCACAGTGGACTGAGACGCGGCGAACCGGCCGTCCATGTTCTTCACCGGGATGACGATCTCGTCGCCGACGGCGAACCGGCCGGTCCATGCCGTCGAGGTGCGCTCGACCCGCAGGGGCTGGTCGCGGCAGACGAAGTGCAGACCGCCGTTGCGCAGCAGCGCGCCGGGCAGCAGGCCCGCCTCGCACAGGATCTGGAAGCCGTTGCAGATGCCGAGCACCGGCATGCCGCCCCGGGCCGCTTCGATGACGGCGGTCATCACCGGGGCGAACCGCGCGATCGCGCCGGCGCGCAGGTAGTCGCCGTAGGAGAAGCCGCCGGGCACGATGACCGCGGCGACCCCGCGCAGGTCGGCGTCGCCGTGCCAGAGCGCGACCGGCTCGGCACCCGCGTAGTGCACTGCGCGGGCGGCGTCCACGTCGTCGAGCGTGCCGGGGAAGGTGATCACGCCGACGCGGGTCACGACTGGACCCGCCGGACGGTGAAGTCCTCGATCACCGGGTTGGAGAGGAAGCCTTCGGCGATCTTGGCGAGCGTCTCGTCGTCGACGGAGTCGTCCACCTCCAGCTCGAAGTGCTTGCCCTGACGGACCTCGGAGATCCCGGTGAAACCCAGCCGAGGCAGCGCGTTCGCGACAGCCTGGCCTTGCGGGTCGAGGATCTCGGGCTTGGGCATGACGTCGACGACGACTCGGGCCACGGCGGGCAGCTCCTGAACGCGAGTGGGGTCGGGTACCGCGGAAAGCCTACCCAAGCTGCGGGTTCACCCGTTCGAGACGGGCCCAAGCGCTCGCGTTCCGCGCGCAAGTCACGTTTCCCGCGCGCACGCGCGTGCAGAACGCAAGAAACGTAGCCCCCACCCTCTCCGGGGGCACCCCTCGTGACCGTCAGTCTACCGGGGGGCTCTGACAAAAGGCGTGGTCAAGCAGGTTCTGTGGACAGGTCTGCCGGTTGTGGACAGGTGTGGCTCAGCGCGCGGGGCTCCAGCCGGGAGATGCGGTGGTGTCCACATCCCGTGTGCCAGTTCGGTTCTTCGGCGCTCTGGACGGCTAGAGCTGCGCGAGGACTTCCTGCTCCTCCTCCGCCGAAAGGCCCGCCTTTCGTGCGCGGTCCAGGCCCAGCTCTCGCTCCCGCTCCAGCGCGTCCGCGACCGCCTCGGCCAGTGGGCGGACCGGCATGCCCGCCTCGAGCGAGGGCGTCACGTCGTGGGACTTCATGCCGTCGTAGTCCGACGGCAGCCACATCGGCAGCGAGCGCGGGCCCGACCACGGGTTGACCTCCGCCGCCGCGAGCTGGGCCGGGGTCGCGGGCACCAGCTCCGCGTCCGAACCGACCGCGTCGGCGATACCGCGCAGCAACTCGGGCAGCGGCTGCTGCGGGCCGACGCCGTCGTAGGTGCCGACGACATCCTTCTCGCCGGCGTCGATGATCCACGTCGCCAGGTCGCGCACGTCGAGGTACTGCATCGGCTGGTCGGGCACGTCCGGCACAACCACCCGCCCGCCCCGCGCGAACCGGCCGGGCCAGTAGCCGAACCGGTCGCTGCGGTCCCACGAACCCGTGACCAGCCCCGGCCGGACGACGAACGCCCGCGAGCCCATGGCCGAGCGGACGGCGTCCTCGCCGGCGACCTTGATCCCGCCGTACAGCAGGACCCCGTCATCGCCGGCCGCCATCATCTCCTCGCGGGTGGCGTGCTGGCGCAACGCCGGGACCAGCGAACCGGTCGCCGGGGTCTGGCCGGTCGTCGCGTTGTCGGCGTACACGTTGATCGTCGACACGAAGGTCCAGTGCCCCGCCCGGTCCGCGAGCTCGCGCAACGCCCGGTCGACCCACGGATAGGACAGCGGCGCGACGTCGACCACCGCGTCGAACGCCTCGCCGGCGAGCGGCGCGAGGCCGTCCTCGGCGTCGCGGTCGACCTTGACCAGCGTGGCGCCGTCCGGCACCGAGCCGGACTCGCCGCGCGCGGCGCACACCACGTCGTGGCCGCGCCGCAGCGCCTCGGCGGCCACCGCGTATCCGACGAAGATCGTCCCACCGAGAACCAGGAGTCGCATACGTCAACCCTGACCCGCACCGCCACCAACCGCCACCGATCTCGCGGACGGCGAACGGACCGCGAGCGGGCCGCGTGCGAGAGAAGGGCTCAGCGCTTGCCGTGCAGCAGGTTGATCAGCTTGGCCACCTTCGCGTCCGTCTTCGGAGAGCGGTCGAACGTCGTCAGCAGCAGCGGCGGGCGGAAACGCTGCCGGGCGATGGCCTTGGCCCGAGCGAACTCACGCAGACCCTCCTGGCCGTGGATGCGGCCGAAGCCCGAGTCACCGACGCCGCCGAACGACGGGATACCGGCGAAGCTGATCACCGAGTTCACCGACGTCATCCCCGACCGCAGCCGGCGGGCCAGCTCCATGCCGCGAGCCTTCGAGAACACCGTCGACGCCAGGCCGTAGCGGGAGTCGTTGGCCTTGGCGACGGCCTCGTCCATGTCGTGGACCTTCGCGATGGTCAGCGTCGGCCCGAACGTCTCTTCGCGCACGGCCGCCGAATCCTCCGGCACGTCCACCAGCACCGTCGGCTGCACGAACCGGTCGCCGACCGCGTCCTCGCCGCCCACCAGCGCCCGGCCGCCGCGCGACAGCGCGTCCGCGATGTGCCGGCGGATCACCGACAGCTGGGCCGGCATCGTGATCGGGCCGATCTTCGCCGAGGCGTCCGACCCGGCCCGCACCGTCGACGCCACGTCGACGACCTTCGCCACGAACTCGTCGTAGACCCGCTCGTGCACGTACACCCGCTCGACGCCCACACACGTCTGCCCGGCGTTCGACATCCCGCCCCACACCGCGGCGTCCGCGGCCGCGGCGACGTCCGCGTCGGCGTCCACCAGCAGCGCGTCCTTGCCGCCCGCCTCGATCAGCACCGGCGTCAGCGTCTCCGCGCACGCGGCCATGATCTTGCGGCCCGTCCCGGGCGAGCCGGTGAACGCGAGCTTGTCGACCCCCGAGCGGCACAGCGCCGCGCCCGTCTCGCCGAACCCGGTGACCACGGCGAACACCGGCTGCTCTGGCACCACCTCGGCGAAGGACTCCGCGAGCCACCGGCCCACCCCTGGCGTGTACTCCGAGGGCTTGAACACGACCGCGTTGCCGGCCGCGAGCGCGTAGGCGATCGAGCCCATCGGCGTGAACACCGGGTAGTTCCACGGCCCGATCACGCCGACGACCCCGAGCGGCTGGTACTCCACGGTCGCCGCCTGGTTCGCCATCAGCAGGCCGGCCGCGCGCCGCTGCGGGCCCAGCACCTTGCGCGCGTGCTTCGCCGCCCACGCCGTGTGGTCGATGGCCAGCACGATCTCGAGCATCGCGTCGCCGTGCGGCTTGCCCGTCTCCGCGTGCACGAGCTCCGCGAGCTGCGCCGACCGCGTGGTCAGCACGTTCTTCCAGCGCCGCAGCCGCTCCTCGCGGCCGGCGAAGCCGAGACCCGCCCACCACGACGACGCAGCACGGGCGCGCTCCACGGCCGCCTCGACGTCCGCGGCAGCGTGCACCGGGAACGTGCCGACCACCTCGTCGGTCGCCGGGTCGAGCGAGTCGAACGTCGTCCGCTCACCGGTGGTCGCAGGCTTCACGCTGGTCATGCTGACCTCCCTGGTCGCCTTCCACCGTCACGCTACTCGTCGGTAGTGACCGGCGCGACTAGCCTGTGCCGCGTGCAAATCGTTCACTTCGGACACTCGTGCGTTCTGCTCGACACCGGCTCGGCTCGGCTGCTGTTCGACCCCGGCGTGCTGTCCGCCGGCTTCGAGGACGCCCGCGACCTGGACGCCATCCTGATCACCCACCAGCACGCCGATCACCTCGACACCACCCGGCTGCCCGCCCTCGTCGCGGAGAACCCGCAGGCCGCGCTGATCGTGGACCCGGGCTCGGTCGAGGAGACCACGAAGATCGGCCTTGCCGCGGAGCAGGCGTCCCCGGGCGACACGCTCACCCTCGGCGGCGCGGACGTGCAGGTCGTCGGCGGCGAGCACGCGATCATCCACCCGAGCGTTCCCATGCCGCCCAACACCGGCTACGTCGTCGGTGACGGCGCGTTCTTCCACCCCGGCGACTCGCTCTTCGTGCCCGAGCAGAAGATCGACGTGCTCGGCCTGCCCACCGCGGCGCCCTGGCTGAAGACCGGCGAGGCCGTGGACTTCCTGCGCGCGGTCGCCCCGCGGGTCGCGGTGCCGATCCACCAGGGCCTGCTCAACGAGACCGGCCTGCATCTGACCTACGGCTGGTTCTCCCGGATGGCCCCCGAGGGCTGCGAGCTGGCCGTCCTCACGCCGCTCGCGCGGAACGAGCTCTGACCAGGTCCGGATAGGTGACGGCGTGGGCGCCGTGGTGCAACGCGATGTCCACCGCGTCCAGCAGGGCCTGGCGCGGACCGGAGCGCGGCAGGTCGGCCGTGTCGACCGCGAGGCGCACCAGACCACCCCGGCGGGCGGTCCGCGCGGCGCCCATGACCAGCGCGAAGCACCACCACGGCTCGGTCCGCTCGCCGAACCCGAAGCCCAGCACGCGTCCCCTGTGGACGGTCCCGGTCCGCAGGTCGCGCACGCTCACCAGGTCCGCACACAGCGAGAAGCCCTTGCGGCGCAACGCGACCAGCGTGCCCGGTGAGGCGAGCCAGCGCGGCGGCACGAAGCCCTCCGGCGCGAGGTCGAGCCGCTCCATCGCGCTGCCGGCGGCGACGAGGCGCAGGCCCGCCTCGTGTGCGGGCAGCGCGGCGAACTCGGCGCGCCGGCGCACCACGAGCGAGCGCTGTTCGGCGGCCTGCTCGTACCCGTGCTGCAGCAGCGCGTCGCCCGCGGCGCGGCGCTGCCGGACCCAGGCGCGCACCGCGCCGGGCTGGTCGGCGCCGGCCACGCGGGGCGAGAGCAGCAGCGAGAGCGGCACCCCGCGGTCGGCGAGCTGGTCGCTGAGTTCGGCACCGCGGTCCAACGTGCGAGCGTTGAGCCCCGACAGTGACACGAGCAGTCGTGCGGTCACGCTCCCCATGAGGCCATGCTGGAATGACGACAACCTGACACCGAGATGACACGCCGGCACCGGTCGGGCGAACCTCTCAGGGCCGGGCGAACAGGAGTAGCACCTGGTCACCGGGCACGGCGCTGAAGTCGGTGGCCGCCGAGCCGCGGTCGACGGCGAGCGCGACGCGGCCCGCCGAGTCGACGTAGACCAGCAGCGTGTCCGGCCCGGTCTCCTGGAACGTGCGACCGACGGTGGCGGTGACCGAGCGGCCGGCGAGGTTCGCGTGCCCGGTGATGCCTGGGGTGGCGCCTGCGGCGTCGAGGTCGGCCCCGGTCGCGGCGAGCTGGATGTTGCCGAAGCTGTCCACCGACAGGATCTCCGTGGTCAGCTTCCCCTGCTCCACCAGGGTTTCCGGCTCCGGCAGCCGGACGAGCGTGGCCACGTCGACGGGCGCGCCGAAGTTCTCCGGGGCGATGCCGGCGGCCAGGTGCGCGGCCGCCGGGGCGAACACGTCGCGGCCGTGGAAGGTCGCCGAGACGCGGGAGAGCTGGTAGGCGGGCTCGGTGAGCTCGTAGGCGGCGCGGACCCCGCCGAGCATCTCCGCGGCCGGGATGAGCAGGCCGTTGTCCGGCCCGACCAGCAGCCCCTCGGCCGCGACGACGACCATGCCGCGCCGGTCGGTGCCCACGCCCGGGTCGATGACGGCGAGGTGCACGGCGGACGGTAGGTAGGGCACCGCCTGGGCCAGGATCACCCCGCCGCGGCGGACGTCCTGGGGTGGCACGGTGTGGCTGACGTGCAGCACGCGCGGCGCGGGAGCGATCCGCGCGATGACCCCCTCGCAGGCCCCGACGAACCCGTCATCGATGCCGTAGTCGGTCGTGAACGAGATCCAGTCGTAGCTCATCGGCCCAGTCTGGCCGAATCGTCCCGACTCGTGGGTGAGCGCCGCTGTCAGCCTGTCGTGATCTCATCGCCCACGGCGATCGTGCCCGGGGTGGCCACGGCGAGCTTGACGCCGAACGTCACGCCGCCGTCCGGGTCGCGGCGGAACGTCGCCAGCGTGCGGATCGGCTCCGGGCCGGCCCGCTCGCCGCGGTCCTGGTCGACCATCGTGACCTGGCAGCGCACGTCCGGCTTGACGTAGCGCAGCTCCGCCCCGCCTACCCGCGCCGTGCGCAGGTCGTCCTCGCCGAACGGCGGAAAGCCCGTAGCCACGATGTTCGGCCGGAACCGGGCCATCGGCACGGCTTCACCACCGCGTTCGAGGATCCGCGCGTTCAGATCGTCCAAAGAGGACAGTGCGGTGAGGTGCAGGGCCGTCGAGTCGGCGAAGTGGACCGGGCCGTGGGCGTCGTCGAAGGCCCGCGCGTGGTCGGGCGCCGCGCGTGTCAGCCGGACCGGCTCGCCGAGCACCGCGCTGCCCCACTCGGCGGCGTCGTCGCCCTGGTCGACGGCGACGCCGTGCCAGGAGTACACGGACACCGGCCGGCGCGGACCGTCGGTGCGCACGTCGACCGTCACGTCCGGGTGGCCCGGCGCGGACAGTGTGAGCTTGGTGCCGTCGTGCACGACCTCCGGCCGCACGAGCGCGAGCCGGGGCGTGCGGCGCTGGCATCGGAACGTGCCGTCCGGCGAGACGAACAGGAACACCCGGTCGTGCCGCGGCCCCGTCGCCATGACGTCCATGCGCTGCACGGACACGCCGGCGCAGCCCTTGACCGGGTAGTAGCTCAAAGCGGATACGGTCGCCACCCGCACACGGTAACCGGCGCTACAGGATCGCCGCTGGTGAGTAAGTCGCGGCGGCGCCGAACCGGCCGACGACCTCGCCGACCCGCTTGACCACGGCGGCCACCTGCGCGCCCGCGACGCCGGTGAACGAGAGCTGGTCTGCGAGCAGCGCGTCGAGCCGGTCCCCGTCGAGCGGGATCCGCGGGTCCGCGGCCAGCCGGTCGAGCAGGTCGTTGCGCTCCTGGCCGCGCTCCCGCATGGCGAGCGCGACCGCGACGGCGTGCTCCTTGATCGCCTCGTGCGCGGTCTCCCGGCCCACGCCCGCCCGAACCAGCGCCATCAGCACCTTCGTGGTGGCGAGGAACGGCAGGTACCGGTCGAGCTCGCGGGCGATCACCGCCGGGTACGCACCGAACCCGTCGAGCACGGTCAGGAACGTCTCGACCAGCCCGTCCAGCGCGAAGAACGCGTCCGGCAACGCCACCCGGCGCACCACCGAGCACGACACGTCACCCTCGTTCCACTGGTCGCCGGCCAGCTCGCCGATCATCGAGGCGTAGCCGCGCAGGATCACGGCGAAGCCGTTGACCCGCTCGCTCGACCGGGTGTTCATCTTGTGCGGCATGGCCGACGAGCCGACCTGGCCGGCGCGGAAGCCCTCGGTCGCGAGCTCGTGGCCGACCATGAGCCGGATCGTCTTCGCCAGCGACGACGGCGCCGCCGCCAGCTGGACCAGGGCGGACACGACGTCGTAGTCCAGCGAGCGCGGGTAGACCTGGCCGACGCTGTCGAAGGTCCGGGCGAACCCGAGGTGGGCCGCGACCCGGCGCTGCAGTTCGTCCAATGTGGACACGTCGCCGCCGAACAGGTCGAGCATGTCCTGCCCGGTGCCGACCGGGCCCTGGATGCCGCGCAGCGGGTAGCGCTCGATCAGCCCGTCCAGCCGCTCGAACGCGACGAGCAGCTCCTCGGCGGCGGAGGCGAACCGCTTGCCGAGCGTGGTCGCCTGGGCGGCGACGTTGTGCGAGCGGCCGGCCATGACCAGGTCGGTGTGCTCGGCGGCGAGCGTGGCCAGCCGGGCCAGCACCGCGACGGTGCGGGCGCGGACCAGCACGAGCGAGTCGCGGATCTGCAGCTGCTCGACGTTCTCGGTGAGGTCGCGCGAGGTCATGCCCTTGTGGACCTGCTCGTGCCCGGCGAGCGCGTTGAACTCCTCGATGCGCGCCTTGACGTCGTGCAGCGTGACCCGCTCGCGCGTGGCGATCTCGTCGGGCCGCACGTCGTCGACGACGCGCTCGTAGTCGGCGATCACCGACTCGTCGACGTCGACGCCCAGCTCGGCCTGCGCGCGCAGGACCGCGAGCCACAGCCGCCGCTCGAGCCTGATCTTGTGCTCGGCGGACCAGAGCTCGGCGAGCTGTTCGGAGGCGTACCGGTCGGCGAGCACGTTGGCGATGCGGGGCTTCACGTTTGCCCAGCTTACCGACGTCCTACTGCGGGATCGGGAAGTGCAGCCGCGGGTCGCCGAGCAGCGCCACGACGTCGGCCACGGCCACCGAGCTCCGCGGGGAGATGGACGTCTGGGCGACCATGCCGTCCGTGCCGAAGCGCGTCACGATCAGCCCCCGGTCCGCATTGCTGACCTTGCCGTCGAACGCGCCCTTGGTGACCTCGTAGACCCGGATCAGCGCACCGTCCTCGGCGGTGAACTCGTCGGTCACCGGGAATGCGTCGGCGTAGCGGTCCCGGGCGTCGTCGAGCTCGGGGCGAGCGTGGATGAGGAACAGCGCGATCGAGGTGTCACCGACGAAGTAACCCGAGACGAGCGTGGGCGGGCAGTCCATGGCCAGCATCGGGTCGGAGCGTTCGACCGAGCCGCCGGCCAGGTGCTCGCCGACCGCCTCCGGCACCGACCGGTTCAGCCGCTCGACGATCTCCGCCGAGCCGGGGAAGTTCAACGGCGGATCCTTGCGGAGCGGGGTGTCCTGGCACGCCGCGGGCTTGGCCGCGGACACCGAGGTCGGGCTGGCCGGTGCCGTCGTGGTGTCGTCTCCGGTGTTCCGCCCGGCGTCGTCGGGGCTGCCGAGCACCACCGCCACCGCGACGAGCGCCGTGGTCGCCGCGGCCGCG
>NZ_JBOHGA010000089.1:0-23981 GCF_050699915.1 Actinophytocola sp.
GTCCGGCCGTGCGGCCGGCGCTCCGGACACCGAGCAGCGCGAGGAGAAGCGCGACGAGCGCGGTTCCGACAAGCGCGAGGAGGGCCGCCGCGACGGCGACCGGGGCGGCGACCGGGGAAGCGACCGCGGCGATCGTGGTGGCGACCGCGGCGGTGACCGTGGCGACCGGAACCAGGACCGCCAGGGCGGCGGCCGGGACCGCAACCGCAACCAGGGCCAGGGCAACCGGGACAACCGCGAACGGGACAACCGCGACAACGGCCCGGACGACGACGATGACGACGGCGGCCGGCGCCGCGGTCGGCGCTTCCGGGACCGCCGTCGGCGCGGCAGCGGGAGCGGCCGCAACGAGTCGCCGGACACCGAGGTGCGCGAGGACGACGTCCTGCTGCCGGTCGCCGGCGTGCTCGACGTGCTCGAGAACTACGCGTTCGTGCGGACCTCGGGCTACCTGTCCGGGCCGAACGACGTCTACGTGTCACTCTCGCTCGTCCGCAAGTACGGCCTGCGCCGCGGTGACGCGATCACCGGCATGGTGCGCCAGCCGCGCGACGGCGAGCAGCAGCGGCAGAAGTTCAACCCGCTGGTGCGGGTGGAGACGATCAACGGGCTGGACCCGGAGCAGGCCAAGGGCCGCGCCGAGTTCACCAAGCTGACTCCGCTCTACCCGAACGACCGGCTGCGCCTCGAGACCGAGTCGCACATCCTCACCACCCGCGTCATCGACCTGGTGATGCCGGTCGGCAAGGGTCAGCGCGCGCTGATCGTGTCGCCGCCGAAGGCCGGCAAGACGATGGTGCTGCAGGCCATCGCGAACGCGATCACCACGAACAACCCCGAGGTCTACCTCATGGTCGTGCTCGTGGACGAGCGGCCGGAAGAGGTCACCGACATGCAGCGGTCGGTGAAGGGCGAGGTCATCGCTTCGACCTTCGATCGCCCGCCGTCGGACCACACCACGGTCGCGGAGCTGTCCATCGAGCGGGCCAAGCGGCTCGTCGAGATGGGCCACGACGTGGTCGTGCTGCTCGACTCGATCACCCGACTCGGCCGCGCCTACAACCTGGCCGCGCCCGCGTCCGGCCGGATCCTGTCCGGTGGTGTCGACTCGACCGCGCTGTTCCCGCCCAAGCGGTTCCTCGGCGCGGCCCGCAACATCGAGGACGGCGGCTCGTTGACGATCTTCGCGACGGCGCTCGTGGAGACCGGTTCCGCGGGTGACACGGTGATCTTCGAGGAGTTCAAGGGCACCGGCAACGCCGAGCTGAAGCTGGACCGCAAGATCGCCGACAAGCGGACCTTCCCGGCTGTCGACGTCGACCAGTCCAGCACCCGCAAGGAGGAGCTCCTGCTTCCGCCGGACGAGCTCGCGGTCACCGTGAAGCTGCGTCGGGTGCTGCACGCGCTGGACAACCAGCAGGCCATCGACCTGCTGCTGACCCAGCTGCGCAAGACCCGCACGAACATCGAGTTCCTCATGCAGGTGGCGAAGAACACGCCGTCCGTCAACGACGACTGAGCTCGTCCTCGTCCGCAGCGTCGTCCGCATCGGCCTGCCGGCACAGGATCACCAAGGTGACCAGTGCCGGCAGGCCGATCGCCGTTGCCACCCAGGTCGGCACCGTGAACCCGCCGAACAGCAGGCCGAAGGCGAAGATCGCGGTGGGGTAGGCGACCCGCAGGCAGCGCCGCCGGCAGGCCGGCCAGGTTCGCGGGTGCACGTCGACCAGCGCGGTGACCGCCGCCGCGGCGCCGCACAGCGCGCTCGAGAGGGTCGCCTGCCACTCGGCGTCGATGAGCACGCCGAGGACCGCGACCACGCCGAGGACGGCGGTCGCGAAGAGGAAGGGGATGGCCAGCCAGGCGCGCAACGAGAGCGGCCGGCCGGACATGTCGAGGATGCCGGACAGCACCCGAGCAGTGTGTCCCGAGGTCACGAACACGATCGGTTGACTTCGGTGAACGAGCTTGCCGCTGCGGCGGAAGGCCGGCGCCGAACGGCGAGCGGTCGCTCGGCCGTCGGAATATCCCCTTGTCGGGGCGTGTTGCAGGGTAAGCCAGGTCATCTGGCAGACTGTTAGGTCGAGTCCGGCTCCGGTTCACCCCGAACGATCGGGGACCCGGCGGCCAGTGAGAAAGGGCAAGATCTGTGAAGACCGGTATTCACCCCGAGTACGTCGCGACCGAGGTCGCCTGCAGCTGTGGGAACACGTTCACCACGCGCAGCACCAAGAAGTCGGGCAGCATCCACGTCGAGATCTGCTCGAACTGCCACCCGTTCTACACGGGCAAGCAGAAGATCCTGGACACCGGCGGCCGGGTCGCTCGCTTCGAGGCCCGCTACGGCAAGCGGCAGAAGTCCAAGTAGCTTCGCGTTCGGCGCCTACCCGACTCCTCGGGTGGGCGCCGTTTTCGTGTCCGAGCCGGTGTGGAGGGGAGGTCGAGTGAACTCGACGTCGCTCAAGGAGCTGCTGGGCGAGTACGCGGAGCTGGAGCAGGCGCTCGCGGACCCGGCGGTACACGGCGATCAGGACCGGGCCCGCAAGCTCGGCCGCCGCTACGCCCAGCTGACGCCGACCGTGAAGGCGCTGCGCGAGCTGGAGTCGGCGCGCGAGGACATGACCGCCGCGCGCGAGCTGGCCGCCGAGGACGAGACGTTCGCCGCGGAGGCGGAGTCCCTCGCCGAGCGGGTCCCGGCGCTCGAGGCCCGGCTCACCGAGCTGCTGCTGCCGCGCGACCCGCACGACTCGTCGGACCTGCTGATGGAGATCAAGTCGGGGGAGGGCGGCGACGAGTCGGCCCTGTTCGCCGGCGACCTGCTGCGGATGTACCTGCGGTACGCGGAGCGGCACGGCTGGCAGACCGAGGTGCTGGACGGCACGGACACCGGGCTCGGCGGGTTCAAGGACGTCACGGTCGCGATCAAGAGCCGGACGCCCGCCGCGGACGGGGTGTGGTCGCGGCTGAAGTTCGAGGGCGGCGTGCACCGGGTGCAGCGGGTGCCGGTCACCGAGTCGCAGGGCCGGATCCACACGTCCGCGGCCGGGGTGCTCGTGTACCCGGACGTCGAGGACGTCGAGGTCGAGATCGACGAGAAGGACCTGCGGGTCGACGTGTTCCGCTCGTCGGGCAAGGGTGGGCAGAGCGTCAACACGACCGACTCGGCGGTGCGGATCACCCACCTGCCGACCGGGATCGTGGTGTCCTGCCAGAACGAGCGCAGTCAGTTGCAGAACAAGACCCGCGCCATGCAGGTGTTGCGGGCCCGGCTGGTCGCGGTGGCCGAGGAGGAGGCCGCCAAGCAGGCCGCGGACACGCGGCGCAGCCAGGTCCGCACGGTCGACCGGTCCGAGCGGGTGCGCACCTACAACTTCCCGGAGAACCGGATCTCCGACCACCGGGTGAACTACAAGGCGTACAACCTCGACCACGTGCTGGACGGCGACCTGGACGGCGTGCTCGACGCCTTGGCCGCCGCCGATCGTGACGAGCGCCTGGAAGGTGCCCAAGTCTCGCACTGACCAAACGGAACCTCAGGGGTACCGTGACGTAACCCAGCCACAAACCACTGACCGTCCGCACCTAATCGCCGGGACGCGACGACCGCATTGAATTCCGGGGAGGCGGACTAGTGACCCGACAGCCGCTGCGGCTCGCCATCATCGAGGCGGAGCGCATCCTCGCCGCCGCCGGTGTGGCGTCCCCGCGGGTCGACGCCGAGCTGATCGCCGCGCACGTGCTCGGCGTGGAGCGCGGCAGGCTGCCGCTGGTGCCGCTCGTCGACCCGCAGGTGATCGACGCGATCGGCCAGCTGGTCAACAGGCGGGCGAAGCGCGTCCCGCTGCAGCACCTGCTCGGCTGGGCGGCCATGGGTGCCGTCACCGTCGATGTCGGCCCGGGCGTGTTCGTGCCGCGGCCGGAGACCGAGCTGCTGCTGGAGTGGGGCCTGGGCGCGGTCGCGGCCGTGTCCGACCCGCTGGTGGTCGACCTGTGCACCGGCTCGGCCGCGCTCGCGCTGGCGTTCGCCCACGAGCGCCCGGACGCGACCGTGTACGCGGTCGAGCTGGACCACTCTGCGCTGGCCTGGGCACGTCGCAACGCCGAGGCCCGCGCCACGGCCGGCGACCGCCCGATAGCCCTGCACCACGGCGACGTCGCCGACCCAACGCTGCTCGTGGACCTCGACGGCAGGGTGGACCTGGTCCTGTGCAACCCGCCGTACGTGCCGATGGGCGTCGAGGTGCCGCCGGAGGTGGGGGAGCACGACCCGTTCGACGCGGTCTTCGCGCCCGCGGACGGTTTGGCGGTGATCCGCCACGTGGTCGCGGCCGCGGCTCGGCTGTTGCGTCCGGGCGGCGCGTTCGCGATGGAGCACGACGACACCCACGTCGAGTCGGTGCCCGCGCTGCTGGCCGCTCGGCGCGTGTTGACGGAAGTCGAGGATCACGAGGACCTGAACGGCTGCCCCAGATACGTGACGGCTCGGCACTCCTGACCTCACGCTCGCCTGAGGACCCCCGCGTACTGCGTGCTGGCGGCCTGGAACCGCATGGTGCCGTCGGGCTGGAGCGACAGTTCGATCGTGGCTCTGTCCACACAATATTGATGGCCGGAGGTCAGCACCTCGACCACGCGAAGCTGGTCCTGCGACGCCGTCTGCAGGCTCCACCAACCGCCACACGGGCCGTAGCGGACGTCAGCCACCTTGGTGCCGGTCGGACCCGGAGTGATCGTCACCGTGATCGAGTAGGTGTAGATGGACCGCGGCACCGTTCCGCCCCAGGCTCCCAGGAACTGCTCCGGGACTTGGCCCGACGAGCCGGAGTCCACGTTCGTCGCCGGCTGTTCGGTGGTGTCGGAGTCGTCGAAGAAGTCCGCGATGGTCGTGACGTCCGCGAAGAACGCCACCACCGCGGCGAGGACCGAGACGGTGCCGAGCGCCGCCGCTGCCGTGGTCTTCTTGCTCACGCCGCCGCCCTCCGATCTCAACCCACAGTCGCGGGCGAGCGGGCGGCCGTTACGGCAGCTCAGGGGCGGGAGTTCGCCACCATCGCGTCGTAGATGTCTTGCATGCGCTGCCACTGGGCCTGCGGGCCGGAGGCGTAGACGAAGTACTCGACGCCGTCGACGAGCCAGTACAGCGCGCGGACGTGTTGCTCGCCGCTGCCGTCGTCGTGGGTGTACTCCCACTCGATGGCCGGGTGGCCGCCGTAGACCGCGCGGCGCAGGCTGATTCGCTCGTAGTCCGTGGTGCGGTCGGCGAACTGGGTCTCGGTCACGAGGTGCAGCTGGGCGATGTCGGTCGTCTCGGTCGGGGCGCCGCCGTAGCCGAGGAAGCGGCCGGCGTCGGCCGGGTCGGAGGCGCGCATCGCGCCGGGGCCGCCGGCTCGGGCGATTCGCCAGCCGACCGGTATCACGGTCGAGACCTCGGCCGGGCCGGCCACGCGCTGGAAGCCCTGTGGCGGCGGGCGGCTGGTCGACGTCGACTCGCGGTCGCCGTTGTCCACGACGTGGGTCGGCGGCGCGGGACCCGCGATCGAAGGCACCTCCGGCCGCACCAGCAGAGCCGCGCCGAGCACGGTACTCACCACGACGTACACCGCGGCACAACACGCCGCGAGCCACCGTGAGCTGAGCGACCGCACGCTCGCCACCACTTTCACCTCTACCATCCCCCGACAACGGTCTACCGAGAGTAACGTGCCGGCACGGGGTGATCCAATGCTTCGAGCGTGGCAGGACGTCATCGTCAAATGGCGTCTGGTGCCCGACAACCTCCCGGACGAGGAGGTACCCGGCCGCCGGGACGCCGACGCGGCCAGGTCCGCCCTGCTCGACGGCCGGCTCGACGAAGCGCTGGAGAAGTTCGAGTCCGCCGCCCGATCTCGTGAACATCCACTCGATCAGGTGGGCATCGGCGACGTTCACCTCGCGCGCGGCAGGTGGCGCGAGGCTGACGAGCACTACCGGCGGGCACTGCCCGCTGGCGGCGTGGCGGCGCTGCTGGCCAAGCTCGGCCTCGGTCAGGTGCAGATCGGCGAGGGCCAGGCCGCGAGCTCGATCGCCGACCTGGAGCACCTCGTCGCCGACCGGCCGAGCGACCCGACGCTGCGCTACTACCTCGCCAGCGCCTGGTACTCGGTGGCCGAGCAGAGCCGCTCCCGTACGGCCGACGACACCCTGGTGATCACGAGCGAGCAGCAGCTGGAGATCTGCGAGCAGGCGGCGGAGCGAATCCTGTCGCTGCACGTCGACGACGAGGAGCTCGACCGCGGCGCCGAGCAGCTGCGCGGCGAGGTCGAGCTGGGCCGGCGGTGGACCTGGGCGCCGGAGGGGATCGCCGTCAGCCTGGCCGTGTTGACCGTCGCGTTGGGACTGATCACGGTCGTCGCGGGCGGCCTGACGGCCAGCCCGACCCTGGTGGTCGCCGGCGTCGTGGGCGGTGGCACGCTGCTGTTCACGACCGTGTGGCGCTTCCGCCGCCAGACCTGGCGCCGCCGCGCGGACGAGCTGGCGCCACGCATCACCCGCTACGGCGTCTGACCCCGAGGGCTACTGTCTCGCCTGTGAGCGTTGTTTACGACTGCGGCCGCGAGCAGGAGCGGGCCGACGGGCTGGCGGCCGCCGCCAGCGCGGTGCGGGGCGAGCGACTGGTGGTGATCCCGACCGACACCGTCTACGGCATCGGCGCGGACGCATTCTCCTCGAACGCCGTGAAGTCCTTGCTGGCGGCCAAGAACCGGGGCCCGGACATGCCGGTCGGCGTGCTGGTCGGCTCGTGGACGACCATCGACGGGCTCGTCCTGTCCGTGCCGCAGCCGGCGCGGGCGCTGATCGAGGCGTTCTGGCCGGGCGACCTGTCGATCGTGCTGCCGCACGCGCCGTCGCTGTCCTGGGACCTCGGCCGCAGCCACGGCACGGTCATGCTCCGGATGCCGCTGCACCCGGTGGCGATCGAGCTGCTCCGCGAGGTCGGCCCGATGGCCGTGTCCAGCGCGAACCGGTCCGGCCACCCGCCGGCGGCGACGGTCGACGAGGCCCGCACTCAGCTGGGCGCGTCGGTCGCGGTCTACCTCGACGGCGGCCCGTCCGGCGAACCGGTGCCCTCCACGATCGTGGACCTGTCCGGCGACGAGCCGGTCGTGCTGCGCGAGGGCGCGGTCAGCCTTGCCGCCGTCTCCGAGGTGATCGGCGGCGAGGTCCGCACGGCGAGCTAGCCGCGCGTGGCTGGTCAGCCGTCGCCGGCGATCTCCACGACCACCTTGCCCCGCGCCTGGCCGGCGCCGAGGCGCGCGAACGCGGCCGGGGCCTCCTCGAGCGGAACGACCGAGTCGACCACGGGCGCGACGGCGCCCGCCGTGACGAGCGCGGTGGCCTGCTCCAATGCCGCCTGGGACTGCGGCACGACGAGCACACCGACCCGCCGCCGGGTGACCAGGCCGAGGACCGGTCCGACGGTGACGGTCGCGAGAAGCACGCGCATCCGGCCGCCGACGAGGCGGTACGCGCCGCCGGGCGAGAGCGCCGCGTGAACCCGGAACGGCGAGCGGTGCGCCACGAGGTCGACGACCAGGTCGTACCGGCCGCGGTGCGTGGTCCAGTCCTCCGCCTCGTACGCGACGGTGTCGTCTGCCCCGATGGCGCGCAGGAACGGTGCTTTCGACCCGTGGTCCACGGCGGTCACCACGGCCCCACGGTGCTTCGCCAGCCCGACGACGAAGCCGCCGCCCGAGCCTCCCGCCCCGTTGACGAGCACGCGGTCCCCGGCACCGACCCCCTCGACCGCGCGCAGAGCGATGCACCCCGCCTGCGGGATCGCCGCCGCCTCGACCGCCGACAGACCGGCAGGCCGCCGCACCAGCAGATCCGGTGGCGTCGCGACGAGCTCCGCGAGGCCGCCTCGGTAGCCGCGCAGCTCGCCGAACACCTCGTCGCCGGGTGCGAACGCGGTCACCTCGGCGCCGGCGGCGACCACGACGCCCGCGACGTCGGATCCCGGGACCGGGTCGCGCGGCTTGCGGAGTCCGTTCAGCCGGGCGTAGAAGGGCGTCCCCGCCAGGTTCTCGCGGTCGGAGCCGTTGAGGGAGGCTGCCCGGACGCGGAGCAACACGTCACCCGGGCCAGGGACCGCGTCGGGGACGTCGGCGACGCGGAGCCGGTCCGAGCCGCCGTAGCCAGCCTGGACGATCGCTCGCACGCGGGCCTCCTGCCCTAGTACTTCGCCGGCACCCAGCGCATCGAGTCGAGCGGCGGGCGCTGGTAGCCCGGATCGGCGGGCTGGCGCGGCGGCAGCTCCAGCTTCGCGGGCCGCACGTCCTCGTACGGCACCACCGACAGCAGGTGCGAGATGCAGTTCAGCCGCGCCTTGCGCTTGCTGTCCGCGTCGACCACCCACCACGGCGAGTCCTCGACGTCGGTGTGGGCGAACATCTCGTCCTTCGCCTTCGAGTACTCGAACCACCGGCGGCGGGCCTCCAGGTCCATGTCGGAGATCTTCCACCGCTTGGTCCGGTCGGCGAGCCGCTCCTGGAACCGCCGCTCCTGCTCCTCGTCGGACACCGAGAACCAGTACTTCACGAGCGTGACCCCGGACCGGATCAGCAACCGCTCGAACTCCGGCGCCGCCCGAAGGAACTCCCAGTACTCCTGCTCGTTGCAGAACCCCATCACGTGCTCGACGCCCGCGCGGTTGTACCAGGACCGGTCGAACAGGACGATCTCACCGGCCGCCGGCAGGTGCGCGACGTAGCGCTGGAAGTACCACTGCGACTTCTCGCGCTCGGTCGGCGTGCCGAGCGCGGCGATCTTGCATATGCGCGGGTTGAGCGGCTCGGCGATCCGTTTGATCACGCCACCCTTGCCCGCCGCGTCCCGCCCCTCGAACAGGACCACCACCCGCAACCCGCGCGCCTTGACCCAGTCCTGGAGCTTCACAAGCTCGAGATGCAGCCGGGCCAGCTCGTCCTCGTACTCCGCCCTCTTCAGCTTCGTCACCACCGAACCGTAACCCCGATCCGGCGCGGTAGCCTGGCTCGGCAACAAGTGCCGCCACCAACCGACCGCGGAGAGTGCTACAGGCTTGGACACGCCGTTCTGGGGCCCGGACTTCGACGCCCTGGCCAGCACGGATCCCGAGATCGCCGATGTCGTGCTCGGCGAGCTCGAGCGGCTGCGGGGCGGGCTGCAACTGATCGCCAGCGAGAACCTGACGAGCCCGGCCGTGCTCGCCGCACTCGGCTCCACGCTGTCCAACAAGTACGCCGAGGGCTACCCGAACCGGCGCTACTACGGCGGCTGCGCGCAGGTCGACGTCGCCGAGGAGATCGGCATCGCGCGCGCCAAGGAGCTGTTCGGCGCCGAGCACGCCAACCTGCAGCCGCACTCCGGGGCGAGCGCGAACCTCGCCGCGTACGCCGCCTTCTGCGAGCCGGGCGACGTCGTGCTCGCGATGGACCTCAAGCAGGGCGGCCACCTCACCCACGGCTCGAAGGTCAACTTCTCCGGCTCCTGGTTCCGCCCGGTCGCCTACGGGGTGCGCGCGGACACCGAGCTCATCGACTACGACCAGGTCCGCGACCTCGCGCTGACCCACGAGCCGCGGCTGATCATCGCCGGCGCCACGGCCTACCCGCGGCTGATCGACTTCGCGGCGTTCCGCTCGATCGCGGACGAGGTCGGCGCGATCCTGATGGTCGACGCCGCGCATTTCGTCGGTCTGGTCGCGGGCAAGGCGATCCCGTCGCCCGTGCCGTTCGCCGACGTCGTGACGTTCACCACGCACAAGGTGCTGCGCGGCCCCCGCGGCGGCATGATCCTCTGCCGCGCCGAGCACGCGAAGGCGATCGACAAGGCGGTGTTCCCGTTCGCCCAGGGTGGTCCGCTCATGCACGCGGTGGCCGCCAAGGCGGTCGCGCTGCGCGAGGCGTCCACTCCGGACTTCCAGGGCTACGCCGGCCAGGTGGTGGCCAATGCCACCGCGCTCGCCAAGGGCCTGGAGGCCGAGGGCATGCGCGCGGTGTCCGGCGGCACCGACACCCACCTCGCGCTGCTCGACGTCCGGCCGCTCGACCTCACCGGCGCGGAGGCGGAGCGCCGCTGCGACGCCGTGCGCATCACGCTGAACAAGAACGCGATCCCGTTCGACCCGGCCCCGCCGGCCACCGCGTCCGGCATCCGGATCGGCTCGCCCAGCGTCACGACGCAGGGCATGACCGAGCCGGACATGGCCGAGATCGCCCGGCTGATCGGTCGTGCCGTGCGGGCCGAGCCGGGCACCGGGGCCGGTGACGCGGAGCTGGCCGACGTGGTCTCGGCCGTCGGCCGCCTCGCCGCCGCCAACCCCGCCTATCCCGGGGACGCGGGCTAGTGGTCCTCGCGCAGGAGTTCCTCCCGGCCGGGCTCCCGATCAGGGAGTACCTGCTGGTGGCGCTGACCACGGCGGTGCTCACGTTCCTGTTCACCGGGCTGGTGCGCCGCCTCGCGATCCGTTGGGGCGCGGTCGCCCACCCCCGCCAGCGAGACGTGCACACCGTGCCGATCCCGCGGCTGGGCGGGCTCGCGATGTACATGGGCGTCTGCGGCGGCATGTTCCTCGCCCACCAGCTGCCGGTGCTGCGCCGGGCGTTCGAGTACACGCTCGACCCGACCGCCGTACTCATCGGCGGCGGGCTGATCGTGCTGATCGGCATGCTCGACGACCGCTACGAGCTGGACTCGCTCACCAAGCTCGCGGGACAGACCACGTGCGCGGGCATCCTGGTGCTGTTCGGCCTGCAGTGGGTGATCCTCTGGGTGCCGTGGGGCGCGGAGGACGGGCTGGGCTCCCGGCTGGTGCTCGACCAGAACCAGGGCGCGATCGTCACCGTGCTGCTGGTCGTCACGATGGTCAACGCGATGAACTTCGTCGACGGCCTCGACGGCCTCGCCGCCGGCATCGGGCTCATCTCGGCCACCGCGACCTGTGCCTTCTCGCTCAACCTGCTGAAGCAGACCGGCGGCGACGTGAACAACTACGCGCCGGCGCTGATCGCGGCCACGCTGGCGGGCGCGTGTCTCGGCTTCCTGCCACACAACTTCCAACCGGCCCGGATCTTCATGGGCGACTCCGGGTCGATGCTGATGGGCCTGATGATGGCCGCCGCGACGACCTCGGCGTCCGGCCGGGTGCCCGACCTGAACCAGACGCAGACCATCGCCCTGCTGTCCCCGCTGCTGGTGGTGGCCGCGGTGCTGTTCGTGCCGCTGCTGGACCTGCTGCTGGCGATCATCCGGCGCACCCGCAAGGGGTTGAGCCCGTTCCACGCGGACAAGATGCACCTGCACCACCGGCTGCTGGAGATCGGCCACTCGCAGCGCCGGGCGGTCCTGCTCATCTACCTGTGGGCCGCGGTGCTCGCCTTCGGAGCGGTCGCGCTGACCATCTTCGACGCGTTCGCGGTCGCCTGGGGGACGGGCATCGGGCTCCTCGTCGCACTCGTCATCTCCGCCATCCCGAGACTGCGCGAGAGCGGTCGATCCTGACCTTGTGAGACCCCGGAGTTCGCACCTCAGGCCACCTCCGGGGGCCCGAGAATCGTGTGATAGCGTGCGATTCGTCCCCAAGGAGACATGGGGACACGCCGGCCCGCGACGGCTGGATCCGCCAGGGTTCCAACAACACCTCTGCCGTCGCTTCGACCGACAAGGAGCTTGCGCATGAGTGATCATCACGTGCCTATAGCCTGCCGGTAGGCCTGGTCGTCGTGACACCAACGCCGCCCAGCCCACGAGAGCTTCTCGGCGTCGGCTCCGCGATCGCGGTCCTGGTCGCAGGCGGAATGTTGCTGGGTTGGTTCATCGACTCCAAAGCGGGCACCCTGCCTATCTTCGCTCTTGTCGGTCTCGTGATCGGAATCACGAGCGCCTGCTTCTACGCGTATTTCAAGTTCCGGCGATTCATGAGGAATTGAGGTCGAGGTTCGATCGTGTCAGCCATGCAAGCCGCGGCGGCAAACGTGCCGGCCGCGACCGTGGTCAACCTCCGGCGACCGGTATTGATAGCGGCCGCCGTCGGTGTCGTCGGGCTGGTGGTGTGCGGCCTGCTCGGGCACATCGTGATGGGCATTCTCGGCGTGGTCGGACTGGCGCTCGGTTTGCTCAACACGCGGCTGCTGCAGCGTTCCGTGGCGAAGGTCATCGCCAGCGGCAACCCCAGCAAGAAGGCGGTCGGCTTCTCCTCCGTCCAGCGTCTGATGTGGATCACCGCGATCGCTGTCGCGCTCGGAATCTTCGTCCGCCCGGACGGCCTCGGCGTGTTCTTCGGACTCGCGGTCTTCCAGGTCATCATCATCGCCAACACCGCGATGCCGGTCATCAAGGAGCGGCACAACAATGAGTGAGACGGTGCTCGCCGCCGAGACGATCGAGGTCGGCGTCCACTCGGAATGGCACGTCTTCGGCCTGACGCTGCACGCGGACACGATCCTCGGCACGCTGGTCGCCGCGGCCGTCGTGATCGGGCTCGGCCTGTGGGTGCGCTCCCGGGTCACCTCCGGCGTGCCCAACGGCCCGCAGCTGTTCTTCGAGGGCGTGACCAAGTTCCTGCGCGACCAGGTCGAGACGAGCATCGGCGTGCGCACGGCGCCGTTCCTGGTGCCGCTCTCGATCGGACTCTTCATCTTCATCCTGGTCTGCAACTGGCTCGTCATCCTGCCGCTGCACCACTACCTGCCACCGCCGACCGCGGACGTGAACCTCGTCTACCCGCTGGCGCTGATGGTGTTCTTCTGGCGCCAGGTCGCCGGTGCCCGCCAGCACGGCGGTTTCGGCAAGCAGTTCATGCACGTCGCCAAGGGACACAACCCGGCGCTCGCGCCGATGTGGTTCCTCGAGGAGATCACCGGCGTCGTCTCGCACGCGCTGCGGCTCTTCGGCAACATCTTCGCCGGTGGCGTGATGTTGAGCCTGTTCACGCTGATCCCGTTCTACATCACCTGGCTGCCGACCGCCGGCTGGAAGTTGTTCGACCTCTTCATCGGTCTGGTGCAGGCGTTCATCTTCGCCTTCCTGACCATCATCTACTTCAGCCAGTCGATGGAGGACCGGGAGGAAGCGCACTGATCCTTCCGGATTCTCGACCGGTTCTTCCAAACCCATTCGACCAGACGCATTACTGAGAAAGATTAGGAGAATTTCGTGGCACAGGGAGCTGAACTCGGAGACGCGATCGCCACCGCGGGTGCCTACATCGGTGGTGGCCTCGCCCTCGCCGGCGGTGCCGCCGGTGCGTCCATCGGTGACGGCCTCGCCGGTAGCCAGCTCGTGGCCGGCGTCGCCCGGCAGCCGGAGGCCCAGGGCCGGCTGTACACGCCGTTCTTCATGACCGTCGCGTTCGCCGAGGGCAACTACTTCATCAACGTCGCATTCGCCGCCCTGCTCCTCTTCGTGTTCGCCGGCGCCTAAATGCTGGGCACGAGCGCGCTCTTTCTGGCGCAGGAGGAGGAGAGGCCGAACTTCCTGCTGCCGAACGCCACCATCATCGTCGAGTCGATCATCATCGCGGTCGTTCTCTTCGTGATCTGGCGGTTCGTCGTTCCTCCCGTTCGCAAGGCCATGGCGGATCGCCGCGACATGGTGCAACGGCAGATCGACGAGAGCAAGAAGGCGGACGAGAAGTTCGCGGCGGCCGAGCAGCGGCACCGTGAGGCGCTGGCCGAGGCACGGGCGGAGGCGGGCAAGATCCGCGACACGGCCCGTGCCGAGGGACAGAAGAACCTCGACGAGCTGCGTGGCGAGGCCAGTGCCGAGGTGGCCAGGGTCCGCCGCGAGGGCGACGAGCAGCTCGCGGGCCAGCGGGAGCGGGTCGTCGGCGACCTGGAGCCGCAGGTCGCCGAGCTGGCGCGGGCACTCGCGAGCCGGATCGTCGGGGAGAACGTCGCGGCGGGTGGGAGAAAACGCTGATGGCTGAGTGGATCGGCGAGCTCATCGCCTTCCTGGTCGTGCTGTTCGTGATCTGGCGGTACGTGGTGCCGCCGGTGCGCAAGATCATGACCGACCAGCAGGAGACGGTCGCCAAGCAGGTCGAGGACGCGGAGAAGGCCGGCGAGCGGCTGGCCGCGGCCGAGAAGCAGTACAGCGACGCGCTCACCGAGGCGCGGACCGAGGCGGCGAAGATCCGCGACACGGCCCGCGCCGACGGCCAGCGCATCGTCGAGGAGATGCGGGCCCAGGCCGAGCGGGAGATCGAGCGGATCAGGCAGCGTGGCGAGGAGGACCTCGCCAACCAGCGCCAGCAGGTCATCCGCGAGCTGCGCGCCCGCATCGGCCAGCAGTCCGCCGAGTCGGCGGGCGAGCTGGTCGCGACGCACCTGTCCAAGGACGCGAAGCGCAAGGCGACCGTCGACCGGTTCCTCGACGAGCTCGAGGCCATGGCCGCCCCGGAGGGCAAGGTCGCGGCTGGCAGGGGTGATGCGTGATGCAGGCCGCGAGTAGGGAAGCCCTGGCCGACGCCCGGACGCGGCTCGACGAGCAGCTCGAGGGCACCGGTGCCGACGGCGTGGCCGCGATCGCCGGCGAGCTGTTCGAGGTCGACGTCGTGCTGGTCCGCGAGCGGGCGCTGCGGCGGCTGCTGGCCGACCCGGCGACCGACCCGGCGGAGCGCAGGCGGCTCGTCGACACGGTGTTCGGCGGCAAGGTCTCCGACGCCGTGGTGGAGATCCTGAACGGCCTCGTCTCGGCCCGCTGGTCGCGGGCGGGCGACCTGGTCGACGCCACCGAGGCGCTCGCCCGGCGCGCGCAGCTGGCGGTGGCCGCACAGGACGGCTCGCTGGAGGACGTGGAGGACGAGCTGTTCCGGTTCGCCCGTGTCCTCGACTCCGAGACCCGGCTGCGGGAGCTGCTGGCCGACGAGGAGCAGCCCGAGCAGCGCCGCATGGAGCTGCTCGACGGGCTGGTGGCGAACAAGGTCAAGCCGGTCACGCTCGAGCTGCTCCGGCAGGCCGTGCGGGTGCCGCGCGGACGTACGCTGGACGCGGTGGTCAACGAGCTCGCGGAGCTCGCCGCGGCCCGACGTGAGCGGTCCGTGGCTCGCGTCACCGCCGCCGCGCCGCTGTCGGCCGAGCAGGAGCGGCGGCTGACCGACGCGCTGTCGCGCATGTACGGCCGGGCCGTCTCGGTGCAGGTGGAGCTCGACCCGGACCAGCTGGGTGGGCTGGTCATCCGGGTCGGCGACGAAGTGATCGACGGCAGCGTCGCGACGCGGCTCGCGCGGGCGCGACAGGAGCTGTCGGGCTGAGTGCGGGTCGCACTCGAGCCCCACAAACCAGGTTGAGCAAAGAGAGCAGGGACCAGAGAGCCATGGCGGAGCTGACGATCTCCTCAGACGAGATCCGGAGCGCGATCGAGAACTACGTCTCCACCTTCTCGCCCGAGACCTCGCGCGAGGAGGTGGGCACCGTCACCCTCGCCGGGGACGGCATCGCCCGGGTCGAGGGCCTCCCATCGGCCATCACCAGTGAGCTGCTGGAGTTCGAGGGCGGCGTGCTGGGTGTCGCGCAGAACCTCGACGTGCATGAGATCGGCGCGGTCATCCTCGGTGAGTTCGACAAGATCGAGGAGGGCCAGCCGGTCAAGCGGACCGGTCGGGTCCTCTCCGTGCCGGTGGGCGACGACTTCCTCGGCCGCGTGGTGAACCCGCTCGGCGAGGCGATCGACGGCCTCGGCGACATCGCCTCCGACGAGCGCCGCGCGCTCGAGCTGCAGGCGCCGAGCGTGATCAACCGGCAGCCGGTGAAGGAGCCGCTGCAGACCGGCATCAAGGCGATCGACTCGCAGACGCCGATCGGCCGCGGCCAGCGCCAGCTGATCATCGGCGACCGCAAGACCGGCAAGACCGCGGTCTGCGTCGACACGATCATCAACCAGAAGGAGAACTGGGCGACCGGCGACGAGAAGCAGCAGGTGCGCTGCATCTACGTCGCGATCGGCCAGAAGGGCTCCACGATCGCCGGTGTCCGCCAGGCGCTCGACGACGCCGGCGCGCTGGAGTACACGACGATCGTCGCCGCGCCCGCGTCCGACTCGGCCGGCTTCAAGTGGCTCGCCCCCTACACCGGCTCGGCACTCGGCCAGCACTGGATGTACCAGGGCAAGCACGTCCTGATCGTCTTCGACGACCTGACCAAGCAGGCCGAGGCCTACCGCGCGATCTCGCTGCTGCTGCGCCGCCCGCCGGGCCGCGAGGCGTTCCCCGGCGACGTCTTCTACTTGCACTCCCGCCTGCTGGAGCGCTGCGCGAAGCTGTCCGACGAGCTGGGCGGCGGCTCGATGACCGGCCTGCCGCTCATCGAGACCAAGGCCAACGACGTGTCGGCCTACATCCCGACCAACGTCATCTCGATCACCGACGGCCAGTGCTTCCTCGAGACCGACCTGTTCAACCAGGGCGTCCGCCCGGCCATCAACGTCGGCATCTCGGTGTCCCGCGTCGGTGGCTCCGCGCAGATCAAGGCGATGCGCAAGGTGGCCGGCTCGCTGCGCCTGGACCTGTCCCAGTTCCGTGAGCTGGAGGCGTTCTCCGCGTTCGCCTCCGACCTGGACGCCGCCTCCCGTGCCCAGCTGGACCGCGGCACGCGGCTGGTCGAGGTGCTCAAGCAGCCGCAGTTCTCGCCGCTGCCCGCCGAGGAGCAGGTCGTCGCGATCTACGCCGGCACCCGGGGTCACCTCGACTCGGTCCCGGTGGGCGACGTGCGGCGGTTCGAGACGGAGCTGCTCGAGCACATGCGCCACAACGAGGCCGGCGTGCTCGCGGAGATCCGCGACACCAAGGACCTGTCCGAGGACAACGAGGAGCGCCTCGTCAACGCCATCAACGCGGTCAAGGAGCAGTTCACCGCGGCGGACGGCAGCTCGGTCGTCAACGAGCCGGAGGCCGAGGCGATGGACGAGAGCGAGGTCGGCCGCGAGTCGGTGAAGGTCCGGCGCGCCGCGCCGGCCCGGAAGTGATCGGGTAGCCGACATGCCAGCACAGGTACGCATCCTCCGCCGCAGGATCCGCGCGACCCAGTCGATGCGGAAGATCACCAAGGCGCAGGAGCTGATCGCCACCTCGCGAATCGCCAAGGCCCAGGCCCGGGTCGAGGCGGCGCGGCCGTACACAGACGGAATCACCGACGTGGTGTCCGCGCTGGCCGAGACCGCCGCGCTGGACCACCCGCTGCTGGTCGAGCGGGAGAACCGCGACCTCGCCGCGGTGCTGGTGGTGACCAGCGACCGCGGGCTGTGCGGCGGCTACAACGCCAACGTCCTGCGCCGGGCGGAAGAGCTGATGGCCCTGCTCAAGGGGCAGGGCAAGGAGCCGCTGCTGTACGTGATCGGCCGCAAGGGCGTGAACTACTACAAGTTCCGCCAGCGCCCGATCGTCCACTCGTGGTCCGGGTTCTCCGAGCGACCGGAGTACGCCCACGCGGCGGAGGCGGCGCACGAGCTCGTCGCCGCGTTCCTCGCCGGCACGGAGTACGCCGAGGACGACGCCGCGCCGCTGGGCACCGACAACGGCGAGGTGCTCAACGCGGACGAGATCCACATCGTCTACACCGAGTTCCGCAGCATGCTCACGCAGACCGCGGTGGCGCACCGGTTGGCGCCGATCGAGGTCGAGTACGGCGCGGAGGACGTCGGGCCGACGCCGTCCTACGAGTTCGAGCCGGACCCCGAGGAGCTGTTCGGGTCGCTGCTGCCGCGGTACCTGTCCGCTCGGGTGTGGACGGCCCTGCTGGAGGCCGCGGCCTCGGAGTCCGCGTCCCGGCGCCGCGCGATGAAGGCGGCCACGGACAACGCGAACGACCTCATCCGGGACCTGACCCTCGATGCCAACCGGGCCCGCCAAGCCCAGATCACCCAGGAGATCAGCGAGATCGTCGGGGGCGTTGACGCGCTCGCGGCCGCCGCAGGAAGTGATGACTGACCTATGACTGCCACTGTTTCCTCTGCGACTTCGTCAGGGACGACCGCCGGTCGCGTCCTGCGGATCACCGGCCCGGTCGTCGACGTCGAGTTCCCCCGCGACGCGATGCCGGTGCTGTTCACCGCCCTGCACGCCGAGGTCGAGTTCGAAGAGCTCGCCAAGACGCTGACCCTCGAGGTCGCCCAGCACCTCGGCGACAACGTCGTGCGCACGATCTCCATGCAGCCCACCGATGGTCTGGTGCGCGGCAAGGAGGTCGTCAGCACCGGCAAGCCGATCTCCGTGCCGATCGGCGACGAGGTCAAGGGCCACGTGTTCAACGCGCTCGGCGAGTGCCTCGACGAGCCCGGCTACGGCAAGGACCTCACGCACTGGGGCATCCACCGCCCGGCGCCGCCGTTCGACCAGCTCGAGGGCCGCACCGAGATGCTGGAGACCGGCCTGAAGGTCGTCGACCTGCTCACCCCGTACGTGCGCGGTGGCAAGATCGGCCTGTTCGGCGGCGCCGGCGTGGGCAAGACGGTGCTCATCCAGGAGATGATCAACCGCATCGCCCGCAACTTCGGTGGCACGTCGGTGTTCGCCGGCGTCGGCGAGCGCACCCGTGAGGGCAACGACCTGTGGCTGGAGCTGCAGGAGGCGAACGTCCTCAAGGACACCGCGCTGGTGTTCGGGCAGATGGACGAGCCGCCGGGCACCCGCATGCGGGTCGCGCTGTCCGCGCTGACCATGGCGGAGTGGTTCCGGGACGAGAAGGGCGTGGACGTCCTTCTGTTCATCGACAACATCTTCCGGTTCACCCAGGCCGGCTCCGAGGTCTCCACGCTGCTCGGCCGCATGCCGTCCGCGGTGGGCTACCAGCCGACCCTGGCCGACGAGATGGGCGAGCTGCAGGAGCGGATCACCTCGACCAAGGGCCGGTCGATCACCTCGATGCAGGCGATCTACGTGCCCGCGGACGACTACACCGACCCCGCGCCCGCCACCACGTTCGCCCACCTGGACGCCACCACGGAGCTTTCCCGGGCAGTGTTCTCCAAGGGCATCTTCCCGGCGGTGGACCCGCTGGCGTCCAGCTCGACCATCCTCGACCCGGCCATCGTCGGCGACGAGCACTACGCGGTCGCGCAGGAGGTCATCCGGATTCTCCAGCGCTACCAGGACCTGCAGGACATCATCGCGATCCTCGGTATCGACGAGCTGTCCGAAGAGGACAAGCAGCTGGTCGGCCGGGCGCGGCGGATCGAGCGGTTCCTGTCGCAGAACATGATGGCGGCGGAGCAGTTCACCGGGCAGCCGGGTTCGACCGTGCCGCTCAAGGAGACCATCGAGGCGTTCGACAAGCTCACCAAGGGCGACTTCGACCACTATCCGGAGCAGGCGTTCTTCCTGATCGGCGGGCTCGAGGACCTCGACCGCAAGTACAACGAGCTCACCAAGAAGTGACGCCGGACCGCCGCAGCGAAGGAGACCCACGTGGCTGACATGCGCGTCGAGCTGGTCGCGCCGGACCGGCTGCTCTGGGAAGGGCAGGCCACGTTCGTGTTCGCCCGGACCACGGCCGGCGAGATCGGCATCCTGCCGCGGCACGTCCCGCTGGTCGCCGAGATCATCGAGGGCGAGATGGTCCGGATCGACTCGGCGGACGGTGAGGAGTTCCGCGCCGCCGTCCACGGCGGGTTCCTGTCCGTTACGGAGCAGGGTGTGACGATCTTGGCGGAGTCGGCCGAACCGGCCGAGGAGGTCGACGTCGAGCAGGCGCAACGCGACTTCCAGAGCGAGGACGAGGAAGTGCGCAACCGGGGCCGCGCCCAGTTGCGTGCGGCCGGCCATTCGGCGGTCTGACCAGCGATTCCACGACCGACGCCCCCGGCACCCGCCGGGGGCGTCGTCGTTTCGGTCCACTTCGGACAGACGGGCCGGGTGACGTGGCCCACCGACGTGAAGAGCGGCCTGAGTGGTGACGTCGTCGACAGACCAATTACACTGCGAGAGCCCCCGGATCGATGCCCCGGACGAGGAGGTGCGGCGTGTCTCTCGAGCTGGTCACGGTCGCGCCACTCACCTGGCTGGGCGTTTGTGCCGGCGCCGTCCGCGGATCCCACGCCACAGGGCCGTTGGGCTGAGGCCGGGAGCGGGCCGTGGACATCAGCGTCGTAGTCGGAGCGGTCCTCGTACTGGGTCTGGGCGTGCTCGGATATCTCACTCTGCGTAGGCTGCGCGCGTTGCGTTCGGGCGGCGTGCACGCCGCGCTGCGCACCCGCCTGGACCCGACGGGCAAGGGCTGGCATCTCGGGGTCGGCCGCTACCACGGGGACGAGTTCGTCTGGTTCCGCGTGCTGAGCCTGCGACCGGGTCCGGACCGCGTGCTGCACCGCAGCGGCCTGGAGATCGCCGACCGCCGCGACCCGTCGGGCGCCGAGCTGTACGGTATGCCGCCGGGCACCCGGGTGCTCCGCTTCACCGACCCCCAGGGCGCGACGATCGAACCGGAGATGGAGATCGCGATGAGCCCGGACGCGCTGACGGGCTTCCTCTCCTGGCTGGAGTCCGCCCCGCCGGGCCGCCTGCCCTGGGTCTCCTAGCTCGGTCTCCTGGCACTGTCTCCTAGGTCTTGTGCGCCTTGGCGGCCGCGAAGCAGTAGACGCCGAAGGCGGCCAGGCCCAGCGCCACCGCGATCAGCAGCGCCGTCCCGAACGGTTGGGCCGCGAGCGTGCGCAGCGCCGCGTCCAGGCCGCCGGCCTCCTTCGGGTCGTGGGTCAGGGCCGCGATGCCGATCAGCACTCCAACGATGCCGAACGTGACGCCCTTCGCGAGGTAGCCGAGCACTCCCAACCGCCGCACCCACTGCTGTGTGCCGGCCGGTAGGTCGGTCAGGTCGAGGTCGCGCAGGAACGACTTGCGAAACCCCTTCGACACGTCGTGCAGCCCGTACCCGATGACGGCGAGTGCCAGCGCGGCCACGATGTACGGGCCGGCCGGCAGGGCGAGCAGCTTCGCGGTCAGCGTCTGCTGCTGCTCGTTGCCCGACCCGGTGCCACCCGACCCGGAAGCGTACGACACGGCCGTGACGCCGAGCGAGATCCCGATCGCGGCCCGGACCGCGGCGCCGATCCGCTTGCGGGTGCGCTTGCCCTTCTTGCCGATCCAGTGATAGCCCGTCGCCGCGAGCAGCAGCTGCCAGGCACCGAAGGCGAACAGGCCGATCGCCAACACCCACAGCAGGAACCCGCCGATCCCGGTCGAGCCGACCTCCTGGACGGCTCCGCGCTGGTCGGCCTGCTGGCCGCCGTCGCCGACCGCCACCCGCACTGCCAGGTACGCCACGAGCAGGTGGACCACGCCATAGCAGACCATCCCGCCGCGGCCCAACACCTGGAATGTCGTGCTGTTCTTCGCACGCGTCGTCGCCTGAGTCCTGGTTGACATGGCGGAGTGCTACCCACATCCGGCCAGACGGAACGGGCCGTTCGCAGTAATCGCGCCTACACGGGCACGGTCAGCGTGGCCAGGTAGCCGGTGGTGACGTCACCGGTGACCTCGGCGAGCTGGGTGTCCCAGCCGTCGCTGAACACGTTGTCGCGCTCCAGCGAGGTCCCCGCGAGGTTGCGCACGCTCTGGTCGTAGCCGTCGGTGGCGTACACCGCCTCGCAGACGTCCTGGGGGAGCGCGAGCTGTGAGGTGGTCAGCTTCGCGCCGGCGGACGTGGCGTCGCCGAGGCTCCGGTAGACCTCGAAGTGCGCGTGCGGCCACCGCCCGGAGTAGGCGGCCGGGAAGATGCTGCTGAACGCCAGTTTCCCGGCCTCGTCGGCCTCCTGCACGCCGCGCAGGTAGTTCTGGTCCGCGGCCGCGTCGGAGTACAGCGAGTAGGCGCCGTCGCGGTCGCAGTGCCACAGGTAGACCGCCGCGCCGGCCAGCGGGGCGCCGGTGTCCGCCTCGACGACGGTCAGCTCGAAGCGCAGCGGCACGCCGTCGGCCGTCCCGCTCGCGTCGCCGAAGCTCGTCCGGATGTCGGAGCGGACGATGCCGCTCTCGGTGAGCACGTTGGGCCCGTTCGAGCCGTCGCCGGGGAACGGACCGGCGGTCTCCTCGGGGATCTCCTCGAGCGACCCGGCCGCCGTCGTGCCCGCGCCTCCGCCCGTCGTACCCGCGGTGCTCGTCGGGGTCGGTGCCGCGTCGGATCCCGTGCCGCAGCCCGCGAGCACGGCCAGGCTCGCGCCGCCGAAGAGGGCCAGGACGTTGCGTCTGCTGCGCAGGGTCGCGAGGTCGAACTCGAGGCCCCGGTCGTGGTCGTGCATGTCGAACCTTTCCTTGTCGTCGGTTCGATCGTGCCCGGGGCGGCTTTGCGGCGCCTGTGCGGTTCCTGTGCGCCCGCTCAGCGCCCGCCGCCGGGTGCCCACAGCACGTCGCCGTCCGGGTTGGCCACCCGGGACAGCACGAACAGCAGGTCGGACAGGCGGTTCAGGTACTTCACGGCCAGCGTGTTCGTGCGCTCGGCATCGGCCTCGACGAGCCGCCACCCGCTGCGCTCCGCGCGCCGGGTGACCGTGCGAGCCACATGCAGCAGGGCCGCGCCCGCGGTGCCGCCCGGCAGGATGAACGAGCTCAGCTTCGGCACCCGGGCGTTGAAGTCGTCGCACCAGCCCTCGAGCCGCTCGACGTAGGGCTCGGTGATTCGCAGCGGCGGGTACTTCGGGTCCGGCACGACCGGCGCGCACAGGTCGGCGCCGACGTCGAACAGGTCGTTCTGCACCCCGCGCAGCACCTCGACGATCTCCTCGGGCAGCCCGCCCATCGAGACCGCGACGCCGATCGCCGCGTTGGCCTCGTCCACGTCGGCGTACGCCGCCAGCCGAGGGTCGGTCTTGGGCACCCGGTGCCCGTCGCCGAGCGCGGTGGTGCCGTCGTCGCCGACCTTGGTGTACACGCGAGTGATGTGAACGGCCATGGCCCGACGATACGGGTCTACGCCGGGGGATCGACCTCCAGCAGGGTCTTGCCGACCGTGGCGCGCGACTCGATCGCGGCATGCGCGTCGGCCGCCCGGTCGAGCGGAAAGCGCTGCCCGATCAACGGTCGCAGCCGCCCCGCAGCCGCCTCGGCCAGCGCGCTCTCGGTGTGACCGCGCATCTCCTCGGGCGTCGCGTCGGTACGCAGCAGCGTGACTCCCCGCTCGGCCGCCTCCTCCGGCGTGACCGGGCTCCAGCCGCCACTCGCCAGCCCGTAGCTCAACATCCGGCCGCCGCGGGGGAGCAGCTCGAACGCCGCCCGGCTGACGTCCCCGCCGACTCCGTCGAGCACGACGTCGACCGCGCCGACTCGCTCCGCCCAGCCCGGCGACCGGTAGTCCACGACCTCGTCGGCGCCGAGCTCCCGGGCGACGGCGAGCTTTCGGGTCCCGCCGGCCGCGGCCACGACGTGCGCGCCGGCCGCCTTCACCAGCTGCACGAGCAGGCTGCCGACCCCGCCGGCGGCCGCCTCGACGAGCACGCGCTCGCCCGGTTTCGGCTCCGCCGTGGCGACGAGCAGGGTCGCCGTACGCCCGTCCGCGAGCAGCGCGGTCGCCGCGTCGAGCGCGACGCCCGCCGGCACCGGGAGCACGCCGGCGGCGTCGACCGCGACCCGCGACGCGTAGCCGCCCGAGCCGCCGGTCGCACTGACCACCGTGGTGCCGACCAACCCGGGATCGACGCCGTCGCCGACCGCGGCGACCACGCCGCCCACGCCGTTGCCGGGGACCACCGGCGGCGTCACCGGGAACGGCCCGCGCCCGGCCCGTACCTGCGTCTCGACGAACGTGATGTTCGCGTAGGCCACGTCGACCAACGCCTGTCCCGGCCCGGCCTCCGGGTCGGGCTCCTCCCGCGCGACGAGCACCTCCGGCCCGCCGAACTCCGTCATCCACACCGCACGCATGACCCCAGCGTGCAACCTCGACCTAGGTGGAGGTCAATCCTTCGGCGCGGGCGGCTCGCCCGGTTCCTGTGGCGCGGTGGGAGCCGGCGGTTCGCCCGGTGCCGCGGGCCCGACCGGCGCGGGC